>JAICWE010000061.1 GCA_025934955.1 Gemmatimonadales bacterium | reverse complement strand
GAAGCCGGACTGCTGCACCTGCTCCGCGAGCGCGGGGTGGACGCGATCGTCACCAACCCCACGCCGACGCCGCCGCGCTTTGCGTGCGCTACATGGACCCGACGGCCGCCGCCACCGGCGAGCTCATCCTCGAGCTGGCCGAGGCGAATGGACGCCGTATCTCTCGACGATCGGCGTCGGCATCATCGTCGCCGTCATCGCGGTGATCTTCCCGATCCAGCTCCTCGGCGAGCTGGTGAACATCGGGACGCCGCTCGCGTTCGTGCTCGTCTGCGCCGACGTATAGATTCTCCGGAACAAGCGGCCCGATCTCGATCGCCGTTCCGGGCGCCGCTCGTGCCGCTCGTCCCGATCCTCGGCATCATCTCCTGCTTCGGCCTCATGGCGACGCTGCCGCCGGACACGTGGATCCGTCTCGCGGGGTGGCTCGTGATCGGGTTCGCGATCTATCTCGGCTACAACCGGAAGCACAGCGCGCTGCAGCGCGAGGCGGGAGGGGAGTAGGGCAGAGCTCGACGATCGGGGCGAACATCCCGCGTAGTCCAGCGCGCGGCTCGCGTCGATCGAAGCGGGCCGCGCGTGCTTATTCGCGAGTGACGCGTAGGAGCGCCGAGGCTGATCGTAGGGGGCGTGGTGCCTCGCGTGCGTCACGCTGCGCACCGCCGCCGCGGCGGCGGACGACCCCTCGCTCGCAGGCAAGTTCCGCCTGACGGCGAGCAACGGCTCGAACCAGTCGTTCGGGATCGATGCGCGGACGATGCTGGAGCTCGCGCAATCCCAGCGCGACGTACTGGTGAAGCACGGGCTCGGCGAGCAGCTGCTCGACGACCTGAGCGCCGCGCTGGAAAAGTTCGATGCCACGGTGGCGGACACCCAGTCCGCCCGCCGCGACCATGTTAGTGCCGGCGCCCAGATCGACGCCCTCCCGGCCAAGCTGGCGGGCAGCATCGTGGTGCTGGACGGCCTCAAGCGCTACCGGTTCGCCGGGAACGCCGAGGAGCTCGCGGCGTGGGAGAGCGTCAGGCACGTTACTGAGCTCAGCGGGCGGGCGGAACAGCTCGAGGAGAGTGGGTCAGCGACACCCGCTCCCGCGCCGACGCCGGCTGAAGGAAAGCCGGCTGCATGACGGGCCGGGGTGGGAGCAGCAGTTGAGGGGCCGAAAGCGAACAGCGCCGTCGGCCCCTCAACTTGTTGCGGTGGTCCAGCTCGAGGTCAGCCGCACGCGCAAGGTCCTTGGGCCATCCCCTGGCTGCGAGTTTCAATGACAACCTGCGTCAGGAGCGCATGTCGCCGGCCTTGGTCCCACCGCGCCGAGTGCCAGCTTGCGGCGCGCCGGGCCCACTATCACAACCGCCGGCCGCCGCTTCGGTAAGGCGGTGCGCGCAATGCCGCCGCGGCGCGTGCCCTGCCGCGCACCGATGCAGCCCGGCTTCCAGGGGGGACAACCAAGACTCGGACGCCTCCGGCTGTCGCAAATCTGCCCTATTCTGTCGCAATTCAGCGCTATCCGCGTGACCGGCCGAGACGAAGTTAGAGGCACTTTGGTGCTGCCCGCCTTGCCGTAACGTCAAGGAAGCCTCGCGGCGCCGCGCCATCCAATATGGACCGGTGTAGCCACTTCGACCCGGTAATGGCCCGCGTGGGCCGACGCGGTGAGAAGCGCTAGCCGGCGCAAACATGCCGGCACCTGCGCGCGCGCCGCGCGCGTCGGGCATTACGCTCGACTTCAGCCGCCCAGGCAAGCCGATGGACAATGCCGTGATCGAGAGCTTCAATGCCAACCTCAGACGGGAGTGCCTATCACCGCATGGGTGGCTCGATCTCGCCGATGCGCAGCGCGCGCTCGACGCGTGGCGCATCAACTACAACAACCAGCGGCCGCACAGCAGCTTGGGCGGCTTCGCCCCTCCGATCAGGCGGGCATCGCGGCGGACGAAGGCCCTCTCTACAATCCAACTCCGCCCGAGCGAATCTTTGACCAAAACTCGAACTACTGGTACGCGCCGTCCGGCAGCCCCGGCGTTCTCGTCGCGAGTCAAGCCGAGATTGATTCGATTGAAGCGCGGTTCCCGAGCAGTGTCGGGGACACGGTGGCATTCACCTTGTCCTTCTGGGAGGACGACGACGTCCGTGGCAAGATCGTGGACGGTTTTCACTGGTATGACATTGTGAAGCAAACCGCGGTCGTGGTACCCTTGACGTGGCTCTGGATCAACACCGATCGTACCCAAAGTACTCCGCGCAAGTACATCGGCGCGATTAGCGGTATCATCGGCGTGGCGCTAGGGATTCCGAAGCTTCTACAGAATGTCTGGAACAGCGTCACGGGTATGAACGACGACTTTATCGGGGTCGCTGTTGATGCAAGCGCCGTTGCCAGTTCTCTAGGTTATTCGACCGGCGTGAGCCATGCCATTCTGAACGGAAGCGCCAAGGTCGGCGAGACCTGGCTCGTCTACCGTCCGTAACTTCTACACCCCCGGAAGCCGATGACCGAGCGCATGCGCAGCACACGCCGGATCGCCATCCCGCTGGGGCTGGGCCTCACCATGCTAGTGAGCGTCGCCTCGGAGGCACGTGCGCAGGTCGAGTTAGGAGTCGGCCTGGGGGGAGTCGTGACCGGTTTTGGCAAACTCGAGGGCGCTGCCGGCGTCGGGACGACCTCAGAGCCGATCGTGCTGCATCAGCAAGTCGCGTCGCCGTGGGTCTCAGGCCATGCGCGCGTTACGTGGTATGCCAAGCCACGCGTAACGCTCGAACTGTCGTCGTTGCTCTCGACCGTTGATGTCTTCATCGACGAGCCTCAGAGTGCCGGTCCGCCACGGTTCACAACCGTCGACCGCGGGACGATCTGGTCAAGCAGCCTCCGCGTCGCCTGGAAGTCGACGACTTTCTTCGACCATGTCGCAGGATACGTGTTCGGTGGGCCTGCGGTGCTAATCGCGACCGGACGCGGCTTCAGCGGGTTCCAAGGACGGACACGAGCGGGGGCTGAGCTCGGCGTCGGCCTGTCGAGCGTCCTCGGTCGTGTGCCGGTTCGCCTCGACGTGGCGAACCTGGTCTACCGACCAGCGCTGCGGCAGAGTGGCGTGTTCGCCACTTCCGCAAGCACGCGAAGCGTGCTGTCTATCGCTCTGAGTGCTGGTATCGTTCGGTTTTGAGCTGCCAATCCGGATATCTCGTTAGGCGCGGCATCGCTTCGCTTTCGCGCCGTCCGATCGGAACGGCACGTCCGGGGGCGGGCCATCGTGCCTCGCGTGCGACCGTCGCAGCGCGCGATTACTATCCCCGCATGTCGGTCACGCTCACCCCCGGAAAGATCGCCGCCGCGCGCGAGCTCGCGCGACTCTTCGTGCCCGGCCGGCGGGTCTGCCTCACCACCCACGTGAACCCCGACGGCGACGGACTGGGAAGCGAAGCCGGACTGCTGCACCTGCTCCGCGAGCGCGGGGTGGACGCGATCGTCACCAACCCCACGCCGACGCCGCCGCGCTTTGCGTTCCTCTTCGATGACCTTCCCGGTGCCGATCGCACCGCGGAAGCGGTGAAGGAGCTGCGCCGCGCCGACCTGATCGTCGTGCTCGACATCTCCGATCTGAGCCGCCTCGGCATGCTCACCGAAACCGTGCGCGGCCGCGGCGTGCCCGTCGCCTGCATTGATCATCACGTGAGCGAGGGCGAGCTGCCGCCCGGCCCGCGCTACATGGACCCGACGGCCGCCGCCACCGGCGAGCTCATCCTCGAGCTGGCCGAGGCGAACGACTGGCCGATCACCGAGTCGGCGGCGCGCGGGCTCTACGTCGCCATCCTCACCGACACCGGCGGCTTCCGCTTCAGCAACACCCGGCCGCAGACGCTGCGAGTCGCCGCCGATCTGCTCGAAGCCGGGGTGGACCCCGAGGAGATCTACCTCGAGGTCTATGCCCGCGCCCCGGAGGGCCGCCCGCGTCTCTTCGCCGAAGCGCTGCAGACGCTCGTGGTCGAGCCGGAGTACGGCCTCGCGTGGGTGACGGTGCCGCCCGGCGCGATCGAGCGGCTCAAGGTCACCTCCGACGATCTCGACGGCGTCGTCGAGTTCCCCCGCTCCATCGAAGGCGTCCGCCTTGCGCTGCTCTTCCGCGAGATCTCGCAGGGCCGGGTGAAGGTGTCGCTCCGCTCGGTGGGCGACGTGGACGTGGCCGAGTTCGCCAGGCCGTTCGGCGGCGGCGGCCACCGGAAGGCCGCCGGCCTCCTCATGACCGGATCGCTCGCCGAGGTCCAGGCGACCGTTCTCGAGGCGGCGCGGGCCTGGCTCGGCAGCCGCGACGGGCGCCCCGCCGCCAGCGGCACGGCGGTGCGATGAGCCGCACTTTACCCGCCCCGGGCATGCCATATATTCCCGATTCCGACACTAGGATTTCGGCTGGCGCCATGGAAATCATAGACCGCATCGAACAGACGCTCGACACGCTCCGGCCGTACATCGCGTCACACCGCGGGCACGTGGAGGTCGTGGACTTCGACGAGGCCGACGGCACCCTCCTGCTCCGGCTCGGCGGCACCTGTCATGGCTGCGCGGCGTCCACCGTCACGCTGAAGCAGGGAATCGAAGTGCGGCTCCGCGACGCGGTGCCCGAAGTCAAGCACGTGGAAGCGGTCTGACGTGCCGGATGCCCTCGATGCACGGGTGAGTGCCGCGCTCGCCCGGATCCGGAACCCCCGACTCGAGAACGACCTCCTCTCCGCCGGCATGATCCGCGACCTCGCCGTCGCCGCCGACGGTCGGGTCAGCTTCACCTTCCTGCTCGCGCCCGACGATCCGGCGACGCTGGTGCGCGAGGCGCGCGCCGCGGTACGCGCGGTGGACGGCGTCGCCGAAGTGAAGATCAGCGTCGCCAATCCCGCCGGCCCCGCTCGCGCGACCCACGGCCCGCCGGGCGCGGAGCCCGCCGCCGCGCCGCCCGCGCCCACCAGCGAGCAGCTCGGCCTGGGCCGCGTGCTCGCGGTTTCGTCCGGCAAGGGTGGAGTGGGGAAGAGCACCGTGTCGGCCAACCTTGCGGTCGCGCTCGCGGCGGGGGGCTATCGCGTAGGTGTCATGGATGCCGATGTCTACGGGCCCAACATCCCGCGCATGCTCGGCGCCTTCGACCGGCCGGCGGTGAATCCCGAGACGCACAAGATCCAGCCGCTCGAGGCCTACGGCGTGCGGCTCATGTCGCTCGGCCTCCTGGTGGAGCGCGACGCGCCGGCCATCTGGCGCGGGCCGATCATCATGAAAATCGTCCAGCAGTTCCTGCGGGACGTCGAATGGGGCGGCCTCGACTACTTCATCGTGGACCTGCCGCCCGGCACCGGCGACGCGCAGCTCTCCCTGGTGCAGTCCACCCAGGTCGCCGCCGCGCTCATCATCACCACGCCGCAGGAGGTCGCCGTGGGCGACGCGCTCCGCGGCGCACGCATGTTCGAGCGGGTCGGCGTCCCGGTGCTCGGCATCGTGGAGAACATGAGCGGCTTCACCGATCCCGAGACCGGCCGCACCTTCGAGCTCTTCTCCTCCGGCGGCGGCCAGCGCCTCGCCGACGAGGTCGGCGTTCCGCTCCTCGGCACCATCCCGCTCCAGCCGCGTCTCGCCGAGCTCGCCGATCACGGCCGCCCGGTCATCATCGCCGAGCCGGCCAGCCCGGCCGCCGTGGCGCTTCGCGCCATCGCGGACGTCGTGCAGGCCCGCCTCAGCGAGCGCACCGTCGCCATCCCCATCATCGAGAACTGACCCGGGCCCCGCTTAGCTTTGAGCATGGCCCTGGTCACACTGCTGACCGACTTCGGCAACTCGGACCACTACGTGGCCGAGCTGAAGGGCGCGATACTCACTTGCGCCAGCGGAGCGACGCTGGTGGACATCACCCATCTCGTCCCGCCGGGCGACGTCGCCGCCGGCGCGTACATCCTGGGGCGCGCGTGGCACCGCTTCCCCGCGGGCACGGTGCATCTCGCCGTCGTCGATCCCGGGGTCGGCACCGCGCGCGCGGCACTCGCCTTCAGCGCCCACGGGCACTTCTTCGTCGGACCCGACAACGGGCTCTTCACCCGCGTGCTCCACGACACCGCTGTCCAGGTCGTCACCCTGCCCACGCCGCGCGGCGCCGCGCCGACGTTCCATGGGCGCGATCTCTTCGGCCCCGCCGCCGCGGCGCTCGCGGCCGGGCACGCGCTCGGATCGCTGGGCGAGCCGCTCACCGGCATTCCGGTGCGCCTGGCCGCGCCGCCGCCGCACTACGAGGGAAAGACCGTCGTGGGCGCGGTGATCTACGTGGACCGCTTCGGCACGCTGGTGACCAACCTGACCGCGGAGGAGGTCCCGCCGTATGCGCGGCTGGTGGTGGAGGATGTGGATCTGGGCCCGCTCCGCTCCACCTTCGGCGACGTCCCGACCGGCGGTCTCCTCGCCTTTCTCGGCTCCGGCGGCGAGGTCGAGATCGCGGTGCGCGACGGCTCCGCCGCGCGGCGGCTGGGGCTCGGCGTCGGCGGGCGGGTGCGGGCGCGGCTCGGGTAGCGGGGCACCGGCGCGCGGTGCCCGCGGTCACTGTGCCGCATCCGCCCGAGGTGCAGCATGGTCCCACACCGCTCGCCTTGGCGGGCACGGACTACGGAGGCAGGAATGGCAGGTCGGAAGAAGAAGGACAAGGACCGCGACACGCAGCGCCGCGAGCGCTCGCCTGACGGATCCCAGCAGAAGCAGGACGAAGTCGATCAGGTCTCGGAGAACCGGAATCTCACCGGCTCGACGACCTGGGAAACCCTTCCCGACACCAATCCGAGCGGCGATCGGGCTGATTGATCCCGGTCCGGCTCGTCGATCCTATGAAGCGCCCCCGGTCACGATGCAGCGGCCGGGGGCGCGGTCGTACCGCCTCGCAGTCTCGCGATCGCCCGCCGAAGGAATCCGAGCAGCTTCCAGATGACGAACGTCGCCACGATGACGAGCACGACGGCGACCGCGCCGCTCACGTACGGGTGCGCCGCCGCGAGCCAGCTCAGGAAGACGGCGACGCCGTCCTCGGTGATGCTGAGCGCCCAGTTGCTGAACGGCTCCGGGCTGGTGTTGGCCGCGGCGCGCATGCTCGCCTTGGCGCCATGCGACGTGAGCGCGACGCTGCCGGCGAGGAGCGCGGCACCCAGCTTCCACGCCTCCGGCACCGAGCCGAACGCGCTGTAGGCGAGGATGGCGGCCGCGGGCGGACGGATGAAGGTGTGCACCGCGTCCCAGGCGCTGTCCACCACCGGGATCTTGTCGGCCACGAACTCGATGACGAACATCGCGATCGCGACGCCGAGCACCGCCGGGTGCGCCAGCACCTGCAGCGACGGCGGCAGCGTGATCACGCCGAAGCGCTGGAGCAGCCCCGCGGCCGCGACGGTCGCGTAGAGATTCAACCCCGAGGCGAACGAAGTGCCGAGCGCGAAGCCGAGCGTCTGAAGCGGCGACATCCGCACTCCCGGTCAGCGGTGGACCGGAAGACTAACGTAGCTGTCGCCGAACCAGTTGATGGTGAGCGGCGGGCCGGCGTCCGCGATCGTCTCGTCGCTCACGTCCTTGCCGCTGCCGTAATTGATCTGCTGGCCCGACCCCTTGACGACCTGCAGCACCATGACCAGCCGGCTTCCCGCCTGGCAGCGGTGGCTCATGAGCCGGATGCTGTGGAAGTCGAGCCGCGTACGCGCGCCCGGCGTGAGCAGCCGGCGGTGCGTCAGGTCCGCGGCGTAGCTCGCGCGCAGCTGGAACGGCGGGAGCTGGAGATAGGTGCCGTCGCGCGTCAGCTCGTAGAGCGAGATGCCGAAGTCGAAGTCCCGCTTGTTGGTGACGAAGTCGAGGCGGCCGGAGAAGAGGCCGCTCAGCTCGGTCGCCTCCGGGAGCGGATCGCTCACGAGCTCGATGCCGCTCGACGCGTCTGTCACGGTATCGGCGACGCCGCCCCCCGGCACGATGCGGTCGGAGTCCGAGCGGTCGGCGAGATCCACGGTGAGCGGAATGGCGCTGTCGCCCGGCGCCGGCCGCGGCGCGAGGCGATAGTACTCCCCCGAGCGCGCGGGTGTGAGGTAGAGCCGCAGCGCGCCATTCGACATCGCCGCGATGGACGGGGCGTGCTTCCATTCGTTCCCGTTCACCACCTCGTAGTTCACCCGATCCCGGAGCAGCGCGGGCTTCGGCCCGCCGCGGAGGACGTGGTCGAACCACTGATACCGGAGCTCGGCGGTGATGTCCATTCGGGCGACGGGATCGATCCGGTATCCGTTGAGCACCGTCGCCGTGTCGCCGAGCGCGTTCACGACGCCGCGCTGCGCCTGGAAGTGGTCGTACGGGCCGATCAGCAGATAGTCCTCGGCACGCGGGCGGTACTTCGGGTGCTGGGTGAAGTAGTAGAGCGCCGCGCCCGGGCCGCCGTAGTAGTACCCGGCGGTCAGCAGCACGGGGACGTCGACCCGCGCGAACTCCGTCCCGTTGGGGATCATCGCCCGCCAGTACGCATCGTACGCCGGGTGCGCCAGCCACTCGTCCCACATCGGATTGGGCGTGCCGTCGATCCGGTCCAGGTCGCGGTACGCGCGGCCGCTCGCGTACCACGTGTGGTACACGCGCTGCCACCGCGCATTGTCGCCGTAGGTACTGTCGTCGAGTCCCTTGGTGTCGGTCGTGTAGAACGGCCAGGGATAGACGAAGCTCCAGACGATATTGCCTTCCATCGGCACGTCGAGACCCGGCGCCACCGGCGCGCCGACCATGATGGCCTTGAGCGCCTTCGGCCGGCGCTTCGCCGCGGCCCAGGGCGTCATGCCGGAATAGCTGCCGCCGTACATGCCCACGCGCCCGTCGCTCCACGGCTGTCCCACGATCCAGTCGATCACCGTCACCGCGTCGGCGCCGTCGTGCACGTAGGCGACCGGCCGGTCGGGGCTGCACGCCTTGCCGCGAGTGAAGCCCATGACGGCGGCATACCCGTTCGACGCTGTCCGGCGCGCGTCACCGAAGAGCGACGCCGAGTCGGCGTAGATGGTGAACTGAAGCAGCGCCGGCACCCGCGCGGGCGCCGATCGCGGTCGCACCAGCATGGCACACACCGTCGCGCCGTCCGGCGTATGGATGCGGTTGTGCATCGCGACCACATAGCGCCGCAGGTCGTCCTCGGCCACGAGCGGCGGCAGCAGCGGCGCGAAGCTTCGGTAGCTCTCCGCGACCTGATAGGCGCGGAGGAGCGCGAGTGCCTCGGGACGCGCGATCGCGCTCTTCCCGCGCTGTCGGGCGACGGCCGCGCGCAGAGCGCTCTCGATGCCGCCGCTGCCGGCGCCGAGCGCGCGGATCACGAGGGCCGAGGTGCGGTCGTCGAGTCCGGCGAGCGCGTCGCGGAAGGCGCGGGGATACGTCTCGACGAATGGGCGGCCGCTCGACGCCTCGAGCGACCGGGCGCGCGCGTAGATCTCGTACTGCACGTTCGCCGCGCGGGACTGCGGTGCGGCGCCGGCGCCCGAGCGCAGCCGGCGCAGCGTCGCGAGGCTCTTCGCCGCGTCATCGAAGCGGCCGGCGACGAGCTGGAGCCGGAACGCGTCGTCGAGCGCGGCAGCGGTATCGCTCGGCTGATTCGCGGCGAGGAGCTGCGCGGCGAGCCGCGGCATGGTGCGCGCCAGCGTCCCCGAATCGGCTAGATCGGCCGTGGTGAGCGGATAGCTCTGGGCGGGCGAGCGGCGCGGCCGCCGTCGCGATGATGAGCAGTAACGCCGTGGATCGCGGGAGGCGCAGCATGAAGGGTGGTCCTCGACCGGAAAATGCGGGGAGTGGCTGCCTGGAGCTCAGCGGATCCACTCCACGCTGACGCCGCCGAGCGTACTCGAGAGACTCACGTCGAGGTGGTGCATTGCGCGCTCGTAGCCCGGCGACACGAACGCGCCGCCCCGCCGCGTGAGCCCCGCGGTCTCGAGACTCGCCAGCAGGCGATCGCTGGTGAGCCGGAGTCCCATGCCGCGCGGCACCCGGAGCACCAGCTCGCCCAGGGTCATGTCGAGCCGCGCGCGGGTGTCGCCCGCCGCGTCGCCGCTGAAGTCGAGCGTCACCCGGCCGACGCCCCCGTCGAGCGCCACCTCGGCGCACCGGCTGTTGCCGAGCCCGGTCACCTCCAGCTCCGCGGCGCCGGTGCTGAAGCTCGCGCGGCTGCAGCGCGCGCCGTTGGGACGGGAGAAGCGGATGCTGGTCCGGCTTGCGCCGTTCCTGAGCGAGAGACTGCGCAGTCTGAGCCCGCCCAGCTCCAGCTCGCCTTCGGTGGCGCCGAGCGTGATGTCGAGCGCGAGGTCCACGCGGGACGAGAGTGCGACCGTCGCCTCCTGCGCCAGGTGCTCCCGCGAGGAGACGCGGAGTCCCGGCCCGCCGGTCGTCTCGACACCGAGGGCGACGCGCCCGTCCGCCGCGCTGTAGCGGGCGAGCGGCAGGTACCGATCGCGATCGTAGCGGAGCTGGAGACGGTAGAGCGTGGCGGCATCGGCGGGGGCGACGCGGAGGGTGCCCGCAGCGTAGTCGATCCGTGCGTCGAGCCGCGATTCGCCGTGGAGCTGGCGCGACGCGGAGGCATCCATCATCGTCTGCGCGTGCAGGGTGGCCGCCGCGGGAAGCAGCAGAAGGAGCGCGACGGCGCCGCGGCGGCCGCCGCGGCGGCCGCCGCGCGCGCGGCGCGAGCCGCTCACCGCTTCCCCGGACGCCGCACGGCGGGGACGCCGAACTGCGGCGTCGCCCAGAGGTACTCGTCGGTCAGCGCCTCCGGCGGGATGATGCGACCGGCAAAGCTCTCGCGTGCACCCGCCCGGCTCAGCAGCGCGGCGCCGAAGCCGGCCGTGGCGATGAGCCACGTCACCAGGATCGCGGCGCCGCGGATCAGGTCGCCGGCGATCGGCACCCAGCCGAACAGCGCCCACGCCAGCCAGATCGCCACCGGCCCCGCCAGCCCGACCACGAGATAGCGGTACCCGTTAGGCGAGCCCATCGCCCCGCGCGCGAGGCGGCGGCGGGTGTACGTCTCGCCCATGGCGTACGCCACCGCGAGCGCGCCGCCGACGACGCCCACCACCACGAGCAGCGCGTACACCGCCACCGCGAACGGCAGCAGCAGGATGCCGGCGACGCTCAGCACCAGTCCGACCACGAGCATGCCGAACGTGGGGAGCAGCAGGATCTGGCCGATGAGACCGGTGACGAAGGCGCGGGCGAAGGAGTGGCTGACGGTGTCGGAGACGATCTCGAGACTGGGCCGACCGAACAGCACCAGCCCGAACCCGAGCGCCAGGAGCGTGAGCACCACGCCCACCACGCCGGCGGCATTCCGCGCCACCAGCGCGCCCGCGCTGAGCGGCGGCGCGGCGGTGCGTGCCGGCGTCGCGGCACTCAGGGTCCGCACCTCGCCGTCGACCTCGCCCTGGTCGTGGACCAGCCCGCCGATGGCGAGCACGTCGCCGGTGACGACACCGCCGGAATGCACGGTGACGTCGCCGTCATAGGCCACCAGGTTGCCGCGCAGCGTGCCGAAGACGTCGGCGTTCCCGTGGAGCACCAGCAGATCGCCGGTGCTGGTCTGTTCCGAGCCGATGCTGTAGTCGCCCAGGCGCGCCTGACCGTTGGGGACGGTGAGCCGCACCGCCCCGGCCGGGAGCCGCGCGATGGCGTGAAGCTTCGCGTCGATGTCGGGGGGGTGCGAGAGGTCGGACAGATTCACCGTGGGGCCGCCGGCCGGGACCGCCTGCGGCGCCGGCCGCGCGGGGTGCTGCGCCGCGCTGTCGCCGCCGGCGAGCTGCTGCACCGTCACCCAGAGATCGTGGACCGCGTGGGCTGCCGGACGGGCATCGGCATGGTCACCGGCGTCGTCCGCGCGGGCGACCGAGAGCGGGAATGCAGCCAGCGCCGCGACGAGCGTCGCGGCCGCGAGCGGGACGAGCTTAGATGGCCGCATGGGCCACCCGCTGGGCAGGCACGGCGAGCAGACGCCGAAGCGTCAGCACTCCCGTGACGTACAGCAGCGAGGCGGCCGCGGAGGTGAGGGCGAGCCGCGCCGGCGAGGTGAACAGCCGGCGGGCGTCCGTGTACCACGGCTGCTCGATGAGGTTCGACGCCACCGTGCGGACGCCCACCCACAGGACCGCGTAGCTCTCCGCCCCGAGCCAGTGCGCGGCGCCGAGCAGTACGGCCTGATGGGTGAGGGTCCAGACGATGCTTGCGAGCGAGCCGAGGAGAGTGAGAGCGATCATGGCGGCGAGGCCGGCCGAGCGCTCGCCGAGAAGCCGTCGCCGCGCGGTGGCGAGGGCGCGGAGCGCGAAGGGATCGGCCACCCGGACCCGCGCCATGACCTGCTCGGGAAACTCCGGGCTCGGCGCGAGCGGCGGCAGCGCCGCGAGCTGGTCGACCACGCCGCGCTCGAGCCGCGCGAACTCGCGGCAGAGCGCGCAATCGTGCAGGTGCTCGCGCCGCGCTCCGTCGAGCCTTCCCTCGAGGAACGCGTCGACGTCGTCGGGCGACAGGTGATCGGTGGGTCCGTAGGTCATAAACTCCCCCTCTTACGGCGTGCCGGAAAGCCAGGTTTCACTCGCGAAGGTGTGCGAGCGCGACTCGCAATTCGTTGCGCGCGCGGTGGATGTACGTCTTGACCGTGCCCAGCGGGAGGCTCAGGATATCAGCGATTTCTTCATACGCGCGCCCCTCGACGTGACGCAGCAGGATGCAGCTCCGGTACTCCGGCCGGAGCCGGGCGATCGCCGCCTCGATGGCGCCGCCCAGCTCCTTCGACTCGACCGCGTCGAGCGGCGTCTCCTGCCGGTCGCCGATCTGCAGCGCCGTCGCCTCGATCGCCTCGGGCGTCTCGGCGTGGGGCGAGCCGTCGAGCGAGAGCGTGTCGAGCTCGCGTCGCCGCAGGTGATCGATCGCCGCGTTGTTGGCGATCTTGAAGATCCAGCTGGAAAACTTGAACTCGGGGCGGTACGACTCGATCGCGTTGAGCGCCTTGACGAAGGTCTCCTGCGCGAGATCTTCCGCCAGCTCGCGATCGCGTACCATGCGGAACAGCAGCGAGAAGATCGGCCGCTCGTAGCGCCGGATCAGCTCGCGGTAGGCGGCCTCCTCCCCCGCGCGGGCCCGCGCCACGATCTCCAGGTCGGTGGCGGCGGCGAGCGGCGGCCGGCTTTCAGCCACCGGAGGGGCTCCGGCTTGCCCGGCGGCTTCGGGCGGGACTAGCTTTGGCGCCTATGTTCGCCTCGGATAAAAAGTTACCCGTCGCCGGCGGGGCGGAGAAACGGGCCTACGTCCGCGGCATGTTCACCGCGATCGCGCCGACCTACGATCGCCTGAATCGCATCATCAGTCTTTCGCTGGATCGTCGCTGGCGCCGTCGGGCCGTGGGGCGGCTCGATTGGGAGCGTGAGCCGGAGGGAATCTACCTCGACCTCTGCGCGGGAACACTCGACTTCGCCGCGGCGCTCGCGACGGCGCCCGGGTTCCGCGGCCGCATCGTCGCCGCCGACTTCGTTCCCGGCATGCTGCAGCTTGGACGCGGAAAGGCGGAGCGAGTCGCACCGGTCGCGGCGGACGCGCTGGCGCTTCCGTTCGCCGACGCGACCTTCGATGGCGTGATGATCGGCTGGGGCGTGCGGAACCTGGTGGACCTGGATGACGGGTTGGCCGAAGCGGCGCGGGTGCTCCGGCCGGGCGCACGGCTCGTGGTGCTGGAGACCTCGACGCCGCCGCATCAGCCGATGCGCGCGCTCAACCGCTGCTACTCCGAGCGCCTGCTCCCGGCGATCGGCCGCGCGGTCTCGGGACACGCCAGCGCGTACAGCTGGCTGCCCGAGTCGGCCCGCGCCTTCCCCGACGCGCCGGCGTTCGCCGTGCGCATCGCGGCGGCCGGGTTCACCGCCGTTGAATACGAGCACCTCATGGGCGGCGTCTGCGCGCTCCACGTCGGTATCCTGCCTGCAACCACCCCTAGCGCGGTTCCGGGAGCTCGTCGCGATGGCGCTGGATAATCTGCGGGAGATGCTGGCGGAGATCGAGCGGATCGGCGAGCTGGTCCGCATCGCCGAACCGGTGCGCACGCGGCTCGAGATCGCCGAGATCGCCGACCGGGTAATGAAGAGCCCCGGTGGCGGCCCCGCGCTGCTGTTCGAGCACCCGCTGCTCGACGACGGCAGCCGGAGCCCGATGCCGGTCGCCATCAACCTCTTCGGCTCCATGCGGCGGATCTGTCTCGCGCTCGGCTGCGAGCGGCTGGACGACATCGGTGGGCGGATCAGCGAGCTGCTCGAGCTCAAGGTGCCCGACGGCCTCTTCGGCAAGCTCGCCATGCTGCCGAAGCTCGCCGAGATCGCCAAGTTCCCGCCGCGGGTGAAGGGCGGTCGGCCGCCATGCCAGGAGGTGGTGCAACGCGGCGACGAGGTCAACCTCGACGGCATTCCGTTCCTCACCACCTGGCCCGGCGACGGCGGCCGCTACATCACGCTGCCGATGGTGATCACCGCCGACCCCGAGCGCGGCACCCGTAACGTGGGGATGTACCGCATCCAGGTGCTCGGGCGTAACACGCTGGCGATGCACTGGCAGCGCCACAAGGTCGGTGCCGCGCACTGGCGCGCCATGGCGGCGCGGGGCGAGCGGATGCCGGTGGTCATCGCGCTGGGCGGCGACCCCGCGAGCATCTACAGCGGCTCCGCCCCGCTGCCGCCCACGATCGACGAGTTCATCTTCGCCGGCTTCCTTCGCCGTGCGCCGGTGGAGCTGGCGAAGGCGGTGAGCTCGGACCTCGACGTCCCGGCGGAGGCGGAGCTGGTGATCGAGGGGTACATTGACCCGGCGGAGCCGCTCGTGCGCGAGGGACCGTTCGGCGACCACACCGGCTTCTACTCGCTGGCGGACGACTACCCGCTGGTGCGCGTCACCGCCGTCACGATGCGGCGCGACCCCATCTACCCGGCCACGCTGGTCGGCCGGCCGCCGATGGAGGACTATTACCTCGGCCACGCGACCGAGCGGATCTTCCTCCCGCTGCTCCGCCTCACGGTGCCGGAGATCGTGGACTATCACATGCCGGCGCCGGGCATCTTCCACAACCTCGTCTTCGTGAGCATCGACAAGCAGTACCCGGGGCAGGCGTGGAAGGTGATGCACGCGCTGTGGGGGCAGGGACTGATGGCGCTGGCCAAGGTGCTGGTCGTGGTGGACAGGGAGGTCAACGTCCAGGACCCCGACGAGGCGTGGTGGATCGCGCTCAACAACATCGATCCCGAGCGCGACGTGCGCTTCACCATGGGCCCGATGGACGTACTCGATCATTCGAGCCGCGCGTTCACCTACGGCAGCAAGATGGGCATCGACGCGACGCGGAAATGGAAGGAAGAGGGCTTCGACCGCGAGTGGCCCGACCTGATCCGGATGGACGAGGCGACCCGGCGGCGCGTGGACGAGCTCTGGCCGCGCCTCGGCATCGGCCTCCGACCGCCGCGGCCGAACTGAACCGCAGAGGAAGAGGATGACGCTGTCCGCGCGGGAAGGCCAGACGTTCACCGGCCGGTCGCTGCTGGTGCGCTACGTCAACTTCGTGAAACTGCCGCACACGCTCTTCGCGTTGCCGTTCGCGCTGCTCGGCGTGCTGGCGGCGTCGGCGGTCGAGCCGGTGACGCTCCGCACCGTCGTGCTCGTGGTCTTCGCGTTCTCCGGCGCCCGCTGGGCGGCCATGGGCTTCAACCGCATCGCCGATCGGGTCCACGACGCGCGGAACCCGCGCACCCGCGCGCGAGAGCTGCCCCGCGGCGCGCTCACCCTCGCCCAGGCGTGGCTCTCCGTCGCACTCGCCAGCGTCGTCTTCGTGGTCGCCGCGGCGCTGCTCAACCGGCTCTGCCTCCTGCTCGCCCCGCTCGCGCTGGCATGGATCCTGGCGTACAGCTTCGCGAAGCGATTCACCTGGTGGCCGCATCTGTGGCTCGGGGTCAGTCTCGCGATCGCGCCGGTGGGCGGATGGATCGCGGTCGCGGGTCGCTGGAGCCATCCTGCGTGGGTGCTCCTGCTCGCGGCGCTCGGCGTCGCCAGCTGGGTGGCCGGCTTCGACATCTTCTACGCGCTGCCTGACG
>JAICWE010000110.1 GCA_025934955.1 Gemmatimonadales bacterium | reverse complement strand
GAGTGGCCGTAGCCGAAGGTGCGGTTGGGGAGCAGGCCCTCGGCCTCGTAGATCTCGTTGAGCTCGGTGCAGATGTCCTTGCACACCGCGCCGGGCTTGATGAGCTCGAGGCCCCGGCGGTGGACCTTGACGTTGACCTCCCAGAGCCGCAGGTGCTCCGCCGACGGCTCGCCCCAGAACAGGGTGCGCTCCAGCGCGGTGTAGTAGCCGGCGATCATCGGGAAGCAGTTGAGCGACAGGATGTCGCCGCGCTGGACCTGGCGGGACGTCGCCCAGTTGTGCGCGCCGTCGGTGTTGACGCCGGACTGGAACCACACCCAGGTGTCGCGCAGCTCGGCGTGGGGGAAGGTGCGGGCGATCTCACGGATCATCGCGTTCGACCCGGCGATGGCGACCTCGTACTCCGGCACGCCCTCGTAGATCGCCTCGCGGATCGCCTCGCCGCCGAGGTCGCCGATCCGGGCGCCGTGCTTGATGACCTCGATCTCCTCGGCCGACTTCACCATGCGCTGGCGCATGACGCGCTGCGAGACGTCGACGAGCTCCATGCCGGTGTAGTCGGCGACCTGGGCCCGCAGCAGGCCGTTGATGTGGTCGTCCTCGACGCCGAGGCGACCACCGGTGATGCCCTGCTTCGCGAGCACCTGCTGCACGGCATACAGGTGGTTGTCCCGCTGCCAGTCGGTGTAGACGACGTTCTCGCCGAAGGTGCGCCGCCACGGCATGCCGGCGTCGATGTTGGCCGACACTGTGGTCGAGCTGTCGGGCGTCACGACGAGGTAGTAGTTGCGGCCGAAGGAGGTGTAGAGGAAGTCGGAGTAGTAGTTGATGTTGTGGTAGCTGGTGAAGAGGACCGCGTCGAGGCCCTCGTCGGCCATCACCTTGCGCAGCCTGGTCAGCCGGCTCTCCATCTCCTCGGCGGAGAAGGTGGGCCGCACCTTCTCGCCGTTCGGGATGTCCTTGAGACGCTCGAGGTTCACTGGGGTTGTCCTTTCGGTGGGTCGTGCGGTGGGAGGGAGGTCAGTCGTCGGCCAGCGGCCGGTTGCAGGTCTCGCGGGCGAGGAACATCGAGACCATCGCGACGAGCGCCGCGACGACGAGGTAGGCCGCGGGGGCGAGCTTGCTGCCGCTGAGGTGGATGAGCAGGGTGGCCACGAAGGGCGCCGTGCCGCCGAAGAGCGCGTTGGCGGTGTTGAAGCTGAACGCGAAGCCGCTGTAGCGGACGCGGGTGGGGAAGATCTCGGCGAGGAAGACCGGCAGCGTGCCGTCGTTCATGGTCAGCAGGCCGCTCAACGCGATCTGGATCAGGACGATGCCGACGATGCCGACGGTTCCCAGGGCCGCGAACAGCGGGATGGTGAGCACCGCGAAGCCGATCGACGCGGCGATGAGCACGCGCTTGCGGCCGAACCGGTCGGACAGGGCGCCCATCCCGAAGATGAAGCCGATGTAGCAGGTCAGCGTGATCGCGGAGGCGACGAAGGACGCGGTCTCGCCGACGCCGAGCTCGGTCGAGAGGTAGGTCGGCATGTAGCTGAGCAGCAGGTAGAAGCCGACGGCGTTGAGGCAGGTGACGCCGAAGGCGATGGCGATGGCGCGGCGGTGCTTGGTGAAGAGGATCCGCAGGGGGGCGTTTGACTGCTCGCGCAGCTCGAGCTCGTGGAACTTGGGCGTGTCCTCGAGCCGGAGGCGGATGTAGCGGCCGATGAGGCCGAGCGGCGCGGCGAGCAGGAAGGGCAGCCGCCAGCCCCAGGAGTCGAGCTGCGCGTGGCTCATGACGCCGGTGAGCAGCGCCGCGAGCAGCGAGCCGAAGAGCAGGCCGGCGGCCGTGGAGGCGGGCACGACGCTGGTGTAGAGCCCGCGCCGGTTGTCGGGGGCGTACTCGGCGAGG
>JAICWE010000101.1 GCA_025934955.1 Gemmatimonadales bacterium | reverse complement strand
TGCTCTTCGCGCCGGAGTTGGGCTGCCAGCTGGCTTCCATCGATGTCTCTCTGCGCGGCGATCATCGCGATGTCGGCCAGGTCCCGTGCTCGCGATGACCGCTGACCGCCGGCGCCGTGGCTCGAATATCGCGCAAGCTGGCCGAGATTGCGGTTTCTTCCCCAGTCCTGATCATCGTAATTCCCCCCTTCGGTAGGGCGTAGAGGAGCGTGCGCGGGGTGCGGCGGAGGCGACGGCGCGTAGCGCCGAGCCGGAGTCGCTTCTCGCGCGCGTGCGCGCGTTCTGTCGGGGGTCCCCCTCACGGTCGTGGTGCTCAAGCCATGACACGGAGGAGGACCCGCGGGGGATGCTCACAGAGGAGGACGACGTGGAGATACACGCGCTGGCCGCGCGCGGCTGGAAGGTGTCGCAGATCTCCCGGCACACCGGCCGGGATCGCAAGACGGTCGCCAAGTACCTGAGGGGTGAGGGTGCCCGGCAGCACCGCGCGCCGGCGCCGAGCTGCCTTGAGCCCTTCCGCGGCTACATCCAGGCGCGGTTCGACGACGATCCGCACCTGGACGCGACCGTGCTGCACCGCGAGCTCGTCGACGCCGGGTTCGATCGCAGCTACCCGACGCTCGTGCGCGAGCTGCGGCGCTTGGAGTTGCGGCCGGTCTGCCTGGTCTGCGAGCACCATCGCGGCGCCGCGGTGACGGTCGAGATCGACCACCCGGCCGGGGAGGAGATCCAGTGGGACTGGCTTGAGCTGCACGACACGCCGTGGGGTCAGCCGGCGTTCGTGTTGCTCGGTGCGCTGTCGCACTCCGGGCGCTTCCGCGGCGTGTTCTGCGAGCAGATGACCTTCGGCCATCTCGCCGAAGCGATGCACCGCGTGCTCGTCGCGCTGGGCGGCACCCCGCGCGTGTGGCGCACCGACCGGATGGCGACCGTCGTGATCCCCGGAACCGACCGGCTGACCGTCGATGCGGCGCAGGCGGCCAAGCACTACGGCGTCGAGGTCGGGTCTGCCCGCCGCGGCGCGGGCAGCGCAAGGGCGTCGTCGAGGCCGCGGTGAAGTACACGACCAAGTCGTGGTGGCGCAGCGCGCCGGTCACGACGATGGCCGAGGCCCAGGCGTCCTTGGATGCCTGGTGCGTCGACGTCGCCGACCAACGCAAGCGCCCGGCCGGCACGGTCGGCCAGATCGCAGCCGCCGAGCCGCTGCGGATGCTGCCGCCCGCGGCCTATCCCGCGGTGATCGCCGTCGAGCGCAAGGCGTCACGATCGGCGCTGGTGGCCTTCGAGGCCAACCACTACAGCGTCCCGCCCCACTGCGCCGGACGGACCGTGACGGTCCACGCCCGCGTCGGCGAGCCCGTCCTGCGGATCCACAGCGCGGCCGGCGAGATCATCGCCGAGCACCGCCGCGCCCCGGCTGGCGCCGGCCAGACGCTGCGCACGGCAGAGCATGCCGCGGCGCTGGAGCGGGCGGTGCTGGCCGCGTTCACGACCGACCACACCTGCCGCCGCAAGCCCAACCGTCCGCCCGGCCCGGACGCGCTGGCCGAGCTCGCCCGCCTGCGCGGCATCGATCCTGAGCCGGCGCCGGTGATCAGCCTGCGCCGCTACGCCGAACTGGCGGAGGCCGCGTCCTGATGACCGACACCATCTACCAGCAGCTGCGCGAGCACCTGCACCACCTCAAGCTCACCGCCGTCGCCGACCAGCTCGCACCGGCCCTCGAGCACGCCGAGCGCGAGCGGCCCGGCTACACGCAGTTCCTGCACGACCTCCTCACCCACGAAGTCACGGCGGTCGAGCAGCGCCGCCTCCAAGGCCGCCTACGGTTCGCCAAGCTCCCAGCGCGCAAGACGCTCGAGCAGTTCGACTTCAGCGCCCAGCCCAACCTCGACCGCCGCATCGTCGCGGACCTCGCCACCCTGCGCTTCATCGAGGAGAAGGCCAACCTGCTCCTCATCGGGCCGCCCGGCGTCGGCAAGACGATGCTCGCCACCGCGCTCGGACACCGCGCCGTCGAGGCCGGCTACCGCGTCTACTACACCACCGCCGCCGACCTCGTCGCCCGCACCGCCAAGGCCGCGATCGAAGGCCGCTGGGCAACAACGATGCGCTTCTGGAACGGACCGCAGCTACTCATCGTTGACGAGCTCGGCTATCTGCCGCTCGCGGCCGACGCCGCCTCGCACTTCTTCCAGGTCATCTCACGTCGCTACGAGCACGGCTCGATCGTGCTCACCACCAACCGCCACATCGCCGACTGGGGCGCGATCTTCGACGACACCACCGTCGCCGCCGCCATCCTCGACCGCCTCCTGCACCACGCCACCGTCCTGTCCATCAACGGCGACAGCTACCGAATGCGCGCCCACCGCGACGCGATCGCATCGCTGCGGCCGGCGATCACAGGTGGGGAATTCTCGTGATCACACCCGGGGAATTCGCGTGATCCTTGACACCCCTTCCACAAACCGAACGGTGGTGCCTCAGGCGCGACGCCGGCCAGGCGCGGTGTCCCCGGGAGCCGGATGATTCGGCGCCCTCTCCGGGCACCCGGCGGGTGCGCCGACCGCACTCCGCGGGGCGTTCACCAACCGCACCGGCGATACTCCCCCGCTTGCCTTAGGGACGCGGACCGCGCGACGCGGTGCCGTGTCGACTGCCCAGGCGGGCGGTATC
>JAICWE010000010.1 GCA_025934955.1 Gemmatimonadales bacterium | reverse complement strand
TGGTGCGGAAGCGCAGCGTACTCGGCAACCCCTCGCGATCCGTCCACGCCGGCGCGCTGCCCGATGCGAACCCCGCGGGAAACCGGATCTGGCCCACCAGGCTGTCAGTCGCGCCGGGTCGAGGACTCCCGTCGTGCACGACTCCGAAGTTGCTGTTCTGGCTGTAGAGCCAGGATGCCTCAGCCACCGTGTTGAAGTCCCGCTCCGTTATCTGCGCCATCCCAGCAGGCTCGTTCCTACCAATGAGCGGGGCCGGCGCGGGCGCTGGAGCGACGGCCGTATCCAGTACGGCAACCGTCGCGGTGTCCGGAGTGGACTGTCCGTCGGACACTCGACCAACAATGCGGTAGTGCCCGGGTGTGAGTGCGTGGAACTTGCCGTCCACGCCTATTTGCCCGCCGTCCGAGGACCACGAAACGTCGCTCGCGAGTATCGAATCGCCGCCCGGAGACCGCCGGTAAGCAGCGAACTGGATCATCTGATTGACTTCGAGGGTGCTGCTACGGGGCGTGAGCACCGTGCGGGAGATGTCCGGACCCATTGCCGCGGGTCCGAGCGGCTCACCGCCGGACGTGCAGGCTGCGAGGATGCCGATGGCAGCGAGAGCTGGGTACGTTCGCGAAACCGCAAGCCGCCGGGACAGCTTGAACGTGTACGTCATCGCTGATCAGCTCGTCAATCGAAACCTCGATCCCCAACCGTGCCCCCTCCCGACCCAGCCCTTGGGTCTGCCGATTATCGGGCGAGACTAGCGGCCGGTCAAGTGAAAAGAAGCAGATATGTCGTATATCGAGACACAATAAAGAATATAAGTAACGCTTGCCAAATAACATAGAGCGATACCATAGCACTACTTGTACAGTCGACGCAAGCCGATAGGCGGAAAGCCAAGGCACCCCGGAGCTGGGCTCGGGGTGCCTTTGGCAGACTTGGACGCGGCTTACTTGCCGCTGGCGTAATACTGATCCATCCACATGTACTGGTCAGCTGGAACGTTCTGGCCCAGTCCGCCCCACACCGGCCACCAGCTGAACGCCTCCCAGGTGTCGCTTTCGCCCGCGCCGACCCAAGCGATGTTGGTGGCGCTGCCGACAGGCTGGTCGTCCAACCACCAATGAGCCTGGCCGTTGGGTGCCGCCGTGCCCGCGGTGTTCGCTTGCAAGACCAACTCAACGTGATGCCACTGCCCGCGAGCGAACGCACCTGGGCCCAGGTTATTGGGCAGATTGACATCCGGCTGTCCTGCGAGGTTCTGCAGCCTCATCTGGAAGTAGAGCGGTCCCGTCCCGGCGCCCTTGATCGCCGGATCGCATTTCGGCTTCCCACCAATCCATACGAAGCCGATCTTATTGACTACCGAATGTCCGTACCAGTTCGCCGAGATCTTGACCCAGTACGACACGTACGTTGTGCGGAAGCGCCGATCCTGCGGAAGTTGCTCGCGCGCGGCGAACGCCGGCGCCGCACCACCGGCGAATCCCGCCGGGAACGTGATCTGACCTACGCTGCCAGCGCCGGTGGGTGCCTGCTGGTCGCGCACGAACCCCACAAGTCCGCTGCGCGGACCCTCGAGCCACCCCTGCTCACCGGGTCCGTCGAAGTCGCGTACGGTAATCAGCGACATACCGCTCGGCTCATGTCTGCGAAGAGCTGACGGATCGGACGGCGGTACGGGAGGAGCTGCTGTCGGAGTCTGGGAGGTCGCCGTGTCAATCACCTGAACCACTGCGGTATCGCTCGACTCAGCAACGCCGCCGTTCTGGACGCGAGCGATCACCCTGTAGCTCCCAGGTGTCTCTGCCCGAAACACGCCGGTCGGCTGAATTGAGCCCCCGGAGGCCGTCCACGATACATTCGCCACGGGGACGCTGTCGCCCCCATTGAGGCGCTGAAACGCCGCGAACTGGAGAGTGCGACCGAGAGATAATGTGGCGTTACGGGGAGTAAGGACCGCGCGGGAGGCGGCGGTGGAAGTCGAGGCTGGGGCCAGAGAATCGCCGCCTCCGCAGGCGGCGAGCATCCCGACCGGAAGTAGCAACGCGGCCCTGTGCGAGACAGCAAGCCTTCGCGCCAGCTTGAAGGTGAACGTCATGCCGATATGCCCTCAGATCGCGCGGACTGAAGAACCCAACCGTTCCCGATGCTCACCACCTCCCTTGGGCGCGGCATAATGAGAGTTGTGGAAACATCACGCAACCGCAATAATTTGACAGCGCTGCTACGCGCAATACTGTTAGCGACGAAAGCCGTTCTTGAGCCTATGTTTGCCCGCATGCAGGCGGTATTGTAACAAGGATTAACTGTCTAACAATGGAGCGTTCGATTGTATTGCAGGCTGGTAATTGCGCGTAGTCGGGCGGCAAACTCAGGCAAGCGCCACGAGAGCGGCCATCCTGGCGATGTCGCGATCGGAAAGACCCGAGTGGGTCGGCATCGTATGGAGCGCGCGACTGAGAGACTGAGCGCCGTCCAAGTCGGAACCAGCATTCGCGACCCGAGGGGCCAACGGCGCCAGAGCGCACAGGCAGTCGGGGTACCCGCGCGAAATGCCTAGGCGCCGGGCTGCCGCGCCACCAAGCCGCTCAATCCACCGCTCCTCAGCGACCACAGGAAGCCGGAGATACCCCGCCCGGCCTGGTCCGCCCTGCGGCACCGCGAGCCCACGCGGAAGGATGCGCATGATCCGCTCGGCATTCGCCCGGCGGATGGCGGCTTCCGCATCCGCCAGCTCCAGCGTGCGGCGCAGCACGCCGGCCGAGAAGCGTGACGGGCGGCGCACCGGCTCCGCGGCACGGTAGCGGGTCTCGCCCAGTCCGAGGAATGGCAGTGATGCGGGGAGAGCGTACAATGACGGCCGCCCGAGCAGCCACTGCGCGGCCGTCGAGACCAGCTCGCGTGCCGTGGTGCGACCGGGGAGAAGCTCCGCTCGGGCTCGAGCCACGAGCGCGCGCCCGAGCTCGTCATTGCCGAGGAGCGCGCCGCCCGAGCCGCCGGTGACCCCCTTCCCCCGCCCGAAGCTCAGCACGCCGAGCGAACCGATGCTGCCGGCGCGACGGCCGCCGATCGTGGTGCCGGCGGCCTGCGCGGCATCCTCGATGACCACCGCGCCGTGGGCATCGGCGAGCTGGGCAACGGTGCGGAGGTCTACCGGCACGCCGTAGAGATGGGCGACGACGACGGCCCGAGCACCCGCCGCGAGCGCGCGCTCGAGGGATCCGAAATCGGGCCCGAGCGTCGCCGGGTCGATGTCATAGAGCAGCACCGCCGCGTCGGCGCCGTCGGCGGCGGTGGCGACATCGTAGCAGGCGTAGGCAGGGAGGGCGACCGGCCCTGGCGCGTGGCGCACGGCGGCGCGGATCGCAAGAGTCAATGCGCCGGTACCGCTCGCGGTGCGGAGGGCGTCGCCCCCCCACGCCTCGGCCAGCGCGGCGGTCACCGCCGCCTCCGCCCGGTCGCTGCCTAACGCGGCCAAGCCGCTCGCGAGCGCGCCGAGCGTGAGTGGTGAGTAGACCGGAAGCTGGCGGCGCATCAGGTCGCGCCGCTGATCAGGGAATGCCGCGCACGATGTGCGGGCCGATCGCGGTGGCGAGCCGGAGAGGCAAGTGCTTCCAGATACGCGGGCCCAGTCTGTAGGCGGCGGTGTCGGGCGAGGGAGTCGCCGCCGCGCCGGCGCGGCTCCACTGGTACCACCAGAGCGGCTCATCCCGCGAGCCCCACTGCCGCTTGAACCGGTGCGTGCCGCTCTCCGGCGTGCACCGCCCGAAGTTGAAGACCCGCAGCTGCTCCTGCATCGCCCGCTCCATGAACGCCCAGTAGAGCAGCATGTTGGGCGCGAGCCGGTTATACGCGACCAGCGACGATGCCCACGTCATCTCGAACTCGTCGCCCCAGCGGAAGCCGCAGCCGCAGGCGATCGGTTCGTCGCCGTGATAGACACAGCCGAACCAGACATCGTCACCGAAGCCGGCGGGGAGCGCCTCGAAGAACCGCAGCGGCTGGGTCGGCGTGCCGAGATCGCGCATATGACGCGCGAAGACGCGAAAGAACGGCGCGACCTGATCGGCACCGAAGCGGACGGTCAGGCCTTCCTTCTGCGGCCGCTTGACCTGGGAACGCAGCTTGGAGCCAAGCGCGGTCCACAGGACGCCGGTGTCGCCGCCTTCGGGCAGATCGCGCAAGACGGTGATCTTGCGGTGAGAGACGCGGAGCGGCAGCGGCTGCTCGATGCGGCTGCGCAGCTCAAGGAGCTTCACGCCGTCGTGCTCGGCGAGCTCCACCGCCCTTTTCGCAAGCGCACTCACCGCCTCCCCCGTGCCGAGCGGGCCGCCGTAGTTGAGGAACGGCATCGAGACGAGATAGTGGCCGAAGATGGTGCTCCGAACCCGGACGAGCGGCAGCACGCCAGCAAGCCGGCCGCTGGCATCGCGCGCTTCGAAGTAGAGGCATTCGTGATGAAATGCGCGCTCGACGATGCCGCGCCACGCGTACAGATGAAAGGCGGTGAAGCCGCGCTGCGCCATCACGAAGGTGTCCCACTCGGCGGCTGGTGCAGCCGACGGTGCGACCGAGATCGACTCAGCCGCCATCACTCGCGCGGGCGACGATATTGAAGCTCCTGGTGAAAAGCGGAATGCCGACGCGGGCCGCCGCGCGGCTGGTGGCACAGGCCGCGCCATGCAACGGAAGGAGACTGGTGCGGGAGTACGCAGCCGGACCAGTCTCCAGCACCTCGAACCCGGCAAACGCCAGCAGTCTCCGCATTGCGGTCGGGGTGAAGGCCCACAGGTGCCCCGCGGGCATGACCGGCGCGCCAATCCGCCCGGGGCGGTGCATCAGTGCGCGCGCCAGGCTCCGCAGTCCGTTCCGCAGGCGAAGCACGAGCACGCCACCGGGGCGCAGCAAGCGGCGCATGGCGCGGAGCTCGTCAACCGGACTTGCCGTGTAGTAGAGCGTATCGAGCGAGACGACCGCAGCGAACGTGCTCCCGATTCCGGTCGCGACGACCTCCTGCACGCTCCCGAGATGCAGGTCCACGCCCAGATTCGCCCGACCCCAAGCTACCGTCGGTCCGGAGACTTCGCAGCCCGCGCCGGAGATGGCCGACGTGCAGAGGTAGGCGAGGAGGTGTCCGTACGCCGCACCCACGTCAAACACCGTGCGGCACTCATAGCGATGGAGCAGCGCCAGAATTTCCGCAAAGATCGGCTCGCGGCGCTCGCCCCAGAACGCGGGCGGCTGGGACTTGAAGTACGAGGAGCCGAATATGCCGCGCATGGCCGCATCGGTGAGGCGGGGCGAGGCGAGCAGGACACCGCAGGTGGCGCACCGGCAGATCCCAAGCAGGTTCCAATACACGAAGCGCCCGACCGGCACGATGGTATCCGCACCACAAGTGCATCGCTGAACCGCTTCGATCGGTGTATAGCGGAATCGGCGTTTCGCCGCGGTGTCAAGCCAGAGAACCGGATCGTCGATGACGTCGCCGTGCCGGTCGAGATCCTCGAGCAGCTGCTGCACGCGCAGTTCACCGTGCGACCGCCGAAGCCGGACGATCTGTTGCTGAAGGGCCACGGGGGCATGCTCGTCGAGCATCACGCCACCCTTGTCGCCCGCTGGGGCTCACATTCGGGGGCTGATACCGGGAACAGTGCCGCGACGTCGGCACCAGGTCCGCCGATCACGCCGGAACCGCCGCCCAGAGCGCCTCGACCGGCTGGCTCGCGCTGATGCCGTAATGCCGCGCGACCGACGTGAAGCGGAACTCGTCGAGCAGCCGCTCGACTCGGGGTTGCGTGCGTGAGAGGCCGCGGTAGTGGCGGAGACGGGAGACGAGCGGCGCCGGCAGCCGCGGCTGCTGGGGGTCCATCTCCCACGGATGGATGTAGAACATGGCGGGAAGGCCGCTCGACGAGTGCTCGCGAAACGCGCGGCGGACGAGCCCGTACGGCAGCTGCCGCAGGTACGCGCCCCCGGCCGCGGGCACGCGCAGCGAGAGCAGCGTCGTCGTGGCGAGCGGCAGCTCCAGGAGCACGCCCGCGGCACGGCGGATGAGGTGCGGCGTGGTAGGCGCGCGAGGGTAGCCGTAGCCGGGGCGGCGAATGGGGAAGAGGCTCGAGTCGTAACGATAGCCCTCCTCCAGCAGCACGTCGAAGGCCCACTCACAGCCGGGCACGATGGAAAACGTCGGGGCACGAAAGCCGTACACCGGAACCCCCGCGACATCCTCCAGGGCCGCTTTGGAGTCGCGCGCCTCGGCGCGGAACTCGTCGGGCGTGATCCGGGTGACGCGCTGGTGCCAAAAGCTGTGGGACGCGATCTCGTGACCGCCGTCGACGATGCGGCGCACCAGCCCGGGCCGCCGGCTGGCGAGCCAGCCGAGCACGAAGAAGGTGCCGTGGGCGCCGTGGCTCGCGAGCAGCTCCAGCACGAGGTCGACGGACCGTTCGACGCGACTCGGCAGCACCTCCCAGTCGGACCGGGACACGGTGCCCTCGAGCGCGCTGACGTGGAAGTACTCCTCCACGTCGACGGTGAAAAAATGAGCGGGGGTCACGCCGTTCAATCTAAGGGGCGCGTGGCCGAACGGCAGCGGTCCGCCGGCATCGAGATCCGACGTCACGCGGTGGGGCGCAGCGCGTCCGGGAAGTCGGTCGCGGGACCGCGAGGGACGCGGCGGCGGTCCCGCACGCCCGAGGCGCGACGGTCGCCCCCGGCGAGCGGGCCACGGGCGCCGCGCACCAGCCGCTCGAGCGACTCCTGCGCCTCGCGCACCGACTCGCCGCGGAGCCGGTACAGCGAGCGCCGGGCCGCGTGCAGGTGCACGATCATCTCGCCGATCAGTCCGAGCGCGATCGCCTGCACGCCGAGCGTGAGTACCAGGACACCAAGCAGCAGGATGGGGCGCTCGGCGATGCCGTGATGGATCACCTGCCGCTCAATCAGCAGCGCGAGGCAGATGAAGCTCCCGATCGACGCGAGCACGATACCGATGAGTCCGAAGAAGCGAAGCGGCTTGTCGGTGAAGCGGAGCAGGAACAGAAGGCCCAGCACGTCGATCACGCGGCGGAGATAAACGCCGGGGCCGTACATGCGCCCGCGCATGGCGGCGGGATGCACCGCGCTGGCCACCTCGTCTACCACGAATCCCTCCCGCAGGGCGAGCAGCGGCAGGAAACGGACGAAGTCGCCGTAGACGCGGGTCTCCTCGATCACCTTGGGCCGCATGGCGCGAACGGCGCACGCGACGTCGTGCAGCCGACCGGCGGCCAGCTTGCCGAGGAGGAGATGGAGGACGCGGCTCTGGAGCCGGTTGATCAGCGAGTCCCGCCGGGGATAGCGGCGCGCGACCGCGAGGTCGGCGCCCTGCTCCACGCGGTTCACCAGCGCGAGGAGTGCCGCGGGCTCGACCTGCCGATAGGGTGGCAACGTCAGCACGATGCGGCCGCGGCTGTTGGCGGCGGCGACCTTGAGCACCGCCGTCTCACTCACGCCCTGCCCGAACTCGATGAGCCGGATCGGGGCGTGGCGCGCGATCAGCGCGCGGAGCGGGCCGGTGAGGTGCTCGAGGCGCGGGTACGCGGCGAAGATGAATTCGAAGGTGCGGCCGGCCTGCTGGAGCGGTGCCGAGTACTCGTGATAGAGCTCGATGAGCGATCCCGGATGCTCGACGACCGGCACGATCACCGAGATCTCGATGTCGCGGGTGGTCACGCGAACCTCTCCGTCGCGATGGGCAGCGCGTCGGGCAGCTCTTCACGCGCCTTCCGCAGGGCGACCTCGGCGACGAGGCCGAGCATCAGGAGGAAGCACGCGAGCATCAGCCAGAGGAGCGCGGCGGCGGGAAGCACGTAGGCGTCCGTCACGTCCGCGCCGACGTCGGTGAGCGCGAGCAGCGCCGCGGCGCCGAAGGCACACGCGAGCACCAGCGAGACGAACGCGCCGAAGCCGAAGAGCTGGAGCGGACGCTCGCGGAACCACGAGATCAGCGTGATCGCCAGGAGGTCCGTGAGAATCTTGAAGATGCGCGAGAGGCCGTACTTGCTCGCGCCGAACCGCCGCGGGTGGTGGCGGACCGGGATCTCGGCGATGCGGGCGCCGGCGGTGGCGGCCGCGAGCGCGGGAAGGAAGCGGTGCATGTCGGAGTAGAGATGCATGCGCTCCAGCGTCCAGCGGCGATACGCCTTGAGCGAGCAGCCGTTATCGTGGATGTCCACCCGCGTGATCATGCGAATGATGCGGTTGGCGACCCACGACGGCACTCTGCGGGTGAACAGCGCGTCCCGACGCCGCTGCCGACAGCCGGCGACGAGGTCATAGCCCTCGTCCAGCTTGGCCAGCAGCCGCGGTATGTCGGCCGGGTCGTTCTGGAGATCGCCGTCGAGGCTCACCACCACATCGCCGAGCGCCTCGTCGAAGCCCGCCTGCATCGCCTGGGTCTGGCCGAAATTCCTCGCGAGGGGGACGACGCGGACCCGCGGATCCACCGCGGACACCGCCGCTGCGACCTGCAGCGTGCCGTCGATGCTCCCGTCATCCACCAGCAGCAGCTCCCAGCTCGGCAAGCCGGCGAGCGCGTCGCGGATCGCGGCGGCAAGCGCCGCCACGTTCTGCTCCTCGTTGTACACCGGCACCACGATGCTCAACAGCCGCTCGTCGGCCATTCGCCGGTTCCGCCTCGTCACAGGTCCATGCGATAGGTCTCGATCTGTCTGGAGCCGCTCACGCGGCGCTTCGAGATTAGGCCGGCCTGGCCGGCGTTGCGGTGCCCCATGTCACACGGGCCCCTCTCGCCTGCGCGCGGCCGTGGGTCCACTCGTACACCTCGAGGTGCTCCCGCGCGGCGCGGTCCCACGAGCAGCGCGCCGCGGCCTCGAGCGCGCCACGGCTCAGGCGCTGGCGCAGTTTGTCCGACGTGACGACCCGGCGCAGGAGGTCGGCGAGCACCGCGTCGTTGTGGCGGTCCTCGATGAGCAGCACGCCGTCGCCGCCGAGGTACGGCAAGGGGCCAACGGTCGAGGCGACCACCGGCACGCCGCAGCGCAGCGTCTCCATCATCGCGAAGCCGAAGCCCTCGTTGTTGGATGGGAACGCCATGACGCGCGCGCCGTTCACCAGTGCGGGCACGTCGGCGCGCGGCTGGTAGCCGAGGAAGCGAACGCGGTCGGCGATCCCCAGCTCGGCTGCGGCCGCGACCAGCTCGCGATGACAGGAGTTCGGATGGTCGAGCTTGCCGAGGAAGACGAGCGGCGCGCCGATCTCGTCCTTGAGACGGGCGAGAGCCCGCAGGATCGTGATCTGATTCTTGATCGGCGTCACGTTCCCGAGCGAGAGGATGTAGCCCGGCGCGAGCCCGTGTTTCGCGAGCACCGGCGCGATCTCCTCCGCCGGCATCGGCCGGAACGACTCGTCAATGCCGTGGTGCACCACGAAGACCTTTTCGGGATCGACGTGATGGTGCTGGGTGATGCAGTCGCGCACGAACTCGGACACCGTGATGACCGCCGTGCAGTGGCGCCAGACGTGGTTGCCGTAGAGCTGGAAGAAGAGCTTCATCTTCCAGTTGTTGTGGTACTCGCTCCGCCAGCTGTCGTGGGTCGAATGCATCGTCGTCACGGTGGGGACGAGATTGCGAATGGGCACCGGCGCCTTGAGACCGTGGTGGACGTCCACGTCGAGGCGGCGAAGGCGGAACGGCAGCACCAGCGCGGTCCACGCGAGCTCGAGCCCGTTGAGCCACCTCGGCGAGACGACCGTCTCGGCCGCGAGGTGCTCCCAGGGGAAGTGCTGGTCGCGGTACTTGAGCAGCACGTAGCGATTTTCCCGGTCGAGGCGCAGCAGCCGCTCGGCCACTTCCTTCACGTATGTGCTGCCGCCGCTCTCGGTCTTGTAGCGCAGGTCGAGACAGATCTTCATGGGGCCACCGTCACGGGTTGGGTATCGCGATGCGCGGCGCGGCGCGAGAGCGGGCCGCCGCGCCAGCAGACGACGATCGCGCCGGCGGCGAGGGCGAGCTCGCCCGCCACCGTGGCGAGCGCCGCACCGGTCGCGCCGAGGCGGGGGATGAGCGCGAGGTTGGCGCCGACGTTGACCACGAGAAGCAGCACCTCCAGCATCACGCGGGTCCGCTGGCGCTCGGCGGTCATGAGCGTGCCGGCGAAGCCGAAGTTGAGGCAGCGGAAGAAGACGGCGACGCTGAGGATGCGCGCCACCGCGATGCCGTCGGTATAGGCCGATCCGATGACGAGCGGTACCAGCACCCCGGCGGCGGCATAGAGCAGGACGCCAAGCGGCAGGCCCAGCACCGCCATGGTGGCGAGCAGTCGCCGCGCGAGCGGGCGGTGGCGTTCGGGCGCCTCTGCGTGGGCCTCGAAGAGCGACGGGAGAAAGCTGTTGACGAGCGCGTTGCCGAGCACGTAGCTGATGCCCACGATGCGGTAGACACCGGCGTAGAGGCCGACCTCGCGCTCGCTTCGGAGCAGCGAGAGCAGAAAGGTGTCGAAGTTGAAGTAGGCGACCCACAGCAGATTCGACATCGCGAACGGCGCCGCGTCGCGCACGAACCGGCGCAGCGCGCCGGCGGTGGCGCTGCCGACGGCGCGCAGCTCGCGCGGCAGCCAACGGAGCCAGAGCGCGAGCACCAGAAGTCCGACGGCGAGCTGCGCGACCACGATCCATTCGACGCGCCGGTGCGTCATCAGAATGGGCAGCGTGAGCGCGATCAGGCCGATGGTCGAGATGCCCTGCATGAAAGCAGTGCGGCGCGAATCGCCGAGCAGCAGACCGAGGTATCGGAAAGGCAGATGGAAGCGCATGATCGTGCCGGCGAGCGCCATCAGCACGACCAGCCGCAGCACCTGGGCAGGATAGGGAACGACGGCGAGCACGACGGCGAGCCCGACGGCCGCGAGCGCGGCCGTGGCGCCGATCGCGCGAAAGGCGAGGCGCAGCGCCTCGGGCACGGTGCGGCCATCGCGGCCCCCGCGACGGGTGAGCTCCTCTTCGAAGCCCAGGCCGGTGACGAGCAGCGCGAGCTCGCTAACCGCCGCGGCGGTCGCGAACGCACCGTAGAGTACCGGCCCGAGGAAGCGCGCCACGAGCAGGGCGAGGATGCCGCTCGACCCCTTCGCCGCCACGTCGGCGACCGAGAGCCAGAACGCATTCCGAAGCAGGCCCTTCACGGCACCGCCTCGACCGAACCGCTGACCCGGAGCGGCCGGAACAGCTCGGCGACGAGGGGACCGAGCACGCCGGCCCGGAGCGGGTGCACGCCCCAGTCGGTGCGGCGGAGCAGCAGGTCGTCGACGTGGCAGACCGACTCCTCCACGGCGAGCTGGCGGACCCAGGCGGCGGCGGCGGGGCGATTGCGAGTGGCCAGCGCGATCATCGCGTCGGCATCGGGCGGTGTAACCGGTTCGGGGCGTCGGGCGCGCGGAAGTCCGAGCGACGGCAGCTGCCGGCGCCGGGCGATGTGACCGAGCAGGGCCGCACCCACCCGGCGGGCGGTGGTGAACTTCACGCCCGACGCGCTGTAGAGTCCGTCGGGGCCGCCAGCGCCGCCGTGGTCGTGCAGGACCGGACGGGTCGCGAGGTCGGCCGTTCCCGGCGCGCGCGCCGGCAGCAGCCCCCAGTGCACGCGCACCACATCGGAGCGCGCGACCGACCAGCCGGGCACGGCGTCGTTGAGCTCGCGCAGCATCGCCGCGACCGCCGCCTCGACCGCGCCCGGATCGTCGCGCGTCGCATCAGCCCAGGGCGCGTGCCAGGTCCCGGCGAGCACGCCACCCTTCCACGGATACATGAAGCACATCCGCGCGCCCGGTCGGCGCGGTGCGACGGCCAGCGCCTCGTACGCCAGCGGCGCGCGATCGAGAAAGAGATTGAGCGCGAGGGACGGTCGGAAGAGCCGCGGCAGCGGCTGATCGAAGCGCGCGGCGAGCGACGCCGACCACGGCCCACCGCAATTGACCACGACCGGCGCCCGCAGCTCGAACTCGTCGCCCGAGATGCGGTCGCGCGCCGCGATGCCGGTGACCCGGTCGCCGGCGACCAGCAGCGCGAATGCGTCGGTGTAGTTGAGCGCGGCAGCGCCGGCGGAGGTCGCCCAGCGCAGCGACTCGATGAGCAGCCGTTGCGAGTCGGCCATGACGGCGTCCTGCCAGAGCGCCGCACCGCGGAGGCCGTCGCGCGGCACCATCTCGAAGTGCCGTACGGTCTCGGCCGCGCCCAGCACGGCGCCGCGGCCGATCTGGTGCGCGGCGTCGAGCGAGCGATTGCGACCGGACGTCATGAGATCGGTGGCGGCGAGCGCGACCCGGAGCGCACCTGGCCGCTTCAGTCCGTCGCCGTAGAGCGGCATGAGGCAGTCGAGCGGGCGCACCTGGTCGGGAAACGCGCGGAGGAACCAGCTCCGCTCCTGCACCGACTGCCGCAGTCGGGTGAGATCGAGCGTCTGCAGGTAGCGCAGCCCGCCGTGGACGATCCGCAGACTGTTCCAGCTGGTGGCGCCGCCGAAATCGGCGCGCTCGACGAGCAGCGGCCGCAGGCCGCGGCGCGCCGCCTCGAGGGTAAGCATGATGCCGTACGCGCCACCGCCGATCACGATGAGATCGTGGCGCTCGAGCGCGGCGGCCGCCGGATCGCGCGAGATCATACCGACCACCGATCGCGCCAGTCCTCGAAGACCAGCAGCGCCCAGAGGAGATGGCTGTGATTGGCGCGCCCGGCGAAGTGTTCCGCCTTGAGGCACTCGACGGCGTCGGGCCGGAAAACGCCCTCCCGCGCGAGGCGCTCGCGGTCCAGCAGCCGGTCAACCAGCGGGCGGAACGCCGAGCCGAGCCAGTGCTTGAGCGGAATGCTGAAGCCCTGCTTCGGCCGATAGACGCACTCGCGCGGGATGTGGCGGGCCGCGACGCGCTTGAGCAGCCGCTTGGTTTCGCCGCCCGCGACCTTCAACTCGGGCGGCAGGCGGAAGGCGAGCGAGACCAGCTCGGGGTCGAGCAGCGGCACCCGCGCTTCGAGCGAACACGCCATGGACATCCGGTCCATCTTGACCAGACAGTTGTCGCTCAGGTAGCTCCGGAGATCGGCGTAGAGCGCGCGATCCAGCTCGGCGCGATCGCCGGCACGCTCCATCAGCGCGAGCACGTGCGCCGCTGCCGGTGTCGCCGCCTCGGCCGCGGCGGCGGCGGTGAAGAGACCGGCGCGCATTCGGTCGCCCACGAAGAGCCGCCAGCGCGCGTGACCGAGCCGGGGATCGTGCTCCAATCCCTCGACGAAGCGCTTAGCCTTGTTGACGAGCCCCTTCTTGGCGGCACGCGGGCGGAGGCGCTCGATCAGCGGCTCCGCGACGCCCTGCCGCAGCATGCCGGGCAGGCGCTGCCAGCTGCGGGCCCGCTCCTGCGCGATGTATGTCTCATAGCCGCCGAATACCTCGTCGCCACCGTCGCCGGAGAGCGCGACGGTGACGTCGCGGCGGGCGATCCGGCTCACGAGGAAGGTGGGAAAGACGGAGAAGTCGCCGATGGGATCGTCGAGGTACGGCATGAGCCGCTCGAAGAGATCGGCGGCATCGGGCCGGATCGCCTCCACCGTGTGGCGCACACCGAGATGCTCGGCGACACGGCGGGACCACGGCGACTCGTCGTAGGTGGGATCGTCGAAGGCGATGCTGAAGGTGCGGGCCTCGGCACCCATCGCGGCGGCGACGAGCGAGCTGTCCACGCCGCCGGAAAGGAACGCGCCGAGCGGCACGTCGCTCACGAGCTGGCGGCGCACGGCGCCAGCGACCGCGGCATCGATCGCCTCTTCCCATTCGCCGCAGTCGCGCGGGAGGCCGGGCGCGTCGGCGTCCGGCGACGGCACGTCCCACCACGTGGACTCGCACACGGTACCGGCCGCGAGATCGGCGACGAGCATCCCGGCAGGCAGGAGCTTCCGGACGCCGCGGAGGAGCGTGCGCGGCGCGGGCACGTACTCCCAGGCCAGGAACTCGCCCAGCGCATCGAGGTCCAGCTCGCGGGGCACGCATCCGCTCGCGAGCAGCGCCTTCACCTCCGAGCCGAAGACCAACTGCCCGGCCGCGAGACTCCAGTAGAGCGGCTTGATGCCGAAGTGATCGCGCGCGAGCACCACCAGCCCGCGCCGCTCGTCGTGGAGCGCCAGGGCGAACATGCCATTGAGCCGTGCCAGGAACCGCTCGCCGTCCTCTTCCCACAGATGGACGATGACCTCGCCGTCGCTTCCGGTGGCGAAGCGGTGTCCGCGTTCCTCCAGCTCCTTCCGCAGCTCGCGGAAGTTGTAGATCTCGCCATTGAAGACGAGGCGAACGGTGCGATCCTCGTTGTAGAGCGGCTGGAATCCGCCGGCGAGGTCGATGATCGAGAGCCGCCGCATGCCGAGGGCTACGGCGCCGCGCACCTCGGCGCCTTCGGCATCGGGCCCGCGATGGACCAGGGTGTCGCACATGCGGGCGAGCTGCTCGGACGTCGGCGGGGGCGCACCGCCCAGCGCGGCGATACCGGCGATGCCGCACATCAGGCCAGCACCTCGAGTAGCCGCCGCATCTTCTCCTCGTATGCGCGCCGCGAGTACCGCTCGGCGTAGCGCTCGCCGGCGCGCGCCACGATCTGGTCGCGCCGCGCGCCGCCCTCCAGCGCGGCGACGATCCCGTCGGCCACCGCGTCGGGCGTCGGCTCGACGAGATAGCACACCTCATCGTCCAGCACCTGCGTGTGCGAGTGAATGCGGGTGGCGACGAGCGGGACACCGCTCGCGAGCTGCTCGTAGACCTTGAGCGGCGTGTTGGTTCCCCGGGTGCGCGGTGAGGTGAGTACGGCGGCAGCGGTCGTGAGTCGCCGGGCGACGGCAGGCTCGACCCGGCCGAGGAAGACGGCGTCGTCACCCAGCCCGAGCGCGTCGGCCAGCGCGCGGTGCTGCGCCACCTGCTCCGGCGACCCGCCGGCGAGGCAGAGGAACGCATCGGGCCGGCGCGCGCGCACCCGGGCAAAGGCCGGCAGCAGGATGTCGAGCCCCTGATACGGCTCGAAGGTGCCGGCATAGAGCACGACCGGCCGGCCCGCCGGGAGCGCGGGGAGCGTCAGCGGCACCGCCGCGCCGCCGTGTCCGTTGCCGCTCCGACGGAGCCGCACGTCGTCGAAGATCGAGTTCTCGATCAGAAAGTGCCGAGCGGGATCGGCGACACGCGACTCGGCGTAGCTCGCGAGCTCGGGGCAGATGGTGATCACCGCGTCGGCTCCGGCGAGCGACGCGTTCTCCAGTCGTTCGAACATGCCGATCAGCGTGCGGGACGTAGTAAAGTGGAAATTGCCGAGCTGCTGCGGCAGACTCGAGTGCATGTCGTACACGAGCTTGTAGCGGAAGACCGGCTTGAGCAGCCGGCAGAAGAACACCGCCTCCTCGTGCGCGTGCACGAAGTCGTAGCGCCGCCGAAGCAGCAGGCCGAGGGTCCACAGCAGCACGAGGACGTCGAGCACGACCTTCTTCCCCGACGGCCCGACCTTCACACCGCCGGTGAACGGCAATCGCGGAATGCGCACCAAGCGGACGCCGGGAATCTCGACATCGTCGCCTTCGCCGTATGTCAGCAGATCCACCGCGACGCCGAGCTCGGCAGTGACGAGCGTGCGGTAGTAGACGCTGAACGGGGTGCCGCGCGGAGAGAAGAACGGCTGGGGAGCAATGACGAGCGCGCGACGAGTCATGACGCTCTCAGCAGATGCTTGCGAATCTGCATGCCGACCTGCGCGGCAACGAACGCACCCGGCCCTTCAAGGCGGCCGAACGTGCGAGGCTGATGGTCCAGCGCTCGCAGCGTGGCGACGAGCGCGGCGGCGGGTCGTGGCCCGGTGGCCTCGCCCCGGACGAGAAAGCCGTAGCTCCCGGCGCGGGTCTGCTGCGCGACGAACGGCAACGGGTCGCTGCCGGCGAGCACCTCGTGCCCCAGCGCGTGCGCCAGATCGAACAGTCGCGGCGCCGGCGCGCCGCGCAGGCGGCCGCCGTTGTCGCCGAGGTGCACGCCTTTCGCTTCGGGCGACGCAAGGAACTCGGCGATGCGGCGGCCGCGGCCGAACCACCACTTGCCGAAGCCCCACGGAATCACCGGCACCGCGTCCGCCTCGCGGATCTCGGTGACGGTGCCCTCCAGCGAGCCGCCGTCCTCGATGGCGTGCTCGGCGCCGAGGGCGAGTACCTCGAGTCCGTTGGCGGTGACGATCTGCCGGCCGGCGATGAGGAGGATGCGGCTGCCGTCGTCGGCCACGGCGAGGAGCGAGCGCGGCTCGCCGGTGGAGAGGAGCTGCCAGCGTCCGAGGCTCTCGTGACGCCCCGCGCCGTCGCGGAAACGATGGAAGACGTGGGCGCCGGCCGACTCGGTGAAGCAGAGCACGCCGGTCGCCGCACCGGAGAGCCCGAGGCTTCGGGCACCGGCGGCGAAGTTGCGGCCCGCGGCGTCGAGGAACGTTCCGCCGTCGAAGACCGGGTAGAAATGGACGTGTCCGTCCACCAGGAGTCGCTGCTCACTCACCGCTGCTCCTAGTAGCCCGTGCCGCCGCGGAGGCGTCGCGTCAGCTTCCCGGCGAGGACGTCACGCAGCGGCCGATTGCCGTCGCCTGGCAGCCGCCACAGGAAGTCGTGCTTCAGCCGGCCGAGGCGGAGCGCGCTGCGACCGCGCCGGTTGGACGCCGCCGCTGGCAGGAACGACCAGCATGCCGAGGCGTAGCCCGCGGCGGCGACGAGTCGCTCGGCGCGCGGGGCGCCGCGGCCGCGGGGGTAGCAGAAGTGGCGCACCTGCTTGCCGGGCAGCCTCGCCTCCAGCGTCGCCTTGGCCGTCTCGAGCTCCCACCGGCGGCACGCCTCCACGTCCACCGGCGCGCCCAGCAAAGGGCCGGCGGCGCGGAGCGCGCGCGTCAGGCGTCGCTCGGCGCCGCGATCCCGAAAGAAGCCGGGGCCGGCGTTTCGCACGAGGCGCTCACAGGCGGCGCTCACCTCCGGCCGCACCGGGCGCGCGGCGTCGGCGAGGAACACCGATGCGGCGCGAAACAGCGGCGTGCCGGCGTGCTCGGACCGGCGCGCGGCGGTCCACGCCTCGCGCTCGTCGGGCCCGAGCGGCAGCTCGAACGGCGGGCCCGACCAGTCAGGCGCGAGAAAGCCGTCGAGCTCGTCGGAGACGACCACCTTCCGGTGGAGCATCGAGTGCGATTCGATGGCGATCACCCCGGACGCGTGCAGCGCCTCTATCTCACTCCAGCGCAGTGCGGTGCGGCCGTCGCGGCGCTCGTCCACGGTCGCGGCGAACGGATCGACAGGCAGCGGCCGGGGCGGGCCGTCCTCGAGATAGCCGGGGATGACGAAGGCCGTCGCGGCCATGCCGAACCGCTCGAGCAGCGGATAGCCGACCGACCAGGTGGAGAGCCGGCCGTCGTCGATCGTGAGCACGACGGCACGCGGCGGCAACGGCGCGCGTCCCTCGATCCACGCGACCGCATCGTCCAGCGAGACGGTGCGATACCGATTGGCCGAGAGGAACGCGAGCTTGGCGGCGAAGTCGGCGGCATCGAGCGAGTGGAAGGCGAACGCCGGCAGGTAGTCGCCCGCGAGGGGACGATCGTCATAGACAAACTCCGGATAGTCGTGGCCCAGGACCTGGCCCGCCTCCGCCAGCAGCTCAGCGATCGCCATGGAGCAGCCGGAGCACCGCGCGCGCGGCGGTCCAGTAGAGGTCGAGCAGACGGCCGACGGCGCGCGCGGTCCGGGCCAGCGCCGACTCGGGAGGCAGCACGCCGGGGAGCTGCAGCGCTCCGCCGCCCAGCAACTCGGCGTCGCTCACCCGCCGCCGGCGCTGCACCGAGCGCCGGCGGCGGAGCCAGTGGATGCGGTCGCGCCAGATGTCACGCAGCGCGCGGAAGCGGTCGCCCGGCACGCGCGTGGCGAACGCCCCCGCGGTGAGCGCGAGCTCGAAGGCGAACAGCACCGGCGCCAGCAGGAGGAGGGTCGACGCCGCGTAGCAGCAGAGGATGAGCCGATAGCGGTTATAGAACTGCCCGTATGCGCGGCTGCGGCCCCGCTCGCCCTCGTGGTGCAGGCAGCGCGCGGTCGGAACGTGCAGCGCCTCGTAGCCCGCGATGCGGCCGCGGAGCTGGAGCTCGCCGTCGTCGGCCCAGCCAAGGGCATAGCCCTCGTCGAAGAGTCCGATGTCACCGGCGAGGTCACGGTCGATCAGCATGATGCCGCCGCCGAACGTGGGCACCGGATCGGCCGCGGGCCGGCGTGATGCCGCCGTGCCGCGCGCCTGATTCGCGGAGAGGCCGAGGTAATGCAGGGTCGCACCGTCCTGGTAGATGCGATCGGCGTCCCGGGCGTCGAGCAGGCGCGGCGTGCAGCAGAGCACGCCGGGACGCGAGTGCATCACCCGCATCAACTCGGCGATGCATCCGGGCAGCACGACGATGTCATTGTCCATGAGGAAGACGTAGCGCGTGCGCGCCTGACGCAGCCCGCGGTTCCGCACCGCGTTCAGGCGGCGGCTGTTGCGCGGCATCATGACGACCCGCGCGGCGGGATAGCGGCCGGCGACCCACGCCGGGCTTCCGTCGGTCGAGCCGTCGTCGGAGAGCACGATGTGCGACGGCGCGACGCCGAGGTCGTCGAGCGCGGTGAGGGTGCCGTCGAGCACCTCGCGCCCGTTGTAGTTGGTGATGACGAACGTCACCTCCGCGAGCGGTTCGGGCGGCCGGGCCGCGGCCGCGGCGCGCGGGCCCTGCTCCATGACGGGTGGTGCCTCCGTGTGCGCGGTCATCGGATCACCTCGCGGCCGGCGCAAGCGCGGCATCGGCGACGGGCCGGGCGACGAGCCGCTGATACAGATCGGTGAGGCGCCGGGCGGACGCGTGTGCGCTGTAGCGCTGCGCCAGCGCCGCGGCGGCCTGCCCCATCGCCTCGCGGGCGAGATCGTCGTCGGCGAGCTGGAGGAGCGCGGCGACGAGCGCCGCCTGATCGTTCGGCGGGACGAGGAAGCCGTGCCGGCCGTCCTCCATGACGGTGCCGGGTTCGCCGAGCGCGCTCGCGATCGCGGGCCGGCCATGGGCGAATCCCTCGAGCAGGTACGCCGGGCTGCAGCGCTCGTCGTCGAACGGCGCGACCAGCGCGTCGGACGCGGCGTAGTAGTAGTCGAGGTGCGCCAGCGACGGCACGAGGTCCACCCGCGCCGTGAGCTTGAGCCGCGCGATCAGCGCATCGAGCGCCGGACGCGCCGCGGCGCTCGATGCATCGTCGCCGGGATAGACCACGACGAGGCGGGTCTGCCGGCGCAGCGAGGCGATCCGCTCGAACGCGCGCAGCAGCCGGTCGAGCCCGCGCCCCGGGCCGAGCTTCGTCACCGTAGTGAACACCGTCTGATTCGGCGTCCAGCCCAGCGCGGCGCGCGCCGAGTTGCGGCGGAGCCGCGCCGCGGCGGCGAAGCGGTCGGCGGGGATGGCGTACGGCAGCAGGTCGATCCGATCCGCCGGGACGCCGCGCGCGTCGCGGAGGTAGTCGCGGCACATCGGCGAGGGCGCGAGCGCGTGCGCGGTGACCGGTGCCAGCAGCCGGTCGAGCAAGCCGAGCCAGCCGGGATAGGGCGCGGCCGCCTGACGGTCGAAGTCGTGGATGACCGTGGGCGTGCCGGTGAGCCAGCCGGCGAGCCGGCCGAGCGTCGAGGCGGCGTAGCAGAAGAGGTGCAGCACGTCGATATGATGGCGGCGCTGCAGCCGCAGCACAGTGAGCGCGGTCGCCGGATTGTACTTGCCCTCCCCCAGGACGGTGACCGGCACCGCCGCGCCGGCGAGGACCCGCCGGGCGGCGGTACTGGCGCGGCGCACGTAGGGGAAGATCCGCACCCGCTCCGCGTCGAAAGCGGCTGGCAGATGCACGAACAGCCGTCCGCCGCCGTGGAGGCTGCGGTCGTAGGTCACATGGTCGATGACCCAGAGCACATTGAGCGGCGCCATCGTCCGCCTCAGAGGTAGGCGTGCTCCCGATACCACGCGACGGTGCGCGCAATACCGGTGGCGAGGTCCACGCGCGGCTGGAAGCCGAGCACGCGCTTCGCCTTGGTGATGTCGAACCAGCGATTCTTCCGGAAGAAATCCACCCGTCGCCGGTAGAGCGGCGGCTGGACGCCGAATGGACGGCAAACCGCCTCGCACAGCGCGCCGGCCAGGTACACCGGCATGACCGGCAGGCGGCGCCGAGGCGGCGCGACGCCAAGCACCCGGGCGATGGCGGCGACGAGCTGGTTGAGCGTGACCGCGGGCTCGCCGGTGAGGATGAACACCTCGCCCACCGCCTGGGGGCAGCGGCCACAGCGGAGGATGCCGTCAATGAGGTCGTCGATGTACACCATCTGGTAGCGCACCTCGCCGCTCCCCAGCATCACGAATCGGCGGCGGGCGATGGCGCGGATCAGCTTGAGAAAGCGGAGATCGCGCGGCCCGTAGATGCCGCCGGGACGGAAGACGGACACCTCGAGCTTGCCGTCTCCCATCCAGGCGAGCGCGCTCTTCTCGCCCTCGGTCTTCGATTCCTGGTAGTGGTCGCCGGGTGCGTAGGGCGAGGTCTCGGTGGCCGGCGGGTCGCGGACGTCGCCGTGCACACCGATGGTGCTGCAGTGAACGAAGCGGCGCACGCCGGCCCCGTGCGCCGCCTCGAGCAGGTTGCGCACGCCGTCCACGTTGGTCGCCCACATCTCGCGGCGGGAGACGTTCTCGGGACGGAAGAGGGCTGCGATGTGGTAGACGGTATCCACGCCTTCGACGGCGCGTGCGAGTGACGCGGGATCCCGCAGGTCGCCGGCGACGAGCTCCACGCCGGCGGGATGCGACCCCGCCGCGCGGCCGGGGTCGCGGACCAGCGCGCGAACGCTCTCGCCGTCGCGCGCAAGGCGCTCGCAGAGATGGCCGCCGGTGAATCCGGTGCTGCCGGTGACGAGAACGCGATCCGACACTGCCCCTGCCTGCCGCGCCCGATCCATCGAGGACGGCTGTATGGTCCAGCGCCGGAGCGCCGAGCGGCGGCGCATGGCGCGTCATGACGAGCTCGCGGCCCGGGCGGGCAATGTTGGTGCCGCCGATGCATGCCCGAGACGCGGTAGTTCTCAGTTGGAAGGACTCACGCTCACGCGGCGACGCGACTCGGTGTCGGCGCGACGCGTCTATGGGCTGCTGCTTGATTACGACAGCTAGCGCGGGCGTTGGCACCGGTCGGTGATGGCCGTCACACCGCCTGACGCGAGGACCGCTGGCGCGGCGCCGGGGCTCGGGCGAGACTTCGGCGCCCCGCGGCAGGTCCGCGGACGCAACCGACTTCTTCCGCCAACCGGACACACCGTGGCCCGTCTCCTCGATCCGGTCCGCCATCGGCCGCTCGGTATCGCGATCGCCGTCGTCGCCGTCGCGATCATCGCGCGACTCACGCTCGCGCCGAGTCCGGGAATGGAGGACATCGTCAGCGCGATGCCGATCACCTGCCTCGTCTGCGGCGACCTCGGCGGCGTGGACGTGACGCTCAACGTGCTGCTCTTCATGCCGCTCGGCTTCGGGCTCCGGCTTACCGGCATGCGGCTCTCGCGCGCGGTGCTCGTCGGCAGCCTGCTCAGCTTGAGCATCGAGACGACGCAGTACGCCTTCCTCGCCGGTCGCGACGCGAGTGTCAGCGACTGGCTCACCAACAGCACCGGCACGCTGCTCGGCGCCCTCATCGCCGGAGCCATCGGCACGCTGCTCTTTCCGGACGCGCGCGCCCGGCGGCGACTGGTCGTCGCGGCCGACGCGGCGCTGCTGGCGTTCATCGGCGGTACTCTCTGGGCGCTGCAGCCCTCGCTGCCGCGGACGACCTGGTGGGGGCAGTGGCAGGCGGACCTGCCGCAGTTCGAGACGTTTCGCGGCCGGGTGCTGACGATCGACCTCGACGGGAGGGTGCTGCCGCACTACCGGATCGCGGCGAGCGCGGAGACCCGGGCGCGCATGCTCGGCGGAAGGACCGCGCTCACCGCACGCGCCGTCGTGGCCCAACCGACGTCGGGGCTCGCCCCGCTGGCCAGCGTGTTCGACGAACGGCAGCAGAAGATCACCTTGCTGGGACAGGCGCAGCGGTCGCTGATCTACGAGCTCCGAACGCACGCCGATGACGCCCGGCTCCGCGGCGTCGGGGTGCGGCTGGACGATGCCTTTCCCGCCCGGGCGGGCGACACCGTCGTGGTGGCCGGCAGGTTCGACCATCAGCGCGTCGAGCTGAGCGCGAGCGGGCCAGCGGGACGCCGGGCGTTTGCCTACACGCCTAACGCCGCCACCGGCTGGGCTCTCTTCCTGCCGTACCGCCATCCGCTCGGTCGCGAGGCGCCGCTGCTGGACGTGCTGTGGATCGGCGTGCTGCTGCTGCCGCTGGGCTACTGGGGGTGGAACGGCGCCCGCCCGCTCCGCGCGGTGCTCGCCGCGGTGGCGCTGCCCGCCCTGGGGCTGCTGCTACTGCCACCGGTCTTCGGCTTCCCTGCCCTGCCGTCCGGGACCTGGATCGGCGTCGCCGCGGGGCTTCTGCTCGGCGCGGGGCTCGCGCGGCTGCTGCGGGGCCGAACGGACGACGGGCTCCGCGTGCGGCGGAGCCCGTCGGAGCCGGCCGGCGACGCCGCCGATCAGCGCGCGTGACCGAGGGCGCGGAGCGCCGCCTCGCCGTAGAAGAGCCGGATGTACTTCGCTTGCGTCGTCGAGAGGCGGCGCACGGCCCAGCTCAAGTGCACGAAATGCGGTTCGTGTGGCGGGACCGCGGGGTGCATCCCGCACTCCTGCGGCAGGTGATTTCCCTTCCGGGTATTGCAGGTGCTGCACGCGGTGACGACGTTGGTCCACTCGTTGTCGCCGCCGCGGGAGAGCGGCACCAGATGATCGCGCGTGAGGCATTCGCGCGCCCGCAGCTCGTTCTGCCCCCGGTGACAGTACTGGCACCGGTAGCCGTCGCGGGCAAAGAGGAAAGTGTTGGTGACCTGGCGGCGGAAGCGGCGGGGAACGTGGACGAACTTGACGAGGCGGATGATGGCGGGTCGAGGGAAGGCGAGGTGCTCACTTCGCATGAGTCCGCCGTCGTCCGATTCGACGATCTCCGCTTTCCCTTCTATGACGAGGCGCAGCGCACGGCGCACCGGCACCATCGTCAGGGGCTCGAACGAGGCATTCAACGCGAGGCAACGCACGTCGGGGCTCCGGGACACGCCAAGGGGTTACGGGGAACGGGGCATCTTCCGGAGCCGGATCGCTCGCAGCGACGCCTATTTACCGTAACCGGCCGGCCCCGTTCCGAGCAAGGGCGGCGGGGTCACGTCAGCGCATCAACTCCTCGAGCCGCGTCGCGACGGTTTCGCGCTGGCGCGGTCCGCGGGTCACCACCAGCACGGTGTCGTCGCCGGCCACGGTGCCGATGATCTCCTCCCACCCGGCCTGATCCAGCGCGGCGGTGAGCGCGCCGGCCGACCCGCCCGCGGTGCGGAGCACCAGCAGCGGGCCGACCCCGTCCACCTTGAGCAGCAGCGCCGGCAGAAGCTGGCCCAGATTGGCCCGCACGCCGCCGTTCCGGGGCTGCGCGTAGAAGCTGCCGCCGTTATCCGCGAGCTTTGCGAGGCCCAGCTCCCGGATGTCGCGCGAGAGCGTCGCCTGGGTGACTCGCATGCCCTCGTCGCCGAGTGCTTCGCGCAGCTCGTCCTGGCTGGCGATGCGCCGGCCGCGCACGATCCGCAGAATCGCCGCCTGTCGCTGAATCTTCACGCCGTCTCCGTTGCCGCGGCCGCGCCGCCGCGCGCGTACACGCGCCGGCCGCCCAGGTAGGTCGCGAGCACGTCGACCGGCGCGCTCGCCAGCACCGCCTCCTCCGGATCCTCCGCCCCTCCGATGTCGATGATGGCGCAGTCGCCCCACATCCCGGGACGCAACGCGCCCAGTTCACTCTCCAACCCGAGCGCCAGTGCGGCGCCGGACGTGCAGAGCGCCAGCGCCTGCCGGGCATCGAGCGCCGCGAGTGCGCCCGCGGCGCGCGCTTCGGCGAGGAGATCGAGCGGTGCCACGCTCGCCACCGAGTCGGTGCCGAGGCCGACCCGTACGCCGGCGGCGAGAAGGGCGGCGAGCGGCGCGTCGCCGTGACCGTGTCGCGCGTTGGAGCGCGGGCAATGCGCCACGGCAGCGCGGCGCTGGGCCAGGCGCGCGATATCGTCCGAAGCGGCCTGCACCGCGTGGATGCAGAGCGTGTCCGGGCCGAGCACGTCGTGTCGGTCGAGCCACTCGATCGGGGTGCAGCCGATGCGCGGCACCGGGATCTCGCGCGCCCGCCAGCCGGCGGCGAAGGCACCGGTGCCCAGGAGCAACGCGCTCTCCTCCGGTGACTCGGCGACATGGACGGCGAGCGGCAGGCCCAGGCCGCGGGCCCGGCGCGCAGCAGCGGCGTACAGCGGCCCGCTCACGCTGTAGGGTGCGTGCGGCGACACGCCAAGCCGCACCCGCGCGGAGGCGCAGTGACCGAGCGCCGAGAGGTGTGCCTCGAGCGCCGCCATGCTCTCGCCGACCTGATCGGGGTCGGGGCCGAACACCTCCTGATACGCTATGCCGCTCCCACCCAGCTCCGCGAGTGCCCGCGCGACCGCGCCGGAGTCGCCGGTGTCGGCGACGGTGGTGACCCCGGCGGCCCAGCAGGCCCGGACGCCGGCGCGCGCCGCGTCGAGAAATCCGCTCGCCACCGCGGTGCGCTCGCCCTTGAGCGCACGCACCTGACGGATCCATGACGGGAAGTCTGCTTCGGGGACGCGGCCGTCGAAGCCGGTGAGCTCGAGATGCGTGTGGGTGTTGACGAGGCCGGGGATGATCGCGGCGCCGGCGAACCGCTCGGTGCGAATGCCCGAGGCCACCGGCACCGCCGCGTCGGTCCCGGCGGCGACCACACGACCGTCGGCGCTGAACAGCACAGCACCGCTCGCGATGGGCGGGCAGTCGATCGGCAGCAGCCAGTCGGCGGCGATCCGCCGCATCGAAGTGCCTGGCATCGGCGCGGGAAGCTAATGCGCCGGCGGCGCGGCGCCAGCGGTATGCCGCAGCGTCAGCGCGGCGGTGGGCCGTGCCCGCCCATCACGCCGGACGCGGTGCCGCCGGCGGACGTCGTGGTCTGCCCGGCACCGGCCGCCGGTCGCGGCGGCGCAGCAGCGGGAGCCGCGCCCGGCACGGCGCCGGGCGTGAGCGGCGTGGTGCCCTGTGCCGGCGCGCTGCTACCGGGGAAGCCGAACAGATTGGTGTGCAGCGGGCAGTAATTCACCGGCTCCGTCCCGGGACTGAACGATTCCACGAAGCGCGAGTCCTTGGGGCAGAGCGGCGTCGCCAGACCGCCGCTCTCCCGGTCGATCTCGGCCAGCGTGAGCCCGTCCGGCCGGTCCCAGCCCGGCGGCGCGGCGCGGCGCTCGTAGATCTCGCGCATCATCGCGGTCCACGCCGGCGCGGCGAGCCGCCCGCCCTGCGCGTTGGCCATGATCTTCTTCGGCTGGTCGAAGCCCATCCATACCCCGGTCACCAGCTCCGACGTGAAGCCGATGTACCAGACATCGTTGCCGTCGTTGGTCGTGCCGGTCTTGCCGCCCGCCGGGAAATTGATCTGCGACCCGACCGAGCCCACTGCGGTGCCGTTCTTCGCCCGCACGACGTCGCGCAGCACGTCGGTGACGAGCCACGCATGCGCCGGGTCCATGACGTACTGGCTCCGCACCGCCGGCTGCCAGAGAATGCGACCGTTGCGATCCTCGACCCGGAGGATGGCGTTGGGAATGGTGCGCGTCCCCAGATTGGCGAACGTGGTGTACGCCGCGATCATCTCCAGCGGGATCACGTCGGCCGAGCCGATGAACATCGACGGCACCGGGGGCACCCGGGTCGAGAGCCCGAACTTCGCCGCCTCGGCGACGACCGACTGCTCGCCGATCTCGAGCCCGAGTCGGATGACCGGGATGTTGCGCGACTGATAGACCGCCTGCCGGATGGTCATCGGCCCGAGGTACTTGAGATCATAGTTCTGGGGCGTCCACAGCGGCTGCGAGGGATCGATGTCCATCTGCAGCGAGCTGTCCACCACGATGTGCGACAGCGGCACGCCCGCTTCCACCGCTGCGGAGAGGACGAACGGCTTGAACGTGGAGCCCGGCTGCCGCCGCGACTGGGTCACCCGGTTGAACTTGCTCTCCTCGAAGTCGCGGCCGCCCACCATCGCGCGGATGTAACCGGTCTTCGCCTCCAGGCTCACCAGCAGTCCCTGGAGGTACGGCGTGTTGGCGTTCTCGTCGTCGTCGCCGGTGTCCGCCTGCTTCTGCTGGACTTGCGCGTAGGTCGGATGCGGGAAGCGGCCGTACTTTCCCGACTCGACCGCGGTGAGCTGGGCCTCGAGCGCGCGCTCGGCGGCCTGCTGCATGTCGAGGTCGAGCGTGGTGTAGATGCGGTAGCCCTGGGTATAAAGATCGTCACCGAACCGGGCGTCGAGCTGCTGGCGCACGAACTCCACGAAGTAGTCGGCCACGCCGCTGTAATCGGAGCGGGACGACAGCAGCAGCGGGTAGGCCTTCCACCGCTCGGCTTCGGTGGCGGGCAGCTTCCCCGCGTCCCGCAGCAGGGTGATGACGACGTTGCGCCGCTGGACGCTGTAGTCGGGGTGCCGGCGCGGGTTGTAGCGCTCGGGCGCCTTGGGGATCGCCGCCAGCGTCGCGGCCTCGGCGACGTTGAGGTTGCGGGCCGACTTGCCGAAGTAGCGCTGCGACGCCGCCTCCACGCCGAACGCGCGGTTGCCGAGGTTGATCTGGTTGAGATAGAGCTCGAGAATCCGGTCCTTGGAGTAGGTCCGCTCGATCTCCATCGCGACCTTCGCCTCGCGCAGCTTGCGGCGGAAGCTGCGATCGCGCCGGTTGATGTCCTCGGGCCAGAGATTGCCGGCGAGCTGCATCGTGATCGTCGACGCGCCGGTCACCTTTCCCTTCAGCACCACGTTGGCCGCGGCGCCGATCACGCGGTGCCAGTCGATGCCGTGATGCTCGTAGAAGCGCTTGTCCTCGGTCGCCAGAAACGCGTCGATCACCGCCGGCGAGATCTCGGAGAGCGGCACCACCGTCCGCCGCTCGAGGCCGAGGTCGGTGATCAGCCGGCCGTCGGCGGCGTACACCTTCGAAGCCTGATTGGCGGAGTAGCCGCCGAGCAAGGCGATGGACGGGCAGGTGTTGCCCGCACACGCGAGACTCCACGCCGCCGCGAGCACCGCGCACCCGAAGGTGACGACGCCCAGAAAGGCGAGCAGAACACGACGGCGCAGCCTGGGCGAATGCCAGCCGCGCCGTACGCTCATCGGTACCCATTTGGCCATGCGCTCAAGTTAGCGATCCGTCCGGCGCTTGCCCACCCTCCGGCGTCCCGATACGATTGGCAGCGATGACCACCCAGTCAGAGCTGCTCGATACCCTGCGCCGGCGCGGCTTCGTGCACGACGCGACGCCCGGCCTCGCCGAGCGCCTCGCGGGCGGCGCGCCGATTACCGGCTACGTCGGCTTCGACCCGACGGCCGACTCGCTCCACGTGGGCAGCCTGGTCCCGGTGATGGGACTCGCGTGGCTGCAGCGGGCGGGCGGGATGCCGATCGCGCTGGTGGGCGGCGGCACCGGCATGGTTGGCGACCCGAGCGGCAAGCGCACCGAGCGGCCGCTGCTCACAGTCGAAGAAATCGACCGGAACGCGGCCGGCATCGAGCGCCAGCTCCGGCGTTTCGTCGCCTTCACCGGCCCCACCGCCGCCCGCATGCGCAACAACGCCGACTGGCTTCGGCCCCTCGGCCTGATGGATTTTCTGCGGGACACCGGAAAGCACTTCACCGTCAACTACATGCTCCAGAAGGAGTCGGTGCGGGCGCGGATGGACGAGGGGATCTCGTTCACCGAGTTCGCCTACATGCTGACCCAGGCGTATGACTTCTGGCACCTGTGGCGAACGGAAGGTTGCGAGCTTCAGATGGGCGGCAGCGATCAGTGGGGCAACATCACCGCGGGCATCGAACTGGTGGCGCGGCGCGAGAGCGGCGCGGCGCACGGGCTGGTGTTCCCGCTGCTCACGACGGCGAGCGGCTCGAAGTTCGGCAAGAGCGAGGACGGCAACGTCTGGCTCGATCCGGCGCGCACCAGTCCATACAAGTTCTACCAGTACTGGCTCAACCTCGACGACCGCGACGTCGAGCGCTGCCTCAAGCTCTTCACCTTTCTCGAGCTCGACCAGATCGCCGCGGCAATGCGGGCGCAGAGCGCCGATCCCGCCGCGCGGCCGGCGCAGCGGCGGCTGGCTGAGGAGGTGACGCGGCTGGTGCACGGTGAGGAGGAAACGGCAAAGGCGATCGCGACGAGCCGCGCCATCTTCGCGCCGCGGGCGGCAGGCGATGGCGCCGCGGCCGGGCCCGACTATGCCGTACTGGCCGGCACCATGCCGACCTGCGGCCTCACCCGCGCGGAGCTCGACGACGCGCCGCCGCTGACCGAGTTGCTGGTGCGCGCCGGCCTCGCGGCGTCCAAGGGCGAGGCGCGCCGCGGCATCGAGGGCAAGGGCTTTTCGGTGAACGACGAGCCGGTAAGCGACGTGAACCGTCGCGTCACCGCCGCGGACGTGCGGCAGGAGCGCTATATGCTCCTCCGCAAGGGCAAGAAGAACTACTGCATGGTGGTGGTGGAGTAGCGGTCAGAGCCCCGCGTCGAGCAGCTCGGCCACGCGGGCCAGCTCGTCGGCGGTGTTGTAGAGGTGCGGACTCAGGCGGATGGCGCCCTCGCGCAGGCTGCACACCACTCCCGCCGCCTTGAGCGCGGCGTGCCGCGCCGCGACATCGGGCGGGGCAACGCAGACGATGGCCGACCCGTGGGCGCCGGTCGGCGAGGCCAGCCGCACGCCGCGCCGCACGGCCCAGTCCAGCACCGGCTCCGTGGCGATCCGCAGGTGCTCGCGGATCCGGTCGAGGCCCAGCTCCAGCAGCAGGCCCAACGACGCGTTCATTCCCGCGACATCCTGGAACGGCAGCGTCACCACCTCGAACCGCCGCGCGTCGGCGCGGAAGCGGTCGTCGTAGGCCGTGAGCCGCGCGAAGTCATCGGTCCCCTCGAACGCCATCCACCCCACCTGCTGCGGCTCGAGCTCCTGCACCAGCTCGCGCCGCACGTACACGAAGCCCGAGCCCCACGGCGAGAGGAGCCACTTCTGCGCGCCGGTCGCCAGCACGTCCACCGGCGTGCGACGGACATCCACCGGCACCTGACCCAGTCCCTGGATCGCGTCCACCACGAGCCAGGTGCCGGTCGCGCGCGTTTCCCGCGACAGGCGATCGAGATCCACCAGATATCCATTGGCGAACTGCACCAGCGACACCGCCAGCACGCGCACCTCGGGCGCGCGGATGCGCTCGAGCAGATAGGCCTCGTCGGGCCAGCCCTCGGCCGTCGTCGGCGCGAGCTCCACCCGCACGCCGTTCCCGCGGAGCCGAAGCCACGGATAGACGTTGGCCGGAAACTCCTTGTCGCTCACCAGCACGACGTCGCCCGCGGCGAGCGGCAGCGCGCCGGCCGCGACGTTGATGCCGGTCGTGGTATTGGTAGTGAGGGCGATCTCCCCAGCGTCCGCCCCGATCAGCTGCGCCGCGAGCCGGCGGCCCTCGGCGAGCGTCGCCTGGAGCACGCGATCGGGCAGCAGGTGCGGCATGGTGCGCCGCCGGGTGAAATCGTCGATGGCGCGGCGGCTCCGCTCCGGCAGCGGACCGATGCTCGCGGCGTTGAGGTAGATCGTCTCCGCCGTCCAGGGGAACTCCTGCGCCCGGAGCGCGGCGACATCGTACGGTGCGCTGCGCGTCGCCACGCTAGCGCTCCCCGCCGAGCCGCGGGTCATAGGCCTCGCGCAGTCCGTCACCCACCAGGTTGAAGCCGAGGACCGCCATCCCGATCGCGATGCCCGGCGCCACCGAGACCCACGGTGCCACGCGCAGGAGGTCGCGCCCGTCCGCCACCATCGCGCCCCAGCTCGGCGTCGGGGGCTGAGCGCCGAGTCCGACGAACGACAGCGCCGCCTCCGCCATGATCGCCCCGGCGACGCCGAGGGTCGCCGCGATGATCACCTGCGCACGGACGTTAGGCAGCAGGTGACGCATGAGCACGCGCCGGTCGGGCGCGCCGAGCGCACGGGCGGCGAGCACGTACTCCGAGCCGCGGAGCTGCAGCACCTGCCCCCGTACCAGCCGCGCCATGCCGGCCCAGCCGACGGCGCCGATCACCACGAAGACGAGCGGCAGCGACGGCCGCACCGCCGCGGCCACGGCGATCAGCAGCAGCAGCGTCGGAAACGCGAGAGTGACGTCGGCGAGGCGCATGATGAGCGAGTCGGTGCGCCGCCCGTAGTAGCCGGCGACGAGCCCGAGCGTCACGCCGAGCAGCACCGCGACGACCTGCGAGATGGCGCCGACCGCGAGCGAGATGCGGGCGCCATACAGCACCCGGCTCAGCACGTCGCGGCCCTGGGTGTCGGAGCCGAGCAGGAAACGGTGCCCCGGTGGCACGAGATATCCGTTCTGGAGGTCGCCCACCACCGGGTTGTCCGGGGCGATCCACGGCGCCAGCAGCGCGCTCAGCAGCACCAGCGAAACCAGCACAACTCCAAGCTGGAGGAAGCGATCGCGGCGCAGCCGGACGACGAACGGGGAGGCAGCGGGCATTGACCTCGGACCGGATTCGGGACAGGCGGATATTGCATGGGAAGCGTGCGGTGCGCCACGGCGCGCCGCGGGTTCCGAAGCGAACGTGCAGGTACTTACACCCGGAAGGCCCCGTGACCCAACGATTCACCCTGGTCCTGAGCGGCGGCGGGCTGAAGGGACTGGCCCACATCGGCGTGCTGCGGGCGCTGGCCGAGCGGGGGCTGACGCCGAGCCTCGTCGTCGGGTCGAGCATGGGCGCGATCGTCGCGGGGGCGTGGGCCGGCGGCATCCCTCTGGCCGAGATGGAGCGTCAGGCGCTCGAGGTGAAGCGCCGCGACGTGTTCCGCGTCGCCCACGTGGACATGGCGCTGCACCGCATGATGGCGCCGTCGCTCTACCGCCGCGAGCCGCTCGATGCCCTCATCACCAGTCTCATCGGCGACCGCACCTTCCGCCAGCTCGAGCATCGCCTCCTGATCAACACCGTGGATCTGAACGCCGGCGTGCAGGTGCTCTGGGGACTGCCGGGACTGGAGGATGTCTCGGTAGCCGACGCCGTGTTCGCTTCGTGCGCGCTGCCCGGGGTCTTCCCGCCGCGCGAAATCGGCGGCCGCTTCTACGTGGACGGCGCGGTGATGGACAACCTGCCGGTGCGCCTCGCGGCGGCGGCGGGCGACGGACCGGTGATCGCGGTGAACGTCGCCGCGACGAGCGTCAGCCGCAGCGGGATCGAGCAGCAGGGATTCGCCGCTACGTACGTGCGCGGGCTCGAGATGGTGATGCAGGTGCAGATCGAGAGCTATCTGCGCAACTGGCAGGGGCCGCCGCTGGTGCTGGTGCAGCCTAACGTCGAAGACATCTCGATGTTCGCGTTCGACCAGACCCGCGAGCTGATCGACGAGGGCTACCGCTCCATGGCCGAGGTGCTCGACGCCGTCGGCAGCGATCTCGGAGCGCTCGACGCCGGCATCCACCCGCGCCGCCGCGTGCGGCTCTCGCTCGACCGCGCGCGCTGCGTCGGCTGCGGCAGCTGCACGCTGTGGGCGCCGACGATCTTCAAGATGAACGGCGACGGCAAGCCCGACGTGATCTCGCCGCTCCACGAATGGTCGCCGGTGGACGGCGGCTCGGTGCTGCACTGCCCCACCCGCGCGATTGCGGTGCACGACGTCTCGGCCGAGGTGGCGGCCGCGGCGCCGGTGGACGACGCGGCGTAGCCGGCTCAGGCGCCGCGGGCGGCGGCCGCCGGCCGGGCGGCGAACTCCTCCGCGATCCCCACGACCTCCCGCACCACTCGATCCCAGTTGTAGTAGCGCTCGATCTGGCGCCGCGCCGCGGAGCCGATCGCCCGGGCGCGCACCGGGTCGCGGAGCAGACCCCGCACCGCCTCGGCGACTTCCGCCGGTTCCTCGGCGTTCACCAGTACGCCGGTGTCGCCGTGACGGATCGCCTCGGGGACGCCCCCGCTCCGACCGGCGACGACCGGCAGACCGGAGCTCGCCGCTTCCGCCAGCGCCAGGCCGAAGCTCTCGACGCTGTGCGCGGTGCGCCGGGAGACGCCGACATACACGTCGGCGGCGTTGTAGAGCGCCGGCAGATCGGCATCCGGCACGCCGGTGAGGAAGCGCACACGGCCGTCGAGCCCGAGCTCACGCACCAGGCGCTCGAGGTCGCGCCGTCCTTCGCCGGTGCCCGCGATGGCGTAGCGCACATCCTCTTCTGCGCCGTCGAGCTGCGCCAGCGCCTGCAGCGCGGTGTCGATGCCCTTGTGCGACACCAGCCGCGCGACCGACAGGATCCAGCGGCCGCGGTCGAGTCCGTAGCGCTCGCGCACCGCCGTGGAGTCCACGCCGGGCCGGAAGAAGGCGGGGTCGGCACCGAGCGGGATGGTACGCACCCGCGCGTCGCCGCCCTCGATGCCGAGCTCGCGCAGCACCGTCAGGCAGAGCTGGCGGGTCCAGTCGCTGTTCACCACGAACACCGCGGCCGACGCGAGCAGCGCGCGGGTGCGCATCCGGCGGAGCGGCGACTGATGCAGCTGATGCTGGAGCCGCAGCAGGTCGCCGCCGTAGGTGAAGACGCCGAACGGCGTGCCCAGCCGCTCGAGCACCCACTTGGCCGGGTACGCCGACGGCTTGAGGTTGCCGCACCAGACGAATTCCGCGCGGTTGGTGCGGGCGAGCATCGTGGCGTGACGGGACCAGAGCAGCATGCCGGGAAGGGTGCGGAGCCGGCGCGGTGCCACCGGCATGCGGTCCACGCGATTGGGAAACCGCGCGTCCACATCGTCGGTGTCGGATTCGGCGCCGGTGGAGACGATGAGGCGGCCGGGAGGATAGCGCCGCGCCAGCTCGCCCATGAAGCGGGCAACACCACCGCTCACCGGCGGGAAGTCACACGTGAGCAGCAGGTGGGGTTGCATCGCTCAAATGTCGCGTCGCCGCGCAAGGGCGTAAAGTGCGCCGCTCAGACGGCCGCCGTCACCGCCCCGTGCCGGCGAGTCGAAGCAGCTCCCGGACCCGGTGCATATAGGTGTGCTCGGAGAGCGCGCGGCGGCGTCCGGCCGCGCCGACAGCCTCGGCCGCCTGCGGGTCGTGCAGCAGCTCCTTGACGATCGCCTTGAGCTCGGTGCCGGTGCGGAAGGCGTGCAGGTCGCGGCCCACGTCGAAGCAGCGCTCGAGGTCGCGCCGCCAGTCCACCACCTGCGGGACGCCGATGGCGGCCAGCTCGAAGGTGCGCTGGTTGACGCCGGTGTCGTCCGGCTCGTCCTCGGCGACGTGGTGGAGGTTCACCGCGACCGACGCGCCGGCGTAGGCCCGGACGTAGTCGCGTTCGGGGAGCAGCTCGCCGCGACAGTAGTCGCGGAGCGGCGTCTTCCGCCACCCGGTTCCCCAGATCGCGAGGCCGAACTCCACCAGCTCGGCGAGCAGCGTGGCGCGGCGCGGGGTCGCGGTGCCGGCGAATACGACGTTGGCGCGGAACTGGTCGCGCGCGCGCATGGGCCGGTGGACCGACGGATCGCAGCCGTGCGCCAGATAGAACGCCGGCGGCATGCCCGGGCCGCCGATCCGGGCGACGAGATCGCTGCCGGCGACGAAGCAGCGGTCATAGGCCGGCGCCGCATCGCGCATCGCCGCAACGTTGCGGACGTCGCCGGGAAACCAGCTCAGCCACGGCGCCGCCGCCTCCCGCTTCAGCGGGGCGATCATCGCGGGCGAGAGCGCCCCGTCGTCCAGCACCAGCACCAGATCGGGACGCGCGTCGAGGGCGCGGCGGAGCCGCTCGTGCAGGGAGGTGCCGCGCAGCCGCGCGAGGAGGCCGGGACGCTCGAGCAGATCGAACGCGCTGACGTGACAGCCGAGCCGCTCGAGCGCGCGGCGCTTGAGCGCGCTGTGCGCGTGGAAGCCGTCATCGAAGCTCGCGATCAGGAGAACGCGCGGGCCGGTGGCGGCTGCGGTCATCCGCGGCGCGGCGTGAGCAGCGCGATGGGCAGGATGACCTCTTCGGGCGAGACGCCGCCGTGGAGGAAGGCGCCGCGGTAGCGCGCCTGATACTCGCGCAGCTTGGTCGGGTAGACGAAGAAGCGGTCGCCGGTGGCGAGCAGGAGCCGGGTGCCCGGTGCGCGGGCCGGCAGGCCGAAGCTCGGGAGATCGTCGACCACCAGCGCGGCGTCCGCGTCCTGTGCCCGCAGGTCGTCGCCGAACTTGTAGCGGAGGTTGGAGGTGGTGTCGCGCTTGGCGAAGACCGTCGCCGGCGTGTGGCAGTGGATCGAGCCGTGATCGGTCGTGAGCAGCACCGGCACCCCGCGGCGCTCCGCCTCGCGCAGCGCGTCCCACAGCGGCGAGCGCTCGAACCAGGTGCGGGTGAGACTCCGGAGTGCCGGCGTATCGCGCGCCACCTCGAACAGCGTCGAGTTCTCGGTCCGGCCGTGGGTGAGCTGGTCGATGAAGTTGAAGACCAGGGCCGTCACGCCGTCCTTCGAGAGATAGCCCGGCAGCCGCCGCAGCAGCGCGTCGCCGTCGGTCGCGGTGAACACCTTCTCGTAGTGCACCGGTACAGCGCGCCCGGTCAGCTCCTTGAGCTGCTCGGTCAGCAGCTCGGCTTCGTGCGCGTTGAGGCTCGCCTCCTCCTGCTGCTCGCTCCACCAGCGCGGATAGCGCGACTTGATCTCGGCCGGGAACAACCCGCTGAAGATCGCGTTCCGCGCGAACGGCGTCGCGGTCGGCAGGATGGAGAAGTAGTGCGCCGTCTCGATGTCGAAGTGCTTGCCGATGAGCGGGCGGATCATCGCCCATTGATCGAGCCGGAGACAGTCCACCACGACGAGCAGCACGCGGCCGTGTGCCTCGAGTACCGGCCGGAGGAACTCGGCGCCGACGTCGACCGACAGCGGCGGCCGGTCGCCGCGCTCGTCGCGCAGCCACGCGGCGTAGTGCCGCTTGAGGTAGCGGGCGAAATCCTGCCGCAGCGATTCCTGCAGCGTGCGAAGCGCGTCCTGCAGTCCCGGCTCGTCGGCCTGGCCGAGGCGCACCTCCCACTCGGCGAGCTCGGCGACGAGCTCGACCCATTCGCGCCACGCGAGCTGCTCGCCGCGACGCGCCTCCAACTCGCGGAACCGGGTGGCGAAGTCGCGGGAGAGGCGCTGCTGCCGGATCCGGTCGCCCTCGAGCAGGCGGGTGACGACGGTGAGCACCTGCCGCGGATTGACCGGCTTGATGAGGTAGTCGGAGATCTCGGCGCCGATCGCGTCCTTGAGCGTGTCGGGTTCCTCGCTCTTCGTCACCATCACCACCGGCATGGCCCCGTCGATGGCGCGGATGGCGCGGAAGATCTCGAGGCCGCGACGGCCGGGCATCTGCTCGTCGAGCAGCACGACGCCGTACGGCTGCCGCTGCAGCATGACCAGCGCGTCGTCACCATGGGCGCTGGTGTCGACGGCGAACCCCTGCTCCTCCAGAAACAGGATGTGGGACGTGAGGCTCTCGACCTCGTCGTCCACCCACAGAATGCTTTTGGGACGCGGCATGGCTGCAAGCTATATTGTCCGCCGTGACTGCCCAACCCGGCTGGGACCCGGCGGTGGCGGAGCTGGTGGATCAGCTCGCGCACGCGATGCGCGGGCCGCGGCGCGACGGGCTCTTCGCGCTCTGGCTCACCGTGCGCGTCGCGCAGGACATGTTGCTCGAACCTCCGCTGCTCGACCGCGCCCACCGTCGTCGGGTCGCCTCGCTCGAGCGCCGCCTCTCCAGCCTCACCATGCCGCCACCTCTGCGCCGGGCGCTCGCCGGCGCGATCGAGCAACTGCGCGATGCCCGTGCGGAGACGGTGGCGCCGGTGCTGGCGCAGCTCGCGGCGCCCGCGCGCGATACCGTCGGCAAGGATGCCGGCGAAACGCTCGCCCGCGCGGCCCGCGCCGCGCGGGCGGCACGCACGCCGCGATGAGCCGGTGGCGTATCGGAAAGTTCGGGGAGTAATCGAGCCGGCCGGGCCTCCGCCCGGCCGGACCTGCCGTCAGCTCAGCTGGGCGCCCGCCGGTGCGCTGCCGGGAGCGGCGTGCCCGCGCGCTTGGCGGTGTCACCCGGCTGCACCACCGCGCCGGTCAGCGAGACCATCGTCGCCTTTGCACTGTCGTTCCACGAGACCCGGACCCACAGCGGCGGCCCGTTCTGCTCGGCGTAGAGCGATGCGCCGGTGGAATCTTCGGTGTCACTCACCAGGCGCCAGCCGGCCCGACTCAGCTCGCCGCGATAGTAGTTGGCGACGACCGGCGGCGGCTGCGTGCTCTTGAAGACGATCTGCAACGCGTCCTTGCTGCCGGAGCGACTGACGAATTCCGCTTCCGGAGGCAGCGGCAGATGCTGGAACGTCGCGGGAAAGTCCGCGATATCGCCGCCGGCCGCCTTTGCATCGGGGTGCCTGCAGCCAATCGCGAGCGCTCCGGCGCCGAGCGCCGCGAGCAGAAAACGGTATGATGGCATGGCGTGGAGACTAGCGGCCGGTCCGGAACCGGTCAACTCGCCGAGTGGCCCCGGCCGCACCACCGGTGTATTTTCTGGCGCGGAGCATCGCGCGCCAACCTCGTACGCGCCAAGGAGTTCGGCCATGGCCGGGCACAGCAAGTGGAAGCAGATCAAACGGAAGAAGGCGGTCACCGATTCGCGGCGCGCCTCGACCTGGACCAAGATCATTCGCGAAATCACCGTCGCCGCGAAGGCGGGCGGCGGCGATCCCGACGGCAATCCCCGCCTCCGGCTGGCGATCGACGGCGCCCGCGCCGTCAACATGCCCAAGGAAAACATCGAGCGCGCCGTCAAGAAGGGCACCGGCGAGCTCGAGGGCGTGGACTATCAGGAGCTGACCTACGAGGGCTACGGCCCCGGCGGCGCGGCGATCTTCATCGAGGCGACCACCGACAACCCGAACCGCACGGTGGCCGAGGTACGCCACGCCTTCAGCCGCAACAACGGCAACCTCGGCGCGAGCGGCTCGGTCGGCTGGATGTTCGACAAGAAGGGCCAGCTGTACCTCGACGCGGGCCGGTACGAGGAAGACGCGCTGATGGAAGCGGCGCTCGAGGCGGGGGCGGAGGACCTGACGCGCGAAGGCGACCAGTTCGTCGTGGCCACCGAGCCTAACGCCTTTCACGCGGTGCAGGCCGCGCTCACCGCCCGGGGCTTCGCGGTGGACCAGGCCGAGCTGGCGATGGTGCCGCGGAACACGGTCAAGGTCGAGGGTGCCGACGCCGAGCGCATTCTCCGGCTGGTGGAAGTGCTGGAGGAGCTGGACGACGTCTCCAAGGTCTTCTCCAACTTCGATATCGACGCGGCGCAGCTGGCGGAGGCGGAGGCTTGAGGTGACGTGGTGAAGGTGCTCGGCATCGATCCGGGCACCGCGGTGCTGGGCTTCGGCGTGGTGGACGCCGGCGGTCCGGCCCCGCGCCTGGTCGAGTGCGGCATTCTCGCCACCAGGCCCCGCGATCCGCTTCCCACCCGTCTCCGCATCCTCTACGACGGCATCGTCACGCTGCTCGAGCGCCATCGCCCCGACGCCATGGCCGTCGAGACGGCGTTCTACGGGAGGAACGTGCGGACGACCGTCGTGCTGAGCCACGCCCGCGGCGTCATCCTGCTGGCCGGCGAGCAGGCCGGCGTCGAGATCGCGGAGTACGCGCCGGCGCTGATCAAGAAGACGATGACCGGACGCGGCGCGGCGCTCAAGCCGCAGGTGGGGTACATGGTGATGCAACTGCTGCGGCTCAGGACGCCGCCCGAGCCGGAGGACGCGGCCGACGGCGTCGCGGTGGCGCTGACGCACGCGCTGATCGCGCAGCGGCGGGGCGCATTCTTCCGGCAGGTGACGGGGGCGCAATGATCGCGACGGTGAGCGGGGTGGTGGCGGAGCGGAGCGGCGAGACGGTGATCCTGCAGACCGACGGCGGCGTGGGGTACGAGGTCACGCTTTCGGCGAGCGCGCTCGACCGGCTGCCCGCGGCGGGCGCGCGTCACACGCTGTTCACCGAGCTGGTGGTGAAGGAGGACGACTGGTCGCTCTATGGCTTCGATACGCTGGCGGAGCGCGACATCTTCCGTCAGCTTCTCGGGGCGAGCGGCTTCGGGCCGAGGCTCGCGCTCGCGCTGCTGTCGCACCTCGGCCCCGCCGGCACGGTGCGCGGCATCCAGACGAAGGATCTCAGCGCGCTCTCCAGCGTGAGCGGCATCGGCCGGAAGAAGGCGGAGCGGCTGGTGCTGGAGCTGCACGACCGTTTCCAGGACGTGGCCGTGGCGCCGGCGGCCCCGCGCTCGCACGGCAGCGACGACGCCGTCCGCGCGCTCACCGGCCTCGGCTACACCCCGCTCGCGGCGGAAGAGGCCGTGCGCGCGGCGCTCGCCGGCGGCGCCGGTGAGGAGCCCGCCACCCTGATCCGCCGCGCCCTCCAGCAGCTCGCCGCGACCCGTGCCGGGAGATAGCCCGATGACGATGCCCGCGGTGACCGCGGAGTGGCAGTGCCTCCGCTGCGGCGCGACCAACCGCAAGCTGGTGGGCGCCGGAACGAGGGAGACGGTGGACCGCTGCGTCACCTGCGGCACCCGCCATGTCCTGTCACCCGACGTGCGCCCGGTCCGGTGGAAGGCGCGACTCAAGTGATCCGTCGTATCAGGAGCAGTGCGTGAACCGACTCGAAGTGACCACACCCGAAGCGCTGCCCGAGGAGGTCGTGAGCGACGCGGCGCTCCGCCCCTCGCGGCTCGACGACTTCGTCGGGCAGCCGAACGTGAAGGCATCGCTCCAGATCGCGATCGACGCGGCGAAGGCGCGCGGCGAATCGCTCGACCACACGCTCTTCTTCGGCCCGCCCGGTCTGGGCAAGACCACGCTCGCGCTGCTCATGGCCCGGGAGATGGGCGTCCAGATCCGCACGACCTCGGGCCCGGTGCTGGAGAAGCCGGGCGACCTGGTCGGCATGCTCACGACGATGGGCGCCGGGGACATGCTGTTCATCGACGAGGTGCACCGGCTCAAGCCGGCGCTGGAGGAGTTCCTCTATCCGGCGATGGAGGACTACCGCATCGACGTGCGCACCGGCGAGGGGCCTAACGCGCAGACCTATCCGCTGGCGCTGGAGCGCTTCACGCTGATCGGCGCCACCACCCGGTTCGGGATGCTGACGCCGCCGATGCGCGCGCGGTTCGGCATCATCGAGCGGCTGGGCTTCTATCCGGCGGACGAGCTGGAGCGGATCGTCACCCGCTCCGCCTCGATCCTCCGCGTGCCGATCGACGGCGGCGGCGCGCTGGAGATCGCGCGGCGGAGCCGGGGCACGCCGCGCGTGGCCAACCGGCTGCTCCGCCGGGTCCGCGACTATGCCCAGGTGAAGGCCGACGGCCGCATCACGCTCGAGGTCGCGGCGGCGGCGCTCGCGCGGCTCAACGTGGACGAGTTCGGCCTCGACGACATGGACGCGCGGATCCTCGGCACCATCATCGAGAAGTTCGGCGGCGGGCCGGTCGGGCTCGGGACCGTCGCCATCGCCGTGGGTGAGGACGCCGGTACGCTGCAGGACGTGTACGAGCCGTTCCTGATCCAGCAGGGCTTTCTCGATCGCACGCCGCGCGGCCGCGTCGCGACGGCGCTCGCCTATCAGCGCTTCGGACTGACGCCGCCGGCCGGCGGGCCCGCGGCGCAAGCCACCATCTTCGACGGCTGACCGGTTGGCCCGAGCGCTTCGCGCCGCCGACTTCGACTACGAGCTACCGGGCGAGCTCGTCGCCCAGGAGCCGGTGGCCGAGCGCGGCGGAAGCCGACTGCTGCTGGTGCGCCGGCCCCCGGACGGCGCGTCCGCCCGATTCGAAGACCGCGGCTTCTCCGATATCGCCGGCCTCATCCCTCCCGGCGATCTCCTCGTCCTCAACACCTCCCGCGTGCGCCACGCTCGGCTGCTCGGCAGGCGGCCCTCGGGCGGGCCGGCGGAGGTGCTGCTGATCCATCCGGCCGCCGCACCGGGCGAGTGGGTCGCGTTAGGCAGGCCCGGCAGCGCGCTCCGGCCCGGCAAGCGGATCGCGCTCGGGCCCGGCGCCGAGGTCGAAACCGTCAGCCTGCTCGCCGACGGCAACCGCATCGTCCGCTTCGTCGGCCTCTCCGCCGACGAGGCGATGGCCCGGTACGGCCGGCTGCCGCTGCCGCCCTACATCCGCCGCGAGCCCACCGAGAGTGACGAGACCCGGTACCAGACCGTCTACGCCGAGCGCGAGGGCAGCGTCGCGGCGCCGACCGCGGGACTCCACTTCACGCCGGCGCTGCTCGGCGAGCTGGAGCAACGCGGCGTGCGGCTCGCCCGGCTCGAGCTGGAGGTGGGACCCGGCACGTTCAAGCCGGTGGAGCACGACGATCTTTCGCAGCACCCGATGCACGCCGAGCGGTACGACGTGCCACCGGCCCTGTCGGAGGCGATCGTGGACACCCGTGCCCGCGGCGCGCGCGTCTGGGCGGTGGGAACGACGGTGGTCCGCGCCCTCGAGAGCGCGGCCGACGGCGACGGCGTGCGCGCCGGGCCGGGCGAGACGGCGCTGTTCATCACGCCGGGCCATCGTTTCCGCGTCGTGGACCGGCTGCTGACCAACTTTCACCTGCCCCGCTCCACGCTGCTGATGCTGGTCGCCGCGTTCGCCGGTCATGAGCTCACGATGGCGGCGTACCGACATGCGGTGGCGGCGCGATACCGCTTCTATTCGTACGGCGATGCGATGCTGATCCTCTGACCTCACCGGAGCGCCGATGACCCAGCCGACCACGATCCCCGATGCCGCCGCCGCACCGCAGGAGTACATCCGCAGCCTGCTCGATCTCCTCGGCGAGCGCGATCCGCTCAGCGTGATGGAGGAGCTGCCCGGCTGGGTGGAGTCGCGGGTGCGCGAGCTCGACGACGCGACGCTCCGCCGGCCCGAGGCCCCCGGCAAGTGGTCGGTGATCGCGGTGGTCCAGCATCTCGCCGACGTCGAGGTCATCTACCGCTACCGCACCGGCGTCATCCTCGAGCGGGACGGCGCGCCGATCGTCGGCTACGACCAGGACATCTGGGCGCGCGAGGGGCACTACCGGAACGTGCGGCTGGAGACGGCGTTGGCGCAGCTTCGCGTGATGCGCGCCGCCAACCTGGCGCTCTGGCGCTCGCTCACGCCGGCGCAGCTCGCGCGGGCGGGGATGCACAGCGAGCGCGGCCGCGAGAGCCTGCCGCAGATGCTGCGGCTCCTTGGCGGGCACGACCTGGTGCACCGGCGGCAGATCGACCGCATCCTGGCCGCGGTGCGCTGAGCCGATGTGCGAGCGGCGGACCGATGGTGGACGAGCGCCGCTCCGCTCGGTATCCTGGGACCAGGTTCCCTCCACCGGTGACCCGTGACCGAGCCTCCGCGCCCCGTCGGAATCGAACTGCCCGAGTCGTACGCGCTCGAGCGGGAGCTGGGGCGTGGCGGCATGGCGACGGTGTACCTGGCCCGCGACCGCAAGCACAACCGGCTCGCCGCCCGACTGCAGCATCCCCACATCCTCACTGGACGCCGGCGTACATGAGCCCGGAGCAGGCGAGCGGCGAGCGGCAGGTCGGGCCCCGCAGCGACGTGTACAGTCTGGGCTGCGTGCTCTACGAGATGCTCACCGGCGAGACGCCATTCACCGGGCCGAACCCGCAGGCGATTCTGGCCAAGCGGTTCAGCGGCGCGGTGCCGAGCGCCGCGCGCATCCGTCCCGCGGTGCCGGTCACGCGATCTGCCGCAGGACGCAACCGCCGCAGGACCGCTCTCGTCGCAGCGCTCGCTGCCGCCGTCATCGTCGGCGTCGTGATCGGTGTCGCGCTCCGCCGACGGGCAGGCGCCAACACGATCGAGGTGCCGTACTTCGAGCACCTCGCCGCGCGCGTCGCGATGTTCTCGGGCGACCGCGCCGGCGCGATTGCGAAGCTCGACTCGCTCCTGCGCACGCCGTACTTCATCACTCCCGGCTGGCTCCGCGTTGACCGCACCCGGGACCCGCTCCGCAGCGACCCGCGGTTCGAACGACTCACCCGCGGACCGTGAGCCGCGCGGCGCTACATTTCGCGCCGCATGTTCACCTTCACGCTCGATGCCACCGACGGCGCCGCCCGCGCGGGGACGCTGATCCTCCCGCACGGCGCGGTGCGCACGCCGGCCTTCATGCCGGTCGGCACGCACGGCGCGGTGCGCGGCCTCCATCCGGCCGAGGTGCGCCGCGCCGGCGGACAGATCGTGCTGGGCAACACCTATCACCTCCACCTCCGCCCCGGCGAAGGCGTGGTGCAGGCGCTCGGCGGCATCCAGCGCTTCACCCGCTGGGACGGCCCGATGCTCACCGACTCCGGCGGCTTTCAGGTCTTCTCGCTCGAAGGGCTCCGCCGCATCGAGGAGGAAGGCGTCGAGTTCACCAGCCACGTCGACGGATCGCTCCGGCGCATCACGCCGGAGAAGTCGGTCGAGATCCAGTGGGCCCTCGGCGCCGACGTCGCGATGCAGTTCGACCACGTCGTGCCGGGCCAGGCGAGCTGGGAGCTGGCGCGCGAGGGAATGGAGCGCTCACTCCGCTGGCTTGCGCGCTGCCGCGACCGGCACCACGAGCTCGCGGCCGAGGCGCCGGGCGCATCGCCGCAGACACTCTGGCCCATCGTGCAGGGCGGCACGCACGACGATCTCCGCCGCGCGTCGCTCGACGGCATTCTGGCGCGCGGATCGTGGACCGGCGTCGCCATCGGCGGGCTCTCCGTCGGCGAGCCGAAGCCGGTGATGCACCGCGTCCTCGACGATCTCGAGCCGCGCCTGCCGCGCAACATTCCCCGTTATCTTATGGGCGTGGGCTTTCCGGCCGACCTGCTGGAGGGCATCGCGCGTGGCGTGGATCTGTTCGACTGCGTCGCCGCGACGCGCAACGGGCGGCACGGCACCGCATGGGTCGCGGACGGCCGCGTCAACGTCCGCGGGGCGACGAATCGCCTGAGCGACGCGCCGCTCGACCCCGAGTGCGACTGCGAGACCTGCACCACGTTTCCGCGCGGGTACCTGCGGCACCTCTTCGTGGTCGAGGAGATCCTGGGACTGCGGCTGGTCTCGATCCATAACGTTCGCTTCCTGGTGCGGCTGGGCGAGCAGGCCCGCGCCCACATCGACGCCGGCACCTACGACAGCTGGAGCCGCGACTGGCTCCGGCGCCACCATGCGCGAGGAGCGCCGTGATCACACCTCTCCTGTTCATCGCTCCCGCCGGCGGCGGCCCCGGCGGCTCCGGCTTCTCGGTGCTGATCCTCCAGATCGCCGCGATCGGCCTGGTGTTCTACTTCCTCATCCTGCGGCCCCAGTCGCAGCAGCGGAAGAAGCACGCCCAGCTGCTCAGCGCGCTCAAGAAGGGCGACGAAGTGATGACGGCCGGCGGCATCGTCGGCAAGGTGAAGGACATCAAGGAGGCCAAGGAGCTGAACGAGACCCGGGTGACGATCGAGAGCGGCACCGCGACGATCGTGGTGGAGCGCTCGCGCATCATCCGGGTCGGGGCCTCGATGGCGCCGGGAGCGGCGCAGGGATGAGCTTGCTGAAGCTGCACCTCCTCGGGTCGCCGGTGCTCCGGCAGCGAAGCCCCGAGCTGGCCGGCGTGGACCCGGAGACGCAGCGCCTGATTGACGACATGTTCGAAACGATGGACGCGGCGAAGGGCGTCGGGCTGGCGGCGAACCAGGTCGGCGTGGCGCAGCGGGTCGCGGTGATCGACGCCGACGGTGAACGGTTCGCCATGGTGAATCCGGTGCTGGTCACCACCGAAGGCCGCGCCACGGCGGAGGAGGGCTGTCTCTCGATCCCCGACGTGTTCGGCGATGTGGCCCGCCCCGAGCGCGTCGTACTCGAGGCGCTCGATCGCGAGGGACGGCCGTTCCGGAAGGAGGTCGGCGGGCTCATCGCACGCGCCATCCAGCACGAGCTCGACCACCTCGACGGCATCCTGTTCCTCGATCATCTGAGTCCGCTCCGCCGCCAGATGCTGCTCGCCCGCTGGCGCAAGGAGCACAAGGACGACCCGAGCTACCTCAAGGACGTGGAGCCGGAGACGTCGCGGTCGGGCTGATGCGGATCGTCTTCTTCGGCACGCCGGAGTTCGCGGTGCCCAGCCTGCGCGCGCTGCTGCGCGAGGGACACGAGATCGTCGGCGTCGTCACCCAGCCGGACCGTCCGCACGGCCGCTCCCGCACCCGGCTGGCGCCGCCGCCGGTCAAGACGGAAGCGATCGCCAACGACATCCCCGTTCTCCAGCCCGATCGCCCCGCGGGCGATCTCTTCGCCGCCTCGCTCCGCCGCCTCGACGCCGAGCTCGGCGTCGTGGTCGCGTACGGCCACATCCTGCGGCTCGCGATTCTGGAGACGCCGCCCCGCGGCATGATCAACCTGCACGCGTCGCTGCTGCCGCGCCACCGCGGCGCGGCGCCCATCCAGCACGCCATCCTCCAGGGCGACACCGTCGCCGGCGTCACCATCATGCAGATGGAGCCGGGACTCGACGCCGGCCCGATGCTGCACCGGGTGGAGACGCCGATCCGCGGCAGCGATACCGGCGGCACCCTCACGACCCGGCTGGCGCAGCTCGGCGCCGAGACGCTGGCCGACGCCGTTTCGCTGATCGCGGCCGACGCCGTGCGGCCCGCGCGGCAGGACGATGCCGCGGCGACCTACGCGCCGAAGATCGACCGCGCGATCACCCGCATCGGCTGGGAGGCGGAGGCCGACGCGGTGTCGCGGCGGGTCCGCGCGTTCGATCCCGCGCCGGGCGCGTGGACCCGGCTAGACGATCGCGAGGTGAAGCTCTTCGGCGCGCGGCCGGTGCCGGCGCGCGGCGACGCGGGGACCGTGCTGGCCGCGGGCGACACGCTGGTCGTCGCCGCGGCGGACGGCGCGGTGGAGCTGCGCGAGGTGCAGCCCGCGGGCGGGCGGCGGATACCGGTGCGCTCGTGGGTCAATGGGCGCGGCGTCACCGTGGGTGCGCGGTTCGGATGATCGCGCGGACGGTGCGTCGCCCGTTGCCGCGGCTGCACGCGCTGACCGACTCGGCGGTGCGCACCCGCGACGATCTCGGCATCCGCGCCGCCGCGATCGCGGCGGCGGGGCCGGCGGTCGCGCTTCACGCGCGCGATCGCGCCGCGAGTGGTGCGCTCCTCCTCGCCTTTGCCGAGCGGCTCGGCGCCCTGGCGCGCCCGCCCGAGGCGGCGCTGTTCGTCAGCGCGCGCGCCGACGTCGCCGCGATCGCAGGCGCGCACGGCGTGCAGCTCGGCAGCGGCGATCTCCCGCCGGCCGATGCGCGGCAAGTGTTCGATGGCTGGATCGGTCGCTCGGTACACAGCGCGGCCGAGGCGAAAGCCGCGCGCGACGAGGATGCCGACTACCTGATCGCGGGCGCCGTGTACGAGACGGCCTCGCATCCCGGCCGCGCGCCAACCGGCCCGGCCCTGGTGGAAGCCGCGGCGGCGACCGGACTGCCGGTGATCGCCGTCGGCGGCGTGACCGCCGAGCGCGCGCACGAATTGCGCGACGCGGGAGCGTGGGGCGTCGCGGCGATCACCGCACTCTGGGATGCCGCGGACCCGGCCGCGGCGGCGCTCGCGCTGCTCGCGCCGTGGAGCGCCGATGCCTGACGCCCCGAGCCAGATCGCCATCGTGGTGAACGGCGAGGCGCGGCGCGTCCCGGCGTCCGCCACGCTCGCCGCGCTGCTGGAACAGCTGGCGCTCGACCCGCGCACCGTCGTGGTCGAGCACAACCGCGTCATCGTGCGCCGGCCGGCACTCGCCACCACGCCGCTCGGCGAAGGCGACGAAGTCGAGCTGGTGCACTTCGTCGGAGGAGGCTGATCGCCCATGACCACCACACTCGAGCCCACCGCGCTCGCGCAGGACGCGCCGCTCACCATCGCGGGTCGCAGCTTCCGCTCGCGACTCCTGGCCGGCACCGGGAAGTACCGCAGCAACGACGACATGATTCGCGCCCTGGATGCGTCCGGCGCGGAGGTCGTCACCGTGGCGGTGCGGCGGGTCGATCTCGACCGGCGCAAGGAGGAGAGCATCCTCCATCACCTCGACCCGTCGCGCTACTTCCTGCTGGCCAACACCGCCGGCTGCTACACCGCCGAGGACGCGATCCGCTACGCGCGCCTGGCGCGCGAGGCCGGGTTCAACGACTTCGTGAAGCTCGAGGTGATCGGCGACAAGGAGACGTTGCTGCCGGACGCCGACGGGCTGCTGCTGGCGACGCGCACCCTGGCGCGCGACGGGTTCAAGGTCCTGGCGTACACCAACGACGACCTCATCACCGCGCTTCGGCTGGAGGAAGCCGGCGCCGCGGCGGTGATGCCGCTCGCCTCGCCGATCGGCAGCGGGCTCGGGCTGCTCAACCCGTACTCCATCCGCACCATCAAGCGGCGGCTGCAGGTGCCGGTGATCGTGGACGCGGGCGTCGGCACCGCGTCCGACGCCTGCCTGACGATGGAGCAGGGCGTGGACGGGATCCTGATGAACACCGCGCTCGCCGAAGCGGCGGATCCGGTGACGATGGCGGGCGCGATGCGGCGCGCGGTCGAGGCCGGTCGCATGGCGTACCTCGCCGGCCGCATGCCGCGCCGGGAAACCGCCGTACCCTCGAGCCCGACGCGGGGCATGCTGCCCTCGTGATGCGCGGGCGCCGCTCCATCCCGCACGCATGAGCACCGACGGCCTGGCTCCGCGCAGGGCGGCGCTGCGGATACTGGAAGGGGTGCGACGCGGGATGCCGTTCGATTCCGCGCGCGATGCAGCGGTGATGAAGCTCGGCGAGGCGGACCGCCGGCTGGCGCACGAGCTTGCCGCCGGCGTACTGCGGAGACAGCGTGCGCTGGACGCGCTGCTGGCGCCACGGGTCAGTCGCGGGCTCGATCACGTCCCCGCCCCGCTCCACGATCTCCTCCGGCTCGGCGTCTACCAGCTCACCGCACTCGACCGGGTGCCGCCGCACGCCGCGGTGGATACCTCGGTGCGGCTGGCCCGCGAGGTCGGCGGCACGCGTGTCACCGGCTTCGTGAACGCGGTCCTCCGCGCCGTCTCCCGCGAGCGGCGTGAGCGCGCGCCGGAGGCGGGCGACAGCGCCGATCCGATCGACGCACTCGCCGAGCGCGAATCACACCCGCGCTGGCTGGTGGAGCGGTGGGTCGAGCGCTACGGCCTGGCGGAGACGGAGCGGTTGCTCCGCTGGAACAACCAACCACCGCGGCTGGTGCTCCAGCCCGCTCGCGCGAGCCAGGACGCGCTCGTGCGGCGCTGGCGGGCCGCCGGAATCAGCGTCGAGTCGTCGCCGTTCGGCGGCGGACTCGTCACCGACCGCCGCCGGCCCGAGGAGCTGCCCGGCTACGCCGAAGGCGATTTCATCGTGCAGGATCCGGCGCAGGCGCTGGTGCCGTGGTACGCCGACGTGCCGGCCGGCGCGCTGGTCTACGACGCCTGCGCCGCGCCCGGCGGGAAGACGATCGCGCTGGGCCGGAGCGCGCGCCGCGTCATTGCCGCCGACGTGAGCCCCCGGCGCACCGCGCGACTCGCCGAGAACCTGCGCCGCGCCGGAAGCGGACGCGAGCTGGCGGTGGTCGCCGACGCCGCGCGTCCGCCGATCCGCCACGCCGAGGTCGTGCTGCTGGACGCGCCCTGCCTCGGCACCGGCACCTTCGCGCGGCACCCCGACGCCCGCTGGCGCGCGAGCGAAACCGCGCTCGCGGAGCTGGCGGCCCGCCAGCGCGTGCTCCTCGATGCCGCGGCCGACACCGTCGCCGACCGGGGGTTGTTAGTTTACGCCACCTGCTCGCTCGAGCCCGAGGAGAACGCGCGCTGTGTGGACGCGTTCCTCGCGAGCCATCCCGAGTTCGTGCGCGAGCCCAACGACGCCTTTCCCGCGGCGCTCCTGTCGCCCGAGGGAGACCTGATGATCCTGCCGCAGCAGCACGGCACCGACGGCGCCTATGCCGCGCGGCTCCGCCGCCGCGCCCGGGACTGAGCGCGCGTGCGGACCCGGCGGCACACCGAGCCCGGCTTCTTCTCGACCGTTCGCGGCCGCCGGCTGGTGCGCGACGTAGCATTGCTGCTCGGCGTCTTCATCGTGGGCTACGGGGTCGCCTACCTCTGGCTCGCCCCCAAGCGGCTCTTCTCCGCGGACCACGCGGTGCCGCGGGTGCTCGAGCTTTCGCAGAAGGACGCGACAGCCAAGCTCGAGGCACTCCACCTCCGAACCCAGACCACGGGCGACCGGCCGCATCCGACGCTCCCGCGCGGTGCGGTCATCAGCCAGGATCCGGCACCGGGCACCATCGCGCCGGAGGGCAGCGTCATCCAGCTCACCGTCAGCAGCGGCCCGCCGCAGACGCCCGTCCCCGACGTGACCGGCTTCGCCGCCTCGCAGGCGACGCGCGTGCTCCAGGCCGCCGGGTTCAAGGTCGGTGCGGTGGACTCGGTGGATCCGGCCCCGGGCGTCAACGAAACCGGCGTGGTCATGGCGACGCGTCCGGGCGCCGGTGCCGCTCGCGAGCCGGGCGCGGCCATCGCGCTGGTGGTGACACGGTGACCGGTGCGCGCATAGCGGCGAGCGTGCTCGCCTGCGATCTCGGCCGGCTCGGGGAGCAGGTGACGGCCGCCGTCGCGGGCGGCGCCGAGTGGATCCACGTCGACGTGATGGACGGGCACTTCGTGCCGTCGCTGACGTTCGGGACGCCGATCATCCGCGCGCTCCGCAGGATTACCGACCGCCCGCTCGACGTCCACCTGATGGTGCAGCACCCCGAGCACTACATCGCGGAGTACGCCGACGCCGGCGCGGCGGTGTTCACCTTCCACCCCGAGGCGACGGTGCACGTGCAGCGGCACCTCGCCGCGGTGCGGGAGCGCGGCATGCTCGCGGGCCTGGCGCTCAATCCGGCGACGCCGCTCGCCCATCTCGAGGAAGTCGTCGCCGACGTGGACCTGGTGCTGGTGATGTCGGTCAATCCCGGGTACGGGGGACAGAACTACCTGCCGAGCGCCACCGAGAAGATCCGCCGGGTGCGGGCGCTGCTGGATCGCGTGGCGTCGCGCGCGGCGCTCGAGGTGGACGGCGGCATCACGACGGCGACGATCGCCGACGCGTATCGCGCCGGCGCCGACAGCTTCGTCGCCGGCACCGCGGTGTTCGGCGAGCCGGATCCGGCCGCCGCGGTGCACGAGCTCAAGCGGCGCTGCCTCACTCTCGTCTGAGCGGATCTGCCATATGTCGAAGCAGTGGGTCGTCGTGGGCGGCATCGTGCTGGGCCTCATCGCGGGGGCGATCGCGCTCGCGCTGCGCGGCGTGCCGGAAGGCGCGGAGCCGGGGAAGCGCGCGCCCGATTTCCGCGCGGTGGATCTCGCCACCGGCGACTCGGTGTCGCTCCGGCCGCGCTACGACGGCAAGGTCACGCTGGTGAACATCTGGGCGACGTGGTGCGTCCCCTGCCGTACCGAGATGCCGGCGATGCAGGAGGCCTATGCGGCGCTCAAGAATCGCGGCTTCGAGATCGCGGCGGTGAGCGTGGACGAGGGCAGTGCCGACGAGGTGCGGAAGTTCGTGCAGCAGTACGGCCTCACCTTCGACGTGCTGCACGACCAGAGCGGAAGGATCCAGCAGCTCTACCGCACCACCGGCGTGCCCGAGAGCTTCCTGCTCGACAAGAGCGGCGTCATCGTCAAGCGGGTCATCGGCGCGCACGACTGGAACTCCGCGGCCAACCGGGGCCAGATCGAACGGCTGCTCGAGGCGGCGGGGAGCTGAGCGGCCCGGTGCGCGTGCTCGGGATTGAGAGCTCCTGCGACGAGACGTCCGCGGCCGTCGTCACGGTCGATTCGGGCCGTGCGTCGGTGGAAGGCCTCGTCATTCTTTCGCAGGACGTGCATCGCATCTTCGGCGGCGTAGTCCCCGAGCTGGCGAGCCGCGCCCACGTGCAGGCGATTTCCGGCGTGACCGCGCAAGCGCTCGCCGACGCCGGCCTGGAGATGAACGCGATCGATGGCGTCGCCGTCACCGCCGGGCCCGGTCTCGTCGGGGCGCTGCTGGTCGGGCTGATGTACGGCAAGACGCTCGCCTTTGCGCTCGAGCGGCCGCTGGTCGGCGTGAACCACCTCGAAGGGCATCTGTTCGCGCCGACGCTGGAAGACCGCGATCTCGCGCCGCCGTTCGTCGCGTTGCTGGTGAGCGGCGGCCACACGATGCTGCTCGACGTGCCGGCGTGGGGAACGTACCGCCTGCTCGGCGCCACCCTCGACGACGCCGCCGGCGAGGCGTTCGACAAGGTCGCCACGCTGCTGGAGCTGGGTTACCCAGGCGGCCCGGCGATCGAGCGGCTCGCGGCGGGGGGGCGCCCGCGGTTCCGCTTCCCGCGGCCGTTGCTCCAGGAGCTCGAGCGTCCCGGGCCGAGACGATACGCCTTCTCGTTCAGCGGACTCAAGACGGCGGTGCTCCGCGCCGTCCGCGCGAGCACCGATCTCGCCGCGGATCGCGCCGACCTCGCCCGCAGCTTTCAGGACGCCGCGCTCGACGTGCTGGTCGAGAAGACCGCCCACGCCGTCGAGCGGCTCGGGTACACGACGGCGCTGCTCGGCGGCGGCGTGGCGTGTAACCGCGCGCTCGCCGCGCGGCTTCGCGAGCGGCTCGCCGGCGCCGCACGGGTCAGCGTCGCGTCGCCCCGGCTCAACACCGACAACGCCGCGATGATCGCCGCCGCCGGCGCCTGGCACCTCGGGCGCGGTGAGCGGAGCGGCTGGGACCTCGAGCCGCGCGACGATCTGCCGATTCCCGGTCTTCTCCCTCTCACCTCCGGAACCGCCGCATGACGGTCTACCCGTTCAAGGTGCACCTCGGCTCGCTGGAGATCACCGGCTACGGCATCATGATGATGGTCGCGTTCGTCGCCGGCGGATGGCTCATCGCGCTCGAGCTCAGGCGGCGCGGGCTGCGCGAGGAGTACTCGCAGGACATCGTGGTGGCGGCGGTGGTCGGCGGCATCATCGGCGCCAAGCTCTGGTACGTGGCACTCACCGGCGACCCCGGCGCGCTCTTCTCCCGCGGCGGCCTCGTCTGGTACGGCGGCTTTCTCGGCGGCGCGCTCGGCGTCGTGCTCAACGGCTGGCGGCTGCGAGTGCCGGCTCGGTGGACGATGCAGATCTGCGCCCCGGCCCTCGCGGCGGCGTACGCGCTCGGACGGGTGGGCTGCTTCCTGGTGAACGACGACTACGGCGGGCCGACGACGCTGCCATGGGGCGTGAAGTTTCCCGAGGGACTGCCGCCGTCGACGGCGGGAAACCTGATCGCGTTCCACGTGCACGTGCCGCCGGGAATCGACCCCGCAACGGTGCTGGCCGTGCATCCGACGCAGATCTACGAAACCGCCATCATGCTGGTCGCGTTCGCGGTGCTGTGGGCGCTGCGGAGGAACGGGCGGCCGATCGGCTGGCTGTTCGGCCTCTATCTCGTCTTCGCCGGCGCCGAGCGTTTCCTGGTCGAGATCCTCCGCGCCAAGGACGACCGCTTCCTCGGACCGTTCACCATCGCGCAGCTCACCAGCGTGCTGCTCGTCATCATCGGGGCGATACTGCTCGCTCGCTGGTCATCGGGACCCGACGTGCCGCCGGGTCCATACCTCCGTCCGCCCGATTCCCTCACACCCGCGTAATTCCTCGTCAGCGACTCAACTCGGCGCGCGCGAACGACTTTCCCGCGCGAGCGAAAAAGCGTCAAGAACGTAGACGGCCCGACGGCATCGATCGCCATCGGGCCGTTTCGCCTCATGTCTCGACTCACGCATCGTTTGCGGGTTCACGCGCGAGTGGCATTCACCTTGCCAATGGAGGGCACCGTCGAAGTCCACGGCTTCAACGGAAAAGTGGTAGGTCGAAGAAGGGTGGAGCGGGCACATCGGCCCGTCTCCGTATACTCAGGGGGCGATCTACCACCTCTTCAACGCGAGCGGCCCGTCCAGTCGGACGGGCCGCTCGTCGTTTCCGCCGGTCAGCTCCGGCTCACCGCCGCGTCGAGCGTCTCGCGCACCTTCTCCACCAGTTGCCGCAGCTCCCAGGGCTTGTGGAGGAATACGGCTGTTCCCCCGAGGTCGCCCAGCTCGGCGATGTCGGTCGAGTAGCCGCTGATGAAGAGGAACGGCCGGAGCCAGCCCTCCGCCCGAAGCGCCTCGAACAGCCCGGCGCCGCCCAGCTTCGGCATCATCATGTCGGAGATGACGAGATCGATCGCGTGCGGATGCGCGTCCGCGCCGCCGCGGATCAGCTCGAGCGCCTCCTCACCGTTCGCCGCGAGCAGCACCCGATAGCCGTGGCGCTCGAGGATCTTGCGGGTGGCCCGGCGGATGGACTCCTCGTCCTCGACCAGCAGGATCAGCTCGCCGCCGCCGCAGCCGAGCGGCGTCGCGCACTCCGCCGGGCCGTCCGGCGCCGCCTCGGCGACCGCCGGCAGCAGCAGCGTCACCATCGTGCCGCGGCCCACCGCGCTCTCGACCTCGACGAACCCGAAGTGCAGCCGCATGAGTCCGTACACGATACTCATGCCGAGCCCGGTGCCCGACTCCGGCGCCTTGGTGGTGAAGAACGGCTCGAACATCCGGGCCCGGGTGATGTCGTCCATTCCGAGGCCGCTGTCCCGCACCGTGAGGACGACATAGCACCCCGGCGCACCCCACCCCTGCGCCGTGCAGTACGCGGCGTCCACCATGCGCGAGCCGCTGGCGATCTCCAGCACGCCCCCATCGGGCATCGCGTCGCGCGCGTTGGTCGCAAGGTTGAGCAGCACCTGCTCGATCGCGCCGGTATCGGCCAGCACCGTCGCCGCCTCGGGTGCGGTCGGCAATCGGACTTCGATGTGCTCGGGCAGGATGCGCCGGAGCATGTACGACACCTCGCCCAGCAGCGCGCCCACGCGCACCGGCCGCCGCTCCAGCTTCTCGGCCCGGCTGAAGGCGAGGAGCTTCCGCACCAGCGCGGCGCCGCGCCGGCTCGCCGCCTGAAGCTCATCGAGCTCGGCGCGCGCGTTCGCGGCGTCGGGCGGGAGCGCCGTCCGCACCAGCTCCGCGTTGGCCGCGATGACGGTGAGCAGGTTGTTGAAATCGTGGGCGACGCCGCCGGTCAGCCGGCCCACCGCTTCCATTTTCTGGGCCTGACGAAGCTGCGCCTCGAGGACGCGCCGCTCGGTGACGTCCTCCACCATCATCTCGAACGCGACGAAGCTGCCCGCTGCGTCGCGAATGGCCTGGCCCGTGAGACGCACGACGATCGGCGTGCCGTCCCGCTTCCGCCAGTCGGCCTCGACCGTGTGGATGCCACGGGTCTCGCGGAACCGCGCGACCAGCGCGCTCCGCTGGTCCGGCTCCAGGTACACGTGCTGCGCGAGGTCGCGATGGAGCAGCTCGTCGGCGGAGTCGTAGCCCAGCATCTGGACCAGCGCGGGGTTCACCGCGCGGAAGCGGCGCCCGTCATCCGATCGGAACATGCCGTAACTGGCGTGCTCCACCAGGGCGCGGTACGTCGCTTCCGAGTGGCGGAGCGCCTCTTCGGCGCGCTTCCGGTCGCTCACGTCGCGGATCACCGCCTGCACCGCGTGCCCGCCCTCGTATGTCAGCGGAATCTCCGACACCTCCACGTCCACCACGCTCCCGTCGGCGCGGTGCAGCCGGCCTTCGCGCACCGGGGGCGCCCCGGGCGTCTCGCCGGGCAGCGGCGGCGGGGTCGCCGTGCCGCTCGGCGCGCCGAGCCGGACGACCTGCTCGACCGCCGCGCCATTGAGCTCCGCAGCGGAGCGCGCGCCGCAGAGGCGCACGCCCGCGCCGTTCACGTACAGCACGCGCCCGTCGGCGTGCACCAGGATCGCATCGGGGGAGAACTCGACCAGCCGGCGGTAGCGCTCCTCGCTCTCGCGGAGCCGCTCGAGCGAGCGCTCCATGTGCGCCTCGAGGTTCTCCGCCAGCTCGCCGAGCTCGTCGCGGACCGGCATCGCGTGCGCGCTGAGCGGTGCCCCGGGCCGCTCCAGCGTGTCGATCAGGAGCCGAATGCGATCGGCCACCGACGCCTCCAGCATCCGGCGGGACCACCAGCCGGCGACGAGCAGCATCGCGTAGGCGAGCCCTGCGAGGAGCCACGCTGTGGTGCGGGCCTGGTCGGTGACCCGCCCCGCGTCCACCGCCATCGTCAGGCGGCCGAGTGGCTTGCCCTCCGGATCGCGCAGCGCGGCGGCGATCGCCAGATACGTCTCCCCCGCGAGGCTCACCGTCTCGCGCCCGACCAGCCCTTCGCTGCTCCGATGCCGGTGCACCCAGTGCGCGGCGGACGCGGCAAAGGCCGGCTCGCTCACGACGACGTCGCAGGCCCGGGCGCAGTCGCGCCACGTCACCGCGAAGAAGCCGACGTCCGGCTGTCGCGCCGAGAGCAGCGCGAGCTGCCGCCGTACCTCCACCGAATCCGCCGGACCGTGGCGGGCGGCGACATCGGCCGAGAGCTGCTGGGCGAACCGCACGGTGGGACGGAGATACTGGCCCTCGAGCTCGCGCAGGCCGGTATGGATCACCGACCCGGTCGCCAGCCCGTTCATCAGCGCGAAGCCGACGCCGAGCAGGAGAATCCCCCGCGCGGCGAGCACGGCCGCGATGCCGCGCGACGCCCGCCCCCCGCGCGGGCGCGGCAGCGCGAGCAGGTTCCACAGCACCGGGCCGGCCATCGACAAGCCGAGCGGCAGCCAGAGATCGCCGGGCAGGCCCTCGAACAGGTGCAGCGGATTCAGCGGGGCGCCCGGCTGGCGAGTGCGGTCGAGATGAAGCGGGGCGTGAACGGCGCGACCGGGACGTTGGTCAGACGAAGCGAGTACGCCGCGGTCGAGCGGGTGAACCAGAGGAAGATGTTCGCGGCCTGATCCGCGATCCGCGCGTTGGCCTCGGAGAGCAGCTCGGCGCGGCGCGCCGGATCCCGCTCGGCGCGGGATGCCTCGATCAACCGCTCCGCGATCGAATCGCTGAACGCCCCGGCGTTGGACCACGTGCCGGCCGCTCTCGCGCTGAACATGGGATAGAGATAGGCGTCGGCGTCACGGTAGTCGGGATACCAGCCCCGGACCACCAGGTCCGCCTCGCCGCTCAACAGCTTCGCCTCCGGATCTCGCGTGGCGTGCACCTCGACCCGCAGGCCGACCGCACCGAAATACTGGGCGGCGAGCACCGCGAGCCGGTCGTCCCCACGATCCTCGCCCTCGGACGAGTACCACAGCTGGAGGACTCGGTCGCTGGGAACGCGCGCCTCGGCGAGCAGCCGGCGCGCCCGCTCGGGTTGATACGCGTAGGGCTGGAGATCGGGATCGGCGCCGCTCCAGCCGGGTGGGATCGCCCCGCTGGCCCGCACGTCCTGCTCCTCGGTGAGCGCCTGCTGCATCGCCGGCACGTCGAGCGCGAGGCAGAGCGCCCGGCGCACCCGCACGTCGGTCAGCGCCGGCGAGCGGAGGTTGATCAGGATCCGCTTCAGCCCGATCGGCTCCGAAGAGAGAAAGCCGAGGTCTTCGCGCGCGGCGAGGCTCGCCGGATCGTGCATCGTCGCCTCGATGCTGTAGTCCACGGCGCCGGCCTCGAGCGCCCGGGCGGAGAGCGAGTCGGGCACGAAGCGGAGCACCAGCGAGTCGAGCCGCGGCCGCTCGCCCCAGTATCCGTCCCAGCGCGCAAGCCATACGTCGTCGTCGCTCGGCAGTCCGCGCACCCAGCGCCACGGGCCGCTGCCGATCGGATGTTGCTCGTCCGAGGCGGCGGCGCTCACCGCCGCCTGCGGCAGCGCGAGCATGGCGGGAAACGGCGCGAGCGGCTGCTTCAGCGTTACCCGCAGCGTCGAGTCGTCCAGCGCGAGGACCCCCGCGAGACTGTCGGCCCGCCGCGCGGCGAACGCGTCGGCTCCGGCGATGTGGTCCAGCATCCAGGGCGTGTTCTCGTCGCTTCCCGCGGTGCGGAAGGCGCGCATCCAGGAGCGCACCACGTCGCCGGCGAGAACGCGGGTACCGTCCTGGAAGCGGGCATCTCCACGCAGGCGAAAGGTGTACACCCGGCCGCTGGCGTCCATCTCCCAGCTTCGAGCCAGCGCCGGACGCACCCGGCCGCTGTCGTCGATGCCGGTGAGCCCCTCGTAGACCAGCGCGGCGAACTGGGCGCCGTAGAACGTGCCACCGTCGCGCAGCGCGAAGCTGCGCAGGTGCGAGGGGATCGCGAGCCGGAGCGTCGGCGAGGTGGCCGGCTGCCCGGCGTAGCGTCTGGGGGCGGCGCAGGTGCCCGCGCCGAGGGCCATGCCCGCGAGCGAGAGTGCTGCAATGATGCGTCGTGGCGTGAGGGTCACCAGAGAAGAATCGGCGCGATGACACGCCGGCTTGAGGGCCGGAGCGGGCGCCGCGGTATGGAGGGGGCCGACAAGATACTACGTCGCCCGGGGCAGCCGCTAGCGGCCGCCCCCGGCGACGGGAACCGACGTCAGCGACCGGGGCGGGCCGACCCGCGGCGCGGGTCGGCGACGTAGCCGCGCATCCGCTCGACTTCGGCGCGCAGCTCGGCGAGGTCGGCCTCCATGCGCTCGAGCGAGCGCGCCAGCTCGACGCTGGCGACCGGGCCGCCGCCCGCCGCCTGCGCCACCGTCGGGCCGGCACCGGCGCTCTCGGCGAGCGCCGCGGGCTCGGGCACCATCACCCGCGTCACCTTGAGCCGCCGCGGCGCAATGAGGAACGTCCACACCAGCGCAACGAGGAAGAGCGCGACGAGAATGCCCTGCGCCGCCAGCGACTCCGCCGTGGCGTAGATGCCGAGCGACGGCGTCCGCAGCGATTCGGCCCACGGCAGCACCGTCGTCGGGATGAGGCCGCCCTCCTGCAGCTCGGCGACGCCCTTCCCGGCGAACACGAACGCCATGTAGTAGAGGAACGCGCCGGTGAAGGCGAAGAACGGCTTGAGCGGAAGCTTCACGCCGAAGCGGTTGATCGCGACGTACACCGCGACCAGCACCACCGTGCCGCAGGCGATGCCGGCGAACACCGGGATCACCGACGCGCTCCCGCCCGAGACGAACAGCGCCTTGTAGAACAGCACCGTCTCGAACCCCTCGCGATACACCGCGAGGAACGCCGCCGACGCGAGCGCGAGTGCCGAGCCGCTGGTGACGGCGTCGTTGACCCGGCTCTTCACGAACTGAGTCCACTTGGCCACCTCCATCTTCGAGAGCAGCCAATAGCTCACGTAGAACAGCACGATCGTCGCCAGCAGCATCGTGGCGCCTTCGACCGCCTCGCGCTTGGCCGGCGTCACCTGGATCAGCGTCTCGAGCAGCACGGCGGTGAGCAGACTGGCCGCCACCGCGGCGCCGACGCCGACGTGGATGTCGCGCTTGCGGTGCGAGGCGCCGGTCTTCATCAGGAAGGTCATCAGCGCGCCGACGATCAGGATCGCCTCGAGCCCTTCGCGCACCAGCAGCACGAACGAGTTGGTGAACAGGTTGAGCGGCGACGGCGGTGCCGCCAGCTCGCGCTCGGCGTTCTCGAGGTCGCCGGCCAAGCCACTGCGGATCGCCGCCAGTTCCGCCGGCGTGGCGCCGCCCGCGGCACGGCTGCGCAGGGAGGCGAACTCCGATTCGAGGCGGCCGGCGAGCCCGTCGTTCTTGGCGCGTACACCGCGCTCGACCTGCTCGAAGGTCATGTACGCGTCGAACGCCTTGGCACTCGCCGCGTCTCCCCGACCGTCGCGGGCCATGGTGAAGGCGCTGTCGAGCTGGGCACGCACGAGGGTGAACACCAGGCTCGCGGAGCCGGCGCTGCTGTCGCTCCCGAAGCTCCGCACCGCCGCGACCCGCCCCGCCCCGCGGGCATCTCCCGCCGGAACACCGAGCGCGTCGGCGACGGCGGAGTCGGAGAGCCGCGCGGTGGTGGCAAAGGCGCGGAGCGACGGCGGCACGTCGCCCTCGGGCGCGGGCAGGCGGAGCATCGAGGCGTAGAGCGCAACCGCCCAGCGATCCTCGGCGCTGAGCCGGGTCTCGAATGCCGGCATCGAGGTGCCGACGACACCGATGGTCACGCGGTGGTAGAAGTCGAGCGGCGAGGCGTCCCGGAGCGCCACCGCGTCGGCGAGATTGGCCGGCGGGGGCGAGAGCGAGCGCGCGGCCGGCCCGTCCCCCCGACCGACGTTGCCGTGGCAGCTGGCGCAATCGGCCTGGTAGATCGCGGCACCGCGCGCGTACGCCGGCGCGCCGGCCGGGATCTCGTCCATCGTGATGTTGAGCTGCCTGGCAAGCGTGGCGGAGAGGGTGCGGACCCGCGCGTCGAGCGAGTCGGGAGCGGCGGTTGCCGAGACCAGCCGGAGGAGGCCGTCGATCTGCTCGGTGGCGGCCCGCGCGGTTTCGAGCGGCAGCAGGCCCGCGCTCCGGCGTGCCTCCGCCAGGAAGAGCCGGGCTTCCTGCACCTCGTTTGGTGCGGTGACGCGGCCGTCGACGACACCGACCCGATACTCCTGCGCGGCGAGCTGCGCAGTGGCAGCAAGCCGCCGCGCGATCGGCGCGGGGTCGTCGGTCTGCCCCGGTGCACCGGGCGCAGCGACTGCTACAATGATGGAAGCAACGGCCCCAATGAAAAGCATTCTCAACCGATTTGTGAAGGCTGAGATAGAAAGTAGAGTGCGACGGTCGCAATTGGAAGACGGGTTCAGCGACCGGCGTACTACGACGGGCTGAGCTCGACCGTGCCCTTCCGCTCGAGCTTCCCCCAGCCGCGCGCCCGCCCCTGCACCGCCCACACCGCCGCCTTCACCACCACCCAATACATCACCTGCCGGTAGGCGAACCGCTGGATCAGCACCAGCCAGGCGAGCCACTTCTCCTCGCCCCGCTCCATCGTGAGCGCGACGACCGCCGCGAGCCAGTCCACCAGCAGGAACGCGACGTAGAACGTCAGCACCTGCACCAGGCTCTGCCGCGCGTACTCGGCGCCATGCTCGACCTTGTTGAGCCACACCGTCACCAGCGACCAGACGAACAGCAGGTCGGCCACCGGCGAGATGAACGGGAAGAGCAGCTGGAAGATCCAGATGTTCGGCAGGCCGATGAAGCCGAGCGTGCCGTACCGCGGGCGGAAGAGCGCGTCGCGATGCTTCCAGGCGCACTGCAGCGTGCCGAAGCTCCAGCGGAAGCGCTGTCGCGACAGCGCGCCTAACGAATCGGGCGCCTCGGTGTAGGCGACGGCCCGATCGGCGTAGGCGATGCGCCAGCCGCGCTTGAGCAGCGTCATCGTGAGATCCTGATCCTCGGCCAGCGTGTCGTCGCGGAAGCCGCCGGCCTCGACCACGAGATCGCGGCGCCACGCGCCGATCGCGCCGGGCACGACGGTGATGCAGTTGAGCATGGCGAAGGCGCGGCGGTCGATGTTCTGGCTGGTGACGTACTCGATCGCCTGCCAGCGAGTGACCAGGTTCACCCGGTTGCCGACCTTGGCGTTGCCGGCGACGGCGCCCACCCGCGCATCGGCCAGCGGACGGATCAGCGCGGCGATGGTGCCGGGCGGGAACAGCGTGTCGGCATCGAGCGCCACGATCACGTCGCCCGCGGCGTACTCCAGTCCGAGGTTGAGCGCGCTCGCCTTGCCGCCGTTCGGCTTGCGGAGGACGCGCACCTGCGGGTGGGTGCCGAACGCCGCCTCGAGTACGTCGTAGGTCCGGTCGGGCGAGCCGTCGTCCACCACCACCACCTCCAGCCCGTCGTACTGCTGCGCCAGCAGCGACTCGACGGTGCGCACCACGACCAGCTCCTCCTGGTACGCCGGCACCACGACCGACACCCGCGGGTGATAGGCGACGTCGGCGGCGCGCCGTCCGAAGCGCGGCGCGAACCGCTGCCACAGCGCCAGCCCGAGGATGATGCCGAGGCGGGAGACGCCCAGCACCATGGCGACGAGGAAGACGGCGTGGAGCGCGAGCTCGAACCAGCCGACCAGCGAGAACGACGTCAGCTCGAGGAAGCGGCGCAGCGCGGTGGACGGCGGCAGCGGCGCCATCGCGAGCGCGGTCGGCACGTGGGCGAGGTCGGTCACCGTCGTGATCTGGAGGCCGCGCGCGCGGATCGAGTCGATCAGCGGGCCGAGCGCCGCGACGGTATTGCTGCGGTCGCCGCCGCCGTCGTGCAGCAGCACGACGTTGCCGCGGCCCTCGCTGAGCTGGTCCAGCGTGCGCCGGATGATGGTGTCGGCCGGCGGCGTCTCCCAGTCGCCCGGGTCCACCCGCAAACCGACGGTGATGTAGCCCAGCCCCTGCGCGACTGCGATCGGCACCAGCTCGTCCGACGTCGTCGGCTCCGCGTCGCCGAAGTACGGCGGGCGGAAGAGGGCGGTGCGGCGGTTGAGCACCGCCTCGATCAGCCGTTCGGTGGCGTTCAGCTCCAGCCGCGTCGCCTGCGCGCTCACCAGCGCCAGGTTGGGATGACTGAAGGTGTGATTCCCGACCTCGTGTCCCTCGCGCACGATGCGCTGGAGCAGGCCGGGCCGGATCTCGGCGTTCTCCCCGATGACGAAGAACGTCGCCTTGACGCCCCGCTGCCGCAGCGTGTCGAGGATGGCGGGCGTGTAGTCGCCGTCGGGGCCGTCATCGAAGGTGAGCGCGACGGCGTCCTTGCGTCGGCCGTAGCGGCGGATCACGTAACTCGACGGCGTCTGCAGCACCGTCTCTCCGGTCACGGTTCCGCTCGCGTCGATGGTCAGCGCGCGTCGGCCGAGCGTCGGCTCCGCCACCATCCGGAGGATCTCGCCCGAGCCGATGAACTCCACGTCGTAGCCGATGCGGATGGTATCGAGCGCGGCGGGCGTCGGCGTGAGGCCGCCGCGGCCGAGCACGCTCCAGAGCGACGGATCCTCGCTGCCGAGCCGCCAGACGCCGACACCGGAGCTGCCCGCGGCCAGCGCGCGGCGCATCTGGTTGTACGCCGTCGGCGCGTCGAGGTACCAGACGATGTGGCTGGTGGAGTCGGGATCGTCGAACGCGAAGGTGGGGTTGAGGGCGCCGCGATCCATGCCGGGGTGGAGGCCGTGATCGCGCACCAGCGTCATCGTCTCCTGGAAGGTGAGCTGGCCCGCTTCCTCGGTGGCATCGGACCAGTCATAGCCGTACGCGCCGACGCCGACGATCGCCTTGGCCGGAGGCACCAACCGACGCAGCGCGCGGAGCCGCTCGTCGAACCAGTGCTGGCTCGCGATCGGTCCCGGCGGGTCCGAGGGATCGTGCTCGTCGTAGACCATCAGGAAGACGCGGTCGTTCACCTGCGCGTAGCGGGCCAGCGGCCATTCGGGGTCGTTGACCGGCAGCGCCTGCGTCAGCAAGCGTCCGCCCGCGTGCAGCCGGGTCGCGAGCTGCTGCAGGAAGCCGAGGAGCTGCGGGTGAATCGTCGCCGGCAGATCCTCGAAGTCGATGGTGATCCCGGCCAGGTCGTATCGCTCGACCACCGCGACCATCGAGTCGATCGCCGCCGCGCGCTGCAGCGGATGCGACAGCAGTGCCGCGACCGCGCCCGGATCGAATGCCGCCTGGGTCGCGTTGGTCACCAGCGCGAAGATCTGCGGCGGCCGGCGGGAGCGCGCGGCGAGCGCGAGCACCCGCCGGTCCACGTTCCAGGTGAGCGGCAACGTGTCGCCGTGCGCCTTGGTGACGAAGCCCCACTCGGCGACGACCCAGTCGAGCGCGTCGATGTGCTGCCGCAGCGAGACGAGCGAGTTGTCGTCCCAGTTCACGTAGAAGCCGGCGACGATCGGATCGCCCACCGGCCGCGCGGCGAGCAGCCGGTCGGGCCGCTGATGCGGCCGCGCGATCGGCATCTCGGCGTAACGCAGCGACGGCGTGCTCGGGCGGTCGCGAAGCTGCTCGAACAGCCGCTTGCGGCTGGCCAGCCGCTCGCGTTCGGCGCGGGGCGAGATCGGGCGAGCCGGCTTCCGCGCCGGCAGCCGCGGCGCGCGGCCCAGCGAATCGGCAGCGGTCTGGGTGAGCGCGAGGCGGGGGAGCACCGGCGCGATGATCACGCCGCTGGCAATGAAGAGGAACAGCACGGTGGCGGCGACGCCGAGCGCGATCACGGTCCAGCGCAGCCCGCGGCGGCGGCGGCCCGATGGATCGAGGAAGACCGGACGACTGTCGCGCGGCTCGGTCACGGGGTCACCCGCTCCGCCACGGCGACCGCGGCGGCGGCCGATTCGGAGTGCGTGAGCGAGACGTGGATCGTGACACCGGCGCCGCGCGCGACTTCCACCGCGCGGCCGTGCAGCGCGATCGTCGGCCGACCGCTGTCGGAGCGCACCACCTCGATGTCGCGCCAGCCGATCTCGCGCCCGCCGGGGAGGAGCTGCAGCGCCTTGTACACCGCTTCCTTCGCCGCGAGGCGCGCCGCGAAGTGCGGCACCGGATCGGCGCGTTCGGCGAGATAGGCGCGCTCACCGTCGGTGAGGAGCCGGTCGAGCGCGTGGTCGCCCTTCCGCGCGAGCAGCTTCGCCGCCCGCGTGAGCTCCACCAGGTCGATCCCGACACCCAGCACGCTCATCGCCGGCTCGTCACCAGCTCCAGACCCATCGGGCGAAATCGGCGAGCGGCGCCGGCACCGGCAGGTACCCGCCGAGCACCAGCCCCACATACGCCGCGCCGTCGACCAGGAGTACGCTGAAGAGCCAGAGCGGCCACACCGGCCGGCGCCAGCGGCGCACGCCCTCGATGGCCCCGCGCCACCGTGCCTCCTCCGCCTGCGCGGCGCGCTCGAGTCCGGCCCACGCCGTCTCGATTCGCCGCGCCGCGGCGAGCAGCGCCTCGCGCCACGCGGCGAGTCCGCCGTCGCCCCGCGCGGTGACGGCGTTGCCGGCTTCTTCCAGCGCATCGAGCGCCGCGACCAGACCCGCGGCGTCGGCGCCGAGTCGCGCTTCGAGCGCGCGGCGCTCCTCGGCGGTGACGGCAAGGGCCGTGCGGCGTCGGGCCGGGAGCCGCGCTTCGCTGGCGGCGTTGGCGAACCGCGCGTCGATCGCTTCCGCGATGCGCGCCGCCGTCGCGTCGAGCGCGGTCTCCCACGCACCGAGCCACGCCGCGCGGCCGAGCGACGCGACCGCTGATGCGGAGTCGCCCGCGAGCTCGAACCCGCGTGCGGCGCCGGCCAGATCGAACAGCGTGCTCACCAGTCCGAGCCGCACGTCGTCGAGCGCCACCCAGCCGTGCGCGTATCCGGCGAGCCCGGCCGGCGCTACCAGTTCCCCGAGCGCGGGCCCGAGCTCCGGCACCAGCGGCGCGGCGATGGCGGGGCGGGTCATCGCGGCGGCTCCGCCGTGCCGGACGCGACCTCGCCCGCGAGTACCGCGGCGTGCCCGGTGCGCGCGTCGTAGCGCGCGGCGAAATCGGCAAGCGCGTCGGCGGTGAAGGCCGCGCGCGGGATGCCGGTCGCGGCGACGGCGCGCTCGATCGCGGCAGCGTCACCCTCGATCTCCAGCAGCAGGTCCATGCGGGGATAGCGCTCCAGCCTGAGCGTTGCGCCGGCGAGGGTGAAGTACTCGACTTCTCTATCAATCGCGTGGATGACGGCGTAGCCGAGGCGCTCGAGCAGCGATCCCGGCGGCTCGGCGCCCTCGGCCGCGAGCTCGATCTCTTCGCGGCTCTTGTAGCCGCCGGGCGCCCGCCCGGTCGGTCCCTTCCAGCTCACCCGCGCCTCGTGCCGCCCGTCGCCGTGACAGAGGGTGCGCACGCGGAGCACCTCGTCGCGCGCGGTCAGCTCACCGGCCCGGTCGTAGCGCCGGTCTTCCATGCGTCCGGCGAATCCGGCAACGGCGCCGGCGGCCGCGAGCCGCGCGCGGAGCGCCGCCGCGTCCTCCACCACCGCCTTGACCTCGAGCTCGTCCGCCATTGCGAGTCAGTCGTGGATCGCGGCGAGCACCGCGTCGGTGTCGCTCAGGTCGGCGAACACCGCGTGCGGGTGGCACGCGGCCAACTCGGCGACGGTGTACATGCCAGTCGCGACGGCGACAGCGCGCGCCTCGATGCAGGAGCCGCAGGCGACGTCGGCCGGCGTGTCGCCGATGATCACCACCTCCGCGCCGCGCGGCACCCGCCCGAAATGCGGCGCCGCGCGCTCGGCGGCGATCGGCGGCAGCGCCGGCCGGTGGCCCGAGTCCGAACCGTAGGCGCCGACCGCGAACCGCTCCGGATCGAGCCCCGCGGCCCGCAGCTTGAGCGCCGCGCCGCGCGCCAGGTTTCCGGTGAGCAGCCCGAGCACCACCCGCTCGTCCGCCTCCAGCCGCTCGAGCAGCGGGGCGACGCCCGGCATCAGCGTCGTGGTGCTGCGCGGGTCCCGGAGCTCCGCCTCGAGCAGCGTCACGTACCGATCGCAGAGCGCCTGTACGTCGGCCTCGGCGGGCTCGGCGTGGTGACCCGCGGCGGCGAGCAGCTCGCGCACGATCTGCGGATCGGTCTTGCCGTCGAAGCGGATGCGGGAGAAGGCGTCGGCGCTGCCGACCGCCTCGGTGAGCGCGGCGGTAATGGCGCGGCGCCCGGCGCCCGCCGTCAGCAGGATGGTGCCGTCGATGTCGAAGAGGACCAGCGTGCGCTTCATCTGCGGAAGTCTAACGGCGGCGGAAGCGGTCAGCGGGGCTCCATGCGGCGGGCGGCGACCAGCCGGTCGCGGAGGGCGCCGGCGCGGCTCCCCGGCGCGAACGACTCGATCAGCACGCCGCCGCACGCCAGCGTCGAGTGGACCAGCGCGTCGCCGGCGGCGTAGAACGCGACGTGGGTGATCGCGGCGCTGCCGCTCTCGCTCTGGAAGAAGAGCAGGTCGCCCGGGGCGATCCGATCGAGCGACGCCGGGTCCCCTGCCTCGGCCTGCCGCGACGAGTCGCGGGGCAGCGCGGTGCCGCGCGCGGCAAACGTCGCCTGCACCAGCCCGGAGCAGTCCACGCCCCACGGGGTGATGCCGCCCCATTCGTAGGGCGCGCCCTCGAACCGGGTGAGCGCCCAGCACTCGGGCGTCTCGGCCCGCGCCGCCGCCGCGAGCGACGCGGCCGCCGTCACCCTGCCCTGGACCAGTTCGCCGCCGCGGCCGTCGGGCAGGCGCGCGCCATCGGCCGTTGCTTCGACGTGGGCGCCCAACGGCAGCCGCACCCGGTGTCCGTCGGCCGCGAGCACCGCACCCTCGCTCCGGGCGCGCGCCCGATCGCGCCACGCCGCGGCCTGCTCCGGCTCCCGCTCGATGGCGTAGCCGACGTTGAGCCACCCTTCGTAGCCGTCGCGCGCGGCGCGCACGCGGCGCCACTCGCCATGTTGCTCCACCTGCTCGGCCGTCTCACCGAGCAGGAGCTGGCTCACCTGCTCGGCGCGGATGGCGGGCGCCGCGACGAGCGGCGCGACGGCGGCGGTGACGATCAGCTCCATCGCGAGCTCAGGCGGCGGGCGGCGAGGGCGGCGCCTTCGCCGCACAGGCGGCGCAATGCGTCACGCCGCGGAACGTGCAGATGAGGCAGATGAAGGTCCCGCAGCCGGCGCAGGGATAGCCCTCGGAGGCGCGCTCCTCGCGGCCGCAGGCGCGGCAGGTCATGGCATCCCGTTCCTGGGTCTCGCTCATCGTCCGCTCACGCCGAGATCGCGTATCGCTTGATCTTGTTGATCAGCGTCGCGCGGGAGATGCCGAGCTCGGCGGCGGCGCGGGTGCGGTTGCCGCCGTGGTGCCGCAGCGTGCGCTCGATGTGCTGTCGCTCCAGCTCGTCGAGACTGAGCGGCGTGTGCCGCCGGTCGCCGATGCCCGGACGCGCGCGCAACTCGCCGGGCAGGTGCTCGACACTCAGCTCCGGTCGGCCCCGCCCGAGAATCAGCGCGCGCTCCAGCGCGTTGCGCATCTCCCGCACGTTGCCGGGCCAATGGTGACCGAGCAGCCGCTCCAGCGCCTCGCTCGACAGGTGCGACGGGCCTTCCGGCAGCTCCCGCCGCAGCTCGCCCAGGAGGCGGGTGATCAGCGCGAGCCGGTCGTCGCGCGAGCGATCGCGCAGCGGCGGCAGCTTGAGCGGCATGACGCTCAGCCGATAGTACAGGTCCTCGCGGAACCGGTCCGCCTCGACCTCGGCGGCGAGATCCTTGTTGGTGGCGGCGATGAGCCGCACGTCCACCGTGATCTCGCGGGTGCCGCCGAGCCGGCGGAACGTCTTGGTCTCGAGCACCTTCAGCAGCTTCGGCTGGAGCTCCGGCGCCAGGTCGCCGATCTCATCGAGGAAGATCGTGCCCTGATCGGCGATCTCGAAGAGGCCCTGCTTCCGCTCCTTCGCATCGGTAAAGGCGCCCTTCTCGTGGCCGAACAGCTCGGAGTCGAGGAACGTGGCATTGAGGCCGGCGCAGTTGACCTCGACGAACGGCGCCCGTGCGCGCGGTCCGAGGTCGTGGATCATGCGCGCCACCCAGCCCTTGCCGCTGCCGCTCTCGCCCTGGAGCAGCACGGTGGTGCGCTCGCTCTGCGCCAGCAGCCGAAGCTGCTGCGCGAACTCCTGCATGGTGGCCGACCCGCCCAGCGACTCGAGCCCCACGGCCGGCGCGCTCTGCGCCAGCAAGGCATCGCGCTGGCGCTTGAGCTTCACCTTGTCGGCGACGCGCGCCACCGCGGCGGCCAGGTGCGCCATGTCCACCGGCTTGGCCAGGAAGTTCTCGGCGCCGAGCTGCATGGCGCGCACCGCGGTCGCCAGGTCTCCCGAAGCCGTGAGGAGGACGACGGCGGCGTCGCGCTCGCGGAGGTGCTCCAGCACTTCCATGCCGTTCATGCCGGGCAGCGAGAGATCGAGCACCACCACCTCCGGCCGGATCCGGTCGTAGGTGGCGAGCCCCGCCTCACCGCTCAGCTCGCGGGTGACCTCGGAGCCGAGGCGCTCGAAGTAGCTCCCGATCGCGCGGAGTACGTCCACGTCGTCATCGATCAGCAGGACGGAATAGGCCATCGGTTCTCCCAGGTTCACCGCCAAAATGCTCGGGCGCGGCTCATTTGGCTACGGCACCACGATCGAGATCGCGCCGGGGATGACGCGGGCCTCGAACGGCGTGACGCCGCCGGGCTCGCCGTCGAGCTGCACCGGCTGGACCGGCTCGGATTCAACCCGGACCTCCCGCCCGCGACCATAGCCCACCAGCGCCTCGTTGCGGGTGCCCTCGTGCAGCAGATCCCACACGGCGCGGAGCGCCTCGGGCAGGCTGTCGGCCCGGACCGCAACGACGTCGAGCAGCCCGTCGTCCGGCGCGATGCCGCTCTTGAGCTGGAGCAGCGGCGGGATGACTTCACCGCAGTTCGCCACCAGCACCATCGCGGCGCGCGCCTCGTATTCGGCCCCGTCGATGGTGATCAGGTGGGTGCTGCTGCGCAGCTCGCCCATCAGCTTGAACGTCGTCGCGATGTAGGCGCCGATGCCCCAGCGGCGCTTGTGCTCGCTCAGCGTTCCCGCCATCACCAGCGCATCGTACCCTGCGCCGCAGGCGACGGCGAAGTACTGCAACCCGTCGGGCCGCTCCATGCAGCCCAGGTCGAAGCGCCGCGCGCGCCCCTGCGCCAGCGCCCGCGCCGCCCGCGCCGGCGCGGCGGGGATGCGCAGATTGCCGGCGAGCAGGTTGCCGGTGCCGCCCGGGATGACGCCGAGCGACACGTCGGTGCCGACCAGCGCGGCCGCGGCCTGCATCGTGGTGCCGTCGCCGCCGAACACCGCGACGATGTCCACGCCTTCCGCCACGCCATACTCGGCGAGCCGTCGCGCGTCGCCGGGACCGCCGGTGGCGAGCACCTCGACCGCCCAGCCCGCCGCCTGCAGAGTCGTCGTCACGGCGCGGACCGCGAGCGGCTCGGTGCGCGCCGCCGCCGGGTTGGTG
>JAICWE010000016.1 GCA_025934955.1 Gemmatimonadales bacterium | reverse complement strand
GGCGAGCTGGTGATCGACGCGGTCCGGGACCGCGCCACCGGTACGATCCCGCTGGGCGGCGAGGCCGGCAACACGATCTACGATCCCGGCTCCGGCTGCGTGCTCGTGGCCGTGCAGACGCGGAACGAGGTCGTCGCCATCGACCCCACCGACGAGCGGGTGGTGGGCCGCTTCCCCATCACCGGCGCGCACCATCCGCACGGGCTCTCGGTCGATGCGGCGCGCCGACTCCTTGTCGTCGCGAGCGAGGGCAACGCGACGCTCTCGGTGGTCGACCTCCGGACGATGCGGGTACTTGGCCGGCACCCGGTGGGCGATGATCCGGATGTGCTCGCCTTCGACCCTGCCTGGCATCGGCTCTATGTCGCGGCGGAGGCCGGTCCAGTCACCGTCTTCGATGAGCGCGGCGATTCGCTCGTCCGGATGGCCTCGCTCCGGATGCCGCACGCACACTCCGTCTCCATTGCGCCGGTGACGCATCGGGTCTATTTCCCGCTCCAGGACGTGGGCGGCCGCGCGGTCCTCCGCATCATGGCGACGACACCGGCGGTGACCCGATCGCCGGCACGGCCGTAACTCAGCCCTCCTGTGGCCGTCGTGCACCCTTGGGTCGCCCTCTCCTACCGCCTGCCGAGCGATCCCAGCCGGCTCCGCCTCGCGGTCTGGCGGCGGCTCAAGCGAGCCGGCGCCGTGCTGCTGCACGACACGCTCTGGCTCTTGCCGGCCGATGCCAGGACGCGGGAGGCCTTCGAGTGGCTCGCCGAGGAGATCGAGGAGCTGGGCGGCACGGCGCTCACCTTCGAGCTGCAGAGCTTCGCGCCCGCGCAGGACGCGGCAATCATCGCGACATTCCGAGACGAGGCGGACGCGCGTTACGCCGCGATCGGCGAGTCCGCCGAAGGCCTTGGCCGCCTGGCGCGGCGGCGGCGGCTCCGGGCCACCGCGATCCAGCAGGCGCGCCGCCAGCTCGCGGGCCTCGAGCGGGCACTCAGATTCGAGCGGCGGCGCGACTACTTTCGCGCCCCGGCGCGCGCCGCGACGGAGGCGGCGATCCGGGCCGCAGGCGACGCACTCCTCCGGCGCGCGGCGGGCGCGGCGCGCCGCAACTCGGAGGGAGCTGCCGATGCTGTGGGTCACTAGACCGCATCCGCACATCGATCGCACCGCGTGCGCCTGGCTCATCCGCCGCTTCATTGACCCGGACGCGGTGTTCGCGTTCGCGCCCGACCCCGCATCCGCCGCCGCGCTCGGAGGCACGCCGTTCGACATGCGCGGCGTCGAGTTCGGGCACCATGAGGGCCGCTGCTCGTTCGAGATGATCCTCAAGAAATACGAGCTCACCGACCCCGCACTGCACGAGATCGCCGCGATGGTCCACGACGCCGACCTCGACGACGAGCAATTCCGCACACCGGAGGGGCCGGGGCTCGACGCCATTGTGCGGGGCCTCGGCCTCACCATTCGCGACGACCACGAACTGTTGGTGCTCACCGACCGCGTGTACGACGGGCTCTACGCCTGGGCCCGGCGCACGGTGGGCTGAGCGACGCCAACCGAACGTCCATGCTGGATGAGAGCCGCGGGCGGGATCAGGGCCGGACTCCTGGTGGCCGGCGCCCTCCTCGCCCGACCGGGTCTGGCGACGGCGCAGGTCGTCACCTCGCCCGTCGCGGGGGCGCCCTCGTCTGATTCGAGCGCGGCGACTGCACATCCCGCACTCATGACGGGGCGCGCGGAGACGCTGCGGATCGGCCACGTGGCAGCGGACGGCATCCGGCTGGACGGGCGTCTTGATGAGCCCGCCTGGGCCGCCACCGATTCCATCACCGACTTCCGTCAGCGCGAGCCGCGCGAGGGCGCCCCGGCAACCGAGCGCACGACGGTGCGCGTCCTCGCCGGCTCCGACGCCCTGTACATTGCGGTCCGCGCCTACGACACGAGCCCGCAGGCGATGCGCGCGACCCAGCTCCGCCGCGACGCCGATCTGACCGTCGACGACAACGTCACCCTCCTCATCGACAGCTTCCGCGACCGCCGCGGCGCCTTTCTCTTCCGCACCAACCCCAAGGGGGCGCGCTGGGACGCGCAGCTCGTCGGCTTCGAGGACCCGGACGAGAACTGGAACGGGATCTGGGACGTCGCGACGACGCGCGACTCGGCGGGGTGGACAGCCGAGTTTCGCATTCCGCTCCGCACGCTGCGCTACCACGCCGGCGAGACTGCGTTCGGCTTCAACGTCCAGCGCTTCATCCGGCGGAAGAACGAAGAGACGCTCTGGCGCTCGTGGGGCCGGACCGAGGGTCTGATCCAGCTCCTGCAAGAGGGCACGCTCGCGGGCTTCGACCCGCTCCGGCGCGGACGCGACCTCGAGCTGCGTCCGTACGTGCTGGGCCGCGCCTCCCTCGCCGAGCGGGACGTGGACGGCACGGTCACGGCGCCCGCCGATCTCTCGGCGAAGGCTGGCCTCGACGCGAAGCTGGCGGTGAGTCCCACGCTCACGGCCGACCTTACCCTCAACACCGATTTCGCCCAGGTCGAGGCCGACGAGCAGATCATCAACCTCACGCGCTTTCCGCTCTTCTTTCCCGAAAAACGCGAGTTCTTCCTCGAGTCCGCCGGCCTCTTCCAGTTTGGCACCCCCGAGCAGGCGCAACTCTTCTACACCCGGCGCATCGGGCTCGCGGACGGCACGCCGGTGCCGATCCTGGCCGGCGGCCGCCTCTACGGCAAGCTCGGTCCCTGGGCGGTGGGCGCGCTCGATACGCGCACCGGCCGCGGGGACGAGGCAAACACGCTCGTCCTGCGGATGAAGCACGACCTCTTCGCCCGCAGCTACGTCGGCGCGATGTACCTCCAGCGGTCGGGGCCCGGCGTCGCGGCCGGCGCCGAGCGGGCCGGTGGTGTGGACATCGACCTGCCGCTCGTCTGGGGCGGGCGCAACATCGAGCCCTCGCTCTGGCTCGCGGGCACGCGCGTGCCGGGCGTCGCCGGCACGCCCACTGCGTGGCGCTTCGGCACCGACTACCCGAACGACCTGTTCGACAACTTCGTCTCGCTCTACCGCATCTCGAGCGGCTTCAGCCCGACGCTCGGCTTCGTGCGGCGCACCGGGATCTGGGCAACGACGGGGCACATCGACTTCATGCCCCGGCCGCACGTGCTCGGCATCCGCCAGCTCGACCTCAAGGTGCCGATCCCAAGCTGGGACATCATCGCCGACGTCTCGGGCTCTCTCCTTCATGCTCCCGACTGGCAGACCGCCGAATTCGAGTGGCGGCCTCTCGGCGGCGTGTTCGAGGACGGCAGCGTTTTCGAGGTGAATGTCCAGCGCCTCCTCGACGCGCCGAGAGAGCCGTTCGCGATCTTCCACGGTGTTACCGTGCCGGCGGGCCGCTACTGGTGGACGCGAGGCGAGCTACAGTACGAGACCTCGCCGGGGCGGCCGCTCAGTGCCTCGTCCCTCCTGAGCTTCGGCAACTTCTACGGCGGGACGAACACGGAGGTACAGCTCGGGACGACCTGGCGTCCGGGCGGGCGGCTCGTCGCCGGCGTGACGCTCGCCCGAAGTGCGGTGCACCTGCCGGTCGGACGCTTCAACGCGCTTCAACTCTCGACCCGAGTGGAGTACGCGCTGAACACGCGCACCGACTTCCTCGCCTTCGTGCAATACAACAACGACGATCAGAGGGTGGACGCGAACCTGCGCTTCCACTGGATCCCGACGATCGGGGACGACATTTACGTCGTCTGGACGTCGGGCTACAGCACCGACCTCGCAGCGCCGCACCGCTTCCCGGCGGTGCGCGGACTCGACAGACCTCTGAGCGGTGGCCTCGTGGTGAAGGCAGTGCACCGCCTCGCGCCCTGAGCCGGGGTCGCCCGGCGCACGCTTCAGCCGCGAATCAGGAACAGCAGCCCCGCCCCGACGAGCGTGAGCTCGACGAGCGCAACGAAGACCCGCTCGGGAAGCCGGTCCACGATGCGCTTGCCCGTCCACGAGCCAGCGATCATGAGTGGCCCGAGGGCGAGCCCGGCCAGGAGCACATCCGTTCCGAGCACCGTCGCCTGCCGGTAGGCGATGAGCTTCGTGACGTGCATGACCACCGTCGCGAGCGCCTCGGTGCCGATGTAGGCCCCCTTCACGAGCCCATAGGCGAGGAAGAAGGGCGCCATCAGCGGGCCGACGCTCCCGAGCAGCGCCGAGAGGAAGCTCGCGATCGCGCCGACCACCGCGAAGCTGCCCAGCGGCGGGCGCCGCGGCGGCCCCGGCTGCAGGCGGCGCCAGGCGACGATGGAGAGGAGAAAGAGGCCGAGGAGCCGGGTAAGAGGCTTGAGCGGCGCCGCCGCGAAGAGCAGACCGCCGGCGAGTGCCAGCGGCACGCCGCCCAGTGCGAACCACCCGACCACCTGGAGGTCGAGCTCGCGCCGATTGAACCAGACGCGGCTCCCGTTGCCGATGAGCTGGGCGACGGTCAGGATCGGGATCGCCGCGCGCACGCCGAACGCGGCGACGAGCGCCGGCAGCAGCACAGCCGCACCGCCAAAGCCGGTGACGGCCGCGAGCGCGGCGGCCACGAAGGCCACCGGCCCAATCGCGGCCAGCGTCGCGGGCGTGAGATCGATCATGGGACCCGGCGCGGCCAGGAGCAGCACTCAAACCGATCGCGTGAGACGCATCCGACTCGCTCACCAGGACATGACGGAGCCAGTGACGCTCAAGGTAACTGCCAGATCCCGCACCCGCGGACGATGCAGCGGGCTTTTCCTGTGTGCCTGCTCAACTCGGCGGCGTGGGTGGCGAGCCGGGACCGCCGCGGCCGCTCATCCGTTCGCCGCCGGCGCCGGGACCGAACGAGCCCTGCTGCCTGCGGCGCTCCGTCTCTACCGCCTGCTGCGAGCGCCTCCGGTCACCGTGAATGTCCATCTCCGGTCGCCCGTCGGGGCCGCTGGTGAGGCCGCCGAGAAGCTGCCCGTCGCGCATCGTCAGCTCCGAGCCGCCGGAGTCTTCATAGCCCGCGGCGCCGCGCTCACCCTGGCCCCACGAAGCGGGGTTGCGGATCTCCGCGTCCTTCGGCGCGTTGTGCCCGGACATCGGGTACACGCCCGATCCCCCGACTTCATCCTTCCGGCCGGCTCCGCCTCCGGGCCGTCCTGAGTCGTCCTTCCGCCTGTCGTCGTTCTGCTTCGCCATCGTGTCGCTCCCTTCTGACGGCCCGCCGCGGGCGTTTGCGCCCGCCAGCTCGCTGCCGTCGACGTCGGTGTGCTCGGGTCTTGCGCGAGCATACGCGCGCAGGGCGCCGGATACCGTGACTCGCGGCACCATTCGGCACCGCCGGCCGTGCCCAGCCGCCATCGTCCGCTGTGGTTGGTGCGTAGATCACCGCGGATCTGTCCGGCCCCGATAAGGCTTCGGGGCCCTGAGTACCGGATCGCCGCGCGTGCGGCGTGATCGCCGTCACAACGACCTGACCGGGACCGCGCAGTGACCGCTGGCTCGACCGATACGCCGATGACGCCGAGCGCGACGCTGCCCCTCGCCGTCATCGCGCTGGTCGTGGTGGGCGCGCACGTGGCGACCAATCTCGTGTCGGCCTACGGGCTCAACAGCGACGAACTGCTCTACCTCGCGATGGGCCAGCACCTGCGGTTGTTCGCGATGGACTTCCCGCCGCTGATCGCGGTACTCGCCCGGGGCGAGCGGGCGCTCCTTGGTGACGGGCTCTGGGCCATCCGCCTCGCACCGGCGCTGGCGCACGCGGCCATCATCGTCGTCGCCGCGGCGAGCGCCCGCGCGGCAGGCGGCGGGCGATCGGCGCAGATCATCGTCGCGCTCGTGGCCGCGACGACACCGCTGCACCTGCGGCCCGGGGCCATGTTCCAGCCCGTGGTGCTGGATCAGCTCTGGTGGTCGCTCGCCCTGTACGCGCTGCTTCGGCTCTCGCTCGCCCCCAGGCCGACAGCTGCCCCGCGCCTGTGGCTCCTCCTCGGCGCCGCGATGGGGCTGGGGCTGCTCACCAAGTTCAGCATCCTGTTCATCGGACTCGGGGTGACGATTGCGCTGGTGGCGACCCCGCTGCGCCGCTCGTTCGCGACGCCGTGGCCGTGGGTCGCGCTGCTGCTCGCGCTCGCGCTGGGCGCGCCAACGATCGTCGGCCAGATCCGGCTGGGCTGGCCGGTTGTGGCGCAGATGGCGGATCTCCGGTCGCGCCAGCTCGTGCTCGTGTCCACCCGCGGCTACCTGGGCGAGCAGCTCTCCTACGGCCCGATCGCGGCGCTCGCGGTGGCCGGCATGGTGTGGGGCTGGCGGCACGCCCGCGCGCTCGCGATCGCGTGCGGCGTGCCGTTCATCGTGCTGCTGCTGCTCCACGCGAAGGGGTACTACGTGGGGCCGATCTATCCGGTGCTGGGCGGGGTCGGCGCAGCGTGGATCGAGGTGCCCGGCCGATTGAATCCCGCGCGGCGGCGCGTCGCCGCGGCCGCGGCAATCGTCTTCGCGGTCATAGCGCTGCCGATGGGCCTGCCGCTGCTGCCGCCCGCGCCGATGGCGCGCTACGTCGCGTTGCTCGGCGCCGGCCAAGCGACGTCATCCATCGCCGGCGCGGTGATGCCGCTGCCGCAGGACTATGCCGACATGCTGGGATGGGACGAGATGGCGCGGCAGACGGCCCAGGTGTATCGCTCGCTCTCGCCCGCGGATCGCGCGCGGGTCGTGCTCCTCGCGGGCAACTACGGCGAGGCCGGCGCGCTCGACTTCTACGGGCCGCGCTACGGACTGCCGAAGGCGCGCTGTGCCATCGGCTCCTACTGGTTCTACGGCGCCGGGCCGCGGCCCGGCGCCGTCGCGATCACCGTCGGCCTCGGCGCGGCCGACGTGGCCGCGCTGTACCGCGACGCGCGGCTCGCGCGGACTGTGGTGACGCCGCTCGCGCTGGCAAGCGAGCAGGTCGTGCCGATCGCGGTGGCGCGGAGACCGTATCGTGCGCTGCAGCGGGTGTGGCCGGCGCTGGCGGGGAGAAACTAGCGGCCGCCGGGAAGCCGTGCGGCGTGCCGGCGGGACGGTTTCCGCGCCACCGGCCGCGCCACCGGCCGCGCCTAGGTCGCGCCCGCCTGGCGGCAGGTCCGCGCCCAGGGGATGACGTCGAGCCGCTCGAAGGGCAGCGGCCGCCCGGTCTCTTCGCACAGTCCGAATCGCTCGGGATCGCGGTAGAGCCGCTCCAGCGCGGCATCGATCTCGGCCAGCTCGCGCGACATCCGGGTCGCGTTCGTGGCCGCGAGCTCGTCATCCATCGTCTGCGTGCCGCGGTCGGCGAGGTGGAAGGGCACGGCGGAGAGGTCGCCGGAGCGATCCTGCTCGTCGGCCGCCGACCGATCGTCCACCGAACGGTTGAGATCGCGGAGCAGGCGCGCGCGCTCCTCCTTCAGACGTTTTTCGAGATGCGCGCGCTGTGGATCGGAAAGGGGCATTGGTCGGATCCCGTCGTGCTCACGGTGGCGTGCCGGCATCGGGTACCTCCGATGCCGCCCTGCACAGTGGGGCGACCGTCTCCGCCCGTCAACCCGCGCACGGCTTGTTGAGCGCATCCGGCAATGGCAAGTTGCCCAGTTACGAGCCGCAGTCGGAGCTCGGTACCCTGACGAGGATGGAAACGATGAGCGCACCAGACACCAAGAAGCGGCAGGACCTCATGCGCCGGCGGGACGCCCCGCTGCTCACCCCGACCGACCTGAAGCCGTCGGCGACGAAAGACATCGCCGCGGCGCTGAACCTCATCCTGGCGGACGTATTCGCGCTGTACCTCAAGACCAAGAACTTCCATTGGCACATGAGCGGCCCGCACTTCCGCGACTACCATCTGCTGCTGGATGAGCAGGCCGACCAGATCTTCGCGATGACCGATCCGATCGCCGAGCGGGTGCGGAAGGTGGGCGGGCTCACCATCCGGTCGATCGGCGAGATCTCGCGACTGCAGCGGGTGCTGGACAACGACGCGGACTACGTCCAGCCCATCGACATGCTCTCCGAGCTGCGCGACGACAACAAGGCGCTCGCCGCGAGCTTCCGCGAGGCGCATGGCCTCTGCGAGGAGCACGAGGACATCGCCAGCGCGAGCCTGATCGAGGTGTGGACCGACGAGACCGAGCGACGGACCTGGTTTCTCTTCGAGGCGACCCGGCCGCTCAGAGCGACTTGAGGTACTCGACGAGATCGTTCTTCTGCTGCTCGGTCAGCGCGAGCTTCAGCACGCCGTCGTAATGGTCCACCACGTCGCGCAGCGTGGCCGCGCTGCCGTCGTGGAAGTAGGGCGCGTGCTGCCACAGCGCGCGGAGCGGCGTGGTGCGGTACGCCTTGGCCGGCGTGCGCTCCGCGTACCGCGGATCCATGCCGGTCTCGGCGGGTGCGTGCAGGATGCCGGTGTTGATGTCGGTCAGCTCCGCACCGAGGTGGCACGACGCGCAGCGCCCCGCCCCGGCGAAGACGGCGCGCCCGCGGGCCGCGGCGGCGGCATCGAAGCTGCCCACGGGCGGCGCAGGCACCGCGAGGCTGAACTGGTACTCGCGGAGTGCCTGAAGCTTCGAGGTCACCAGGTCGGGCGTCTGCACGATGTGAATGTTGAGCCGGGGGTCGTCGAAGCTCCCGTGCGCGTGCATCTGCGTCACCGCGACGAACGCATTCCAGTACGATACCGGCCCCTCGGCGGTGTACGTCTCCTTCGCCACGTTCGCGAGCCCGAACGCCGGCGGCAGCACCAGCGGTGTGTTCTGGCCGTCGAGGTTGAACCGCGGATCGTACTTCCCCGGCCCCCACGAGTTGTACACCGCCTTCTGCGCATCCGAGAGCGCGGGCGAGAGCGCGATGATCGCGCCGGGGTTGAGCTGGCGGTTGGGCCAGCCGTCCAGCCTCCGGCCGATGCCGGGGGCGAAAGAGTTGTCCACCGTGGAATGACACAGCGCGCAGGTGATCCCGACCCGGGTCAGGGTATCGTGGCCGTTGACCGAGGTCACCGTGCCGTGCAGGCCGACGACGGCGTTGAGCTTGAGGAGCGCGACCGTGGTCGCCGTGCTGTTGAGGTCCACCTGGCCCGCGGCGATCGCGTCCTTGAGCGCCTGTGGAAGCGCGTCGGCGTCCACCTTGAGCCCGACCGACAGCGCGACGGCCGGCGTCACCGCCCGCTGGATGACCTCGTGCATCCGCAGTGTGTCGGTCCAGAACTGCTCGTCCCCGAAGCTCTCGAAGCGGAAGATCTGCCGGCCCTCGGTGACGTCGATCGGCGTCGGCGTCGTCGGCGTGTCGCTCCCGCACGCGACGACGAGCGCGGAAGCGGTCAGGGCAGCGAGCAGCGTGGATGAGGGGATGATCCGGACGAGTACTGCCAGCGATCGACGCATACCGAAGCTCCGGCCGGAAGGACGACGCACGGTCTCGGCGCCGCGGCCGGGACGTCCTGCGATTGCAGGGCAAGCCCAAGCTGCGTCCTTTTGAACAATTTGTCAAGATGTTTTTGTGAATATTTGACCACTGGCTCCCGCGCCGGTATGTTCGAACCGTACCCATCCCGAGCCTGCGGTGCCCCGAATCGGCTTGAACCAGCGCTTTCTCGACTCCACCCGGGGCCAGATCCTGTCCCTGCTGCGGTGTGAGCCGCGCACCGTCGAGGAGTTGGCCACCGCGGCCGGGCTGACCGACAACGCCGTCCGGGCCCACCTGGTCACCCTCGAGCGCGACGGCATGGTCCGACAGGCCGGGACCCGCCGAGGCGAAGGTGCCGGCAAGCCGGCGACGCTGTACGAGGTCCCGCCCGGTGCGGAAGCCGCGCTCTCCCACGCCTACGCGCCGGTGCTGGAGCTGCTGCTCGAGGAGATCGTGGGCCAGCTCCCGCCAGACCGCGCCAAGGCGCTGCTGACTCGGGCCGGCCGCCGCCTGGCGGATGAGCTCGTGCCGGCGCCAAAGTCCGGCCTGCAGGCGCGGCTGGAAGCGGCGGTGGCGCTGCTGAACGGGTTGGGCGGCGCGGCGTCGATCGAGAAGCGGCGCGGCGTGACCGTCATCCAGGGCTGCGGCTGCCCGCTCTCCACAGTGGTGGCGCGCCGCCCCGAGATGTGTCATGCGGTTACCGCACTCGTCGCCGAGGTCGTGGGCGGCAAGGTGCGGCAGTGCTGCCAGCATGGCGATCGCCCGAGCTGCTGCTTCGAGGTCGTGCCCGCCGCCTGAGTCAGTCGATCGGCTTGAGTTTGGCCACGATCTCCTGCCGGCGCGGTTCGAGGAAGGGCGGCAGCACCACCTTCTCCCCCAGCGTCGCCGGATCCTCGTCCACCGTGAAGCCGGGCCCCTCGGTGGCGATCTCGAACAGGATGCCGCTCGGCTCGCGCAGGTAGAGACTGCGGAACCAGTAGCGATCCACCTCCCCGCTGTTGGGCACCTGGAATTCGTTCAGACGGTGCGCCCACATCTCGTACTCGGCGTCCGGCGTGCGGAAGGCCACGTGGTGCACGCCGCCCGCGCCCTGCTGCGCCGCTGGCAGATCGGGCTGGACGGCGACGTGCAGCTCCGCGTGCGGTCCGCCGGCGCCCATCTCGAAGACATGCACCTTCGTCGCCGGGTTCTCCGGATGGGGATAGTCGCGAACCTGCCGCATGTTGAGCACCTTCGTGAGCAGCACGTCGGTCGGACTGAGCATCGGCACGCTGATCACGATGGGTCCGAGGCCGCGGATCTGGAACTCGATCGGGACCGGACTCCGGTTCCACGGCGCCGGCGGATCGCCCAGCCCGCCATCGTCCACCAGCGCCAGGCGCTGTCCCTCGGGGTCCTCGAACTCCAGCGTCGGCCGTCCGTCGCGCTCGGCGATGTCGCCGTGCGACACCGCAAGCTCGTCGAGCCGGCGCGACCACCACGCCAGTGCGTCCCACCCGCTCACCCGCAGCCCGGTGCGGGTGATGCTGCGCGCCCCGCGGCGCTCGCGCGGCACCGGCCAGTCGAAGAATGTGAGGTCGGTGCCGGGACTGCCCTTCGCGTCGGCATAGAAGAGGTGATACGCGCTGACGTCGTCCTGGTTGACGCTGCGCTTCACCAACCGCATGCCCAGCGTGCTGGTGTAGAAGCGGTGATTCTCGCGGATCGCCGCGGAGATCGCCGTCAGATGATGGATGCCGATCAGTTCCATGGGTCCCTCCCCCGCCGCACCACCCGTGCAAGCAACCAGCTTCCCGCCAGGATGGCCAGCACCACCAGCGCGCTCCGCAGATCGCCCACCGCGATCGCCCCCGTGAGCGCCACCGCTGTCGCGAGCGCAATGGCCGGCAGCACCGGATGGCCCCGCGCGCGATACGGGCGCAGCGCATCCGGCTCGCGCCGTCGCAGGGCGAAGAACGCCGCGAACGATGCGACGTAGGTCGCGATGATCAGCAGCGAGTCCAGCGCCAGCAGGGCGTTGAACGAGCCATAGAGCAGGGAGCCGACGATGACGGCCAGGCTGAGAGCCAGCGCCACGTGCGGCGTGCCACCCGCGTTCACCCGCCCGACCTGTCTCGCAAGGAGCCCGTCGCGGCTCATCGCCAGCAGGATCCGCGGCACCGCCATCAGCTCGGCGTTGATGGTGCCGAGCACCGAGACGATCATGATGAGCCGGATGACGGTGTCGCCGTGGGCACCGAAGATCGCGCGGGCCATGGTGGCGCCGACGAACGGGTCGCCCGCGATGCGGCTCACCGGCACGACGACGAGACAGGCGGCAGTGATCAGCAGATAGATCGCGATGACCAGCCAGGTGCCGCGAAACATCGAGCGGGGGATCTCGCGGCCCGGGTCGCGGATCTCCTCCCCGCAGTACAACACGGTGTAGTAGCCGTCGTAGGTGAAGATGACGCCCTGCATCGCCACGCCGAAGGCGAGGAGGAGCGGCACGCCGTGGGGAACCACCGCCGGCCGCGCGGCGAGCGCCGCATGGGGCAGCGCAAACGCCGCGACGACGAGCGCGACCAGCGCGAGCGCCTTCAGAGCGGTTATCAGCTCCTGGGTCCGTCCGCCGGAGCGGACGCCGATCCACTGGAGCACGGCCAGCCCGCCGAGCGTGACGAAATCCACCGCCATTGCGTGGCCGGCGAGCGGCGGAATCAGGTCACCCGCGTACTCGCCGACGATCAGCGTGAGCACCAAGGGGCCGAGGCACCAGTTGATCCAGTCGATCCAGCCGACGAAGAAACCGATCCCCTCGCCGAACGCGCGCCGGGCGTAGACGTACGGCCCGCCGGCCCGCGGCATCATGGCGCCGAGCTCGGCGAAGATGTTGGCGCCGAGCAGCGTGATCACTGCGCCGACCACCCAGACGCCCATGAACAGCGGTGCGCTCGGCAGCGCGGCGGCGACCTCGCCCGGGGTTCGGAGGATGCCGCCACCGATGGTCGCGCCGACCGCGATGGCGAGGCCGAACGCGGTACCGAGCACGCGGAGCAGACCGCGCGGCGGAGCAGATGGCGCGAGCGGGGTGGCGACGGTTTCGGTCATTTGCTTCCGGAGTACTGCCGGGGACGAGTCGCGCTGCTGCGCCGGCTACTGTGCCGCCAGCCGCTCGAAGCGGGGATTCCCCTTGAGGGCTGCGAACGTCGGGTCGACACGGAGCCACGCCGGCGTGACCATGTACGGCTGCTTCAGCAGCAGCTCGATGGCATCGAGTGCACGGTCGGTGTCGCCGATCGCGAGGAGGATGCGAGCGCGTTGCATGATGGCGTAGGAATGATTATTGGCGGAGGCGGTCGTCGTGGTCAGGGATGCGGCCGTGTCGGCCTCCGCCCGCGCCTCCGCCGCCCGCCCGACATAGGCCAGCATCAACGCGTAGAGACTGCGAACCTGCGCGTCGCCGGGCGAGGCGGCGACCTGGGCGGCGGACGGCGCCAGCGCCGAATCCGCATACGCCCGCGCCATCGCCTTGTCGCCGCGCTCCCAGTATGCGGTCGCCATCGTCTGCCCCCACCAGGCGCGGTCGTTGTCGAACGCCACCGGCGTGAGGCGGAGCAGGAGCGCCTGCGCCTCCGGTTCCAATACCCACGACAGCTCCTGATAGCCGCCGAAGAACGCGGCCACGGCCGGAGCCGTGACGTTTCCACCGACGGCCGACCGGGTCACTCCGCGTGCGCCGGGCACGTCGCCTTGCGCGAGATACGCGATCGCCTGCCATTCGACCTGGTTGAGATCGTTTGGATCGAGTGCGTGCGCCGCGGCTCCCGCCGCGATCGCGTCGGCAAACCGGCGCTGGAGCACGTACGCCTGCTGCAGCGCGCCCATCGTGGCGGCCGACCGCGGATCGACGTCCCGCGCGTGCTCCAGCTTGACGATCCCGGTCGCGATCTGTCCGGTGCTCATATCCACGGCGGCAGCCATCGCGAGCACGGTCGCGTCATTCGGCGCCGTCCGGAGCGCCTGTGCTATCGCGGTGGCGGCCTTCGCGGGGTCAGGCTCGATATTCGTGTAGTAGCGCGCGACTGCGACCTGGGTGAGCGCGCCATTCGGATCGATCGCGAGCGCGCGGCGCATCGCTTCCCGCGCCCTCGCCGCGACGACCGGATCCCGGCTTCCGTTGAAGTAGACCCGCGCGAGGGCGCTGGACAGGCCGCTCCACGCCTCGAGGAACATCGAGTCGAGCGCAACCGCCTGCTCGAAGAACGCGGCGGCCTGCCGCGACGTAACCGGGTCCACGCTGGTGAGCGCCCGGCCCTTGAGGTACAGGTCGTAGGCCGCCGCGTTGGTCGTCGGCCGCTTGGCGAGCTGCTGCCGCTCCTGCGCGCCGAGCCGGGTGCCGAGTGCCGCGGCAACCTGGGTGGCGATCTGCGCCTGCACCTGGAACACGTCGGTGACGTCGGTGTCGAATGTCTGCTGCCAGGCGGTCGCACCGGTCGCACCATTCACCAGCTCCGGTACCACCTGGACCCGCCGCTTGGTGCCGGGCGCGCCGCTCCAGCGAACCTTGCCCACCAGCAGGTATCCGACGTTGAGCTCCCGCGCGATCTCCTGGGGGGTCTTGGTGCTCTGACGGTACTGTCCGGCGCTGGACGACGCGATGACGGTGAGGCCGTCGACCTGGGCGAGCTTGCCGCGAACCTCGTCGGAGATGCCGTCGGCGAAATACCCGTCCTCCGCCGCGCCCTGATTGGCGAACGGCAGCACCGCGATCCGGCTTCCGCCGCCCGACGGCAGGGCGGCCGACCGCTTGAACGCGAGCGCCGTCGCCGCGACCGCCCAGAGAAACAGCGCGGCCGCGGCAGCGAGGGCGGCGTTCCGCCAGGTGAGCCGGCGACCGGCACCCGCGGCAGCGCGCCGCGCCTCGATGGGCACGGTGGCGACCGGTACGGCGCCACTCCGCACGGCGTCGTGCGCATGGTCGAGCGCTGCCGCGAAGGCGTCCGCCGTCGGATAGCGGTCGGCGGGCGCCTTGGCGAGCGCCTTGAGCACCACGGCGTCCACCGCCGGCGCGAGTCCCGCGCGCGACGCGGTGACCGGCCGCGGCGCTTCGGTCATGCTGCGCATCACGATCACGCGCGATGTCGGTCCGGTGAATGGCGGCTCGCCCGCCAGCATCTCGTACAGCACGGCGCCGACGGCGTACACGTCCGCACGGCCATCCACGTGGTGATCGCCGCCTGCCTGCTCCGGCGCCATGTACTGCGGCGTGCCGACCGACAGGCCGGTCTCGGTCAGCGCCTTGCCCGACTGCTCCACCGCGCGCGCGATGCCGAAGTCGGCGACCAGCGCGTGCCCCGACTGGAGCAGCACGTTGCCCGGCTTGATGTCGCGGTGGATGATGCCGCGCCCGTGGGCGTAGGCGAGCGCTTCCGCGATCTCGCGCGCCAGCCGCAGCGCTTCCTCGACCGGAAGCTGGTTCTCCTGCTGCAGTCGCTCACGGAGAGTCTGCCCCTCCACATGGGGCATGACGTAATAGAGAAGGCCGCCGGCTTCGCCCGAGTCGTGTACCGGCAGGATGTGCGGATGACTGAGCTGCGCCGCGATCTGCACCTCGCGGAGGAAGCGCTCGGCGCCGAGCGTGGCGCCGAGCTCCGGGCGCATCACCTTCACGGCGACCTTGCGGTGGTGCTTGAGATCCTCGGCGAGGTACACCGTCGCCATGCCGCCCTCGCCCAGCACCCGATCCACCCGGTAATGGTCGGCGAGCGCGCGCTTCACCCGGCCGATCTCGAAGGTGTCGGTGCTGGCCGTTCGCGGCGGCACGCCGGGGTCGGTCGGCGTGGCGACGCCGCAGCGGAGACAGAACTGGGCGTCGAGCGGGAGCGGCGTCTGGCAGGACGGACAGGGGCGTACGTCAGATGGCATTGCGGTCGCCGAAGACAGGACGCGTGCGATGTGCAGCGAGTCGCCTGAATAAGCGGTGCCGGCAACGGCGGCGCAACCCATGGCGCACCGCCAAGCGTTCGCCGGATACGCTGGCGAAGATCCACGAGCGGCTCCATATGTGGTGTGGGAACGGACCCCTGCCGCTCCCACATCGTTGCGGATATCAGAGGAGGAGCCATGGACGAATCCAGGCGCGAGCCGATCCGCCTGCTCGCTCTGTCGCGCGAGTACGGCGCCGGCGGCAGCGAGCTCGGCGTGCTGCTGGGCGAGAAGCTCGGCTGGCCGGTGCTCGACCACGACCTGGCCCGGCGTCTCGCCGAACGGCTCCGCTGCCAGGCGGCGGACGTGGAGGCCATCGCCGAGCACGCGCCGACCGTCCTCGAGCGGCTGGCCGCGATGTTCACCGTGGTCCCGTCCGATGCGCCGATCCTGCCCGAGCCGCTCACCGGGCCCAATCCCGACCAGTTGGTGCAGGCGACGCGCGCCGTGCTGATGGAGGCGGTGCGAACGCCGCCGCTCATCGTCATCGGGCACGCGGCCAACTGCGTCTTCCATGGTCGCCCCGATCTGCTCCGCGTCCGCGTCACCGCGCCGTTCGAGGTGCGCGTCCGGCGGGTCGCCACCCGCACCGGCGCCACGCCGGACGCGGCGGTGGCCGACGTGCGCAAGCGCGACGGCGACCGCCGCCTTTACCTGGAGCGCTACTATCGGAGCGGCGTCAACGACCCCGGCCTCTACGACATCCAGATCAACACCGGCACGGTGTCGCTCGAGGCCGCGGCGCAGCTGGTGCTCGCCCTCATTCGGGAAGCCGAGCGCAAGTAGGCCCAGCCGCCCGCCCCGAGGGCGACGTCGCGCGCGCCGGCGGCGCGGGAGGCGCGCGCCCGGTGGCGGCTCACGCGAGGGGCTGCTAGCCTTCCCTCACGCCGACCACCGACCAGAGGGGCCTCCGTGGCCAGTATCAGCATCAGCGCCGCTCCCGACATTCCGCGTCACCCCGCCTGGCTCCTCCCCGGCATCATGATCGTCCTGAGCGCAGTGACGCTGCTGGCCGCGTTCACGCTGCCCGGCGACGATCAGATCTGGTACTTCCTGCCGTTCACCTTTCTGGGCAACTCCCTCGCGCCGCTTCCCTACGACGGGGCGGTGATCTATCTCGGCGCCCACTACCCGATCTGGCTGGTCGTGGTGCTCGGCGTCTTCGGCACGGTGATCATCGAGGCGTGGAACATGGAGGTGCTCGCGCGGATTCTGGGGCGGGACGGCACCCGCGGCTTCCGCCGGCACCCGCTCACCCGGTGGATGCTCCGGTGGTACGAGCGCGCGCCGTTCTGGTCGCTGGTGGGCACCTGCATCCTGCCGGTCGTGCCCCACTATCCGATGCGCGTACTCGCCGTGCTCGCCCGCTATCCGATGTGGAAGTACCAGCTCTCGGTGATCATCGGGCGTGGCGGCCGCTATGCGTGGCTCGGTGCGCTCGGGTGGGCGCTCCACATCCCGGGAAAGTGGATCGCGATCGCGAGCGCGGTGTTGCTGGTGTTCGCGTTCCGCGGCGCGCGGCGGATGAACCGCTACGAAGAGGAGCCGGCCGCCGCGGAGGGCGTGTGCTAGCCGCCGTGGTCGTCGCCGCCGTGGCCGCCGCCGCCATGACCGCCGTGATCGTGCCCGCCGTCCCCGCCGCTTCCTCCACCGCTCGCCGTCGGCGAGGGTGAAGGTGCCGAGGGAGTCGGAGCGGGAGGGGACGACGTTCCGCTCGGCGGCGCCGACGCACCGAGCGCGGTGATGGTGAAGCGAACCTTGAGCTCGACGCCGCCGGCGCCGATCACGATGGCCTCGATCACGATGGTACCCGGCGTCGCGCCGAGCTTGAGCGCGACGGCGCCTTCGCCGCGAGCGTTCGTGGCTGCGGATGAGTCGCTGAGCGAGACCTTCGGCCCGCCGGCAATTCGGTAGCGCACCGCGACGCCGGCCACCGGCCGCCCGGTCGCGTCCGTCACCCGTACCGCCAGCGGCTGCGAGAGCGGGCTTCCGACGGTGGCGCGCTGTCCGTCGCCGGAGATGGGGACGATCGCCGCCGGCGCGGCATCGCTCGGCAGCGTGAGGTTGTCGCCGCAGGCGGCGAGGAGAGCGAGCAGGGTCAGGAGCGGACGGGTAGCGGGCATGGCGAGGTGCCTCGGTCGAGCGATTCGCCTCATGCTAGCGGCGGGACCGGCCCAGGCCAGCGATCCATATCACACCCTGGAGGATTCGCCGACGTGCGACGCTGCTTCCTGCTGCTGGTCGACGGACTCCGGCCCGATGTCGCCGAGCGCGAGCTCGCGGCGGGCCGACTGCCGCACCTGGCCGAGCTGGTGCGCCGCGGCGGGACGACGCGCGCGGTCACCGCGTTCCCGTCCACCACCAGCGTCGCCTATCTGCCGTTCCTCACCGGCTGCGCGCCCGGCCGCGCGGACGTGCCGTCCATCCGCTGGCTCGATCGCACCCGCTACGACGGCCGGCCCTGGCGCAGCCGCGCGCACGTGCGGAGCTACTGCGGCTACCAGGCGCCGCGGCTCGACAGTGACATCGCGCCCGACGTGCGGACCATCTTCGAGCTGGTGCCGGACAGCATGGCGATTTTCACGATGGTGGCGCGCGGCCTCACGCCGGCGCGCGACCCGGCGCGGCTCGCGCGGAAGCTCTGGGGCATCCTCGCCCACTACGCCGAGTGGCATCAGCCGTCGGACGATGCGGTCGCGCGCTATCTCGTTCGCGCCGCCGATGAGCCGTGGCGCTTCGTCTTCGCCCAGTTCCCGGCGGTGGACGGCTATACCCATCAGTCCGCACCGGACGCCCCGAAGGTGCTGCGCGCGCTCGGGCGGGTGGACGCCGCGGTGGGCGCGCTGATGGCGCGACTCGATGCGCGAGGGGAGCGGGAGCGCAGTCTCGTGCTGCTGGTGAGCGATCACGGGGCGTCCGGGGTGCACACCCATCTCGATCTGGCCGACTGGTTCCGCGCCCACGACGTGCGCACGCTGGCGCATCCCATCGTGTGGACCCGCGATCCGGGCGCGGCGGTGATGGTGGCGGGCAATGCGTCGGCGATGGTATACGCGCGACCGGCGACGCCGCGCCCGGAGCGCTGGCCGCTCGAGCGGCTGCGCCAACCGGACGCCTTCGGCGCCGGGGGTGATCTCATCGCCGCCCTCGTGCGGGAGCCGGCGGTCGCGTTCGTCGCGGCGGAGGCGGGGCACGCGGACGGCGGGGACGCCGGGGTCCGTATCGCCTGCGCCGACGGCGAGGCGGAGATCACCCGACGCGGCGACCACATCGCGTACGTGCCCTGTACCGCCGATCCGCTCGAGCTGGGCGGGCCGATCGAAGCGACCGGCCGCGAATGGCTGGCGCGCACCATGGACGCGCCGTATCCGGACGCGGCGTGGCAGCTGCTCGATCAGTTCCAGAGCCGCCGCACCGGCGACCTCATCGTGGTTGCGCGCGAAGGCTACGATTTCCGCCGGCGGTTCGAGGTGCCGGAGCACAAGGCCGGGCACGGGAGTCTGATCGCCGCGCACATGCTGACGCCGCTCTGGTCGAGCGAGCCGCTGCCGGCGGCACCGATGCGCACGGTGGACCTCTTCCCCGCCATGCTCGACTGGCTGGGCGAGCCGCTCCCGGCCGCTCTCGATGGCGAGTCGTTGTGGCGCCCCGCCACCGCGCCGCTCAGGAGCCGGGGCGAGAGTGACGCGGGTTGTTCGCCGCCTGCGCGGGTGCTACCTTCCGCCCTCGTCGAAACGGGTCCGTAGCTCAGCTGGATAGAGCGCTTGCCTCCGGAGCAAGAGGTCGCGCGTTCGAATCGCGCCGGGCCCACTCTGGAAGATCCTTCCTCGCTTCACCCGCGGCGGCGGCACGGTGCCGCCGCCCGCAGCACCTTCCTCCGCATCAGGTCAGACCCTCGAGCGACATCTGCCGCGCGACGGCGGCGCCCTCGAGCTGCAACAGCGCCCGCTTCCGATCGAGTCCACCGGCATAGCCGACCAGTCCGCCATCGGCGCCGAGCACCCGGTGGCAGGGCACGATGATGGAGAGCGAATTCCGTCCGTTCGCCCAGCCCACCTCGCGGGCGAGCCCCGGGTTGCCCAGCTCCGCGGCCAGTTGCCCGTAGGTGCGGGTCTCACCGTAGGGAATGCGATCCAGCAGACCCCACACGAGCTGCTGGAATCCGCTGCCGCGCCGGCTGAACGGCAGGTCGAACCGGGAGCGGTCGCCGCGGAAGTACTCATCGAGCTGCTCCATCGCGGGCTCGAAGCCGTAGTCGGCACGGCTGCCGAACAGCGGCGGGGCCGGCCGGCGCGCGTGCTCGGCGAAATAGAGTCCGGCGAGCACGCCGTCATGCGCGACGAGCGTGATCTCGCCAAGCGGCGAGCCGATGATCGCATGCGTAGCGCGCATCAGATGTGCGCCTGCTCTCGACCGGTGCCGGCCGGCACCTTCCCCTGCCAGAGATGCAGCGTGGCGTAGCTCCGCCACGGCCGCCACCGCTGCGACATCGCGTCCGCCTCCGCCGTGGTGACCCCGCCGAGATTGTTGCGCAGCACCATGTCTTCCTTCGGGAATGCGTCCGGCCAGCGAAGCGCCCGCATGGCGATGTAATGTGCGGTCCACGGGCCGATTCCCGGCAGGGCCAGCAGCTGCTCGACCGTCGCATCGGGGCCGTTGTCCGCCCCGAGCGTCAGGCGCCCGGACGCGACCGCCTGGGCCAGCGCGATGATGCTGCGCGCCCGCGCCCGCACGATGCCGAGCCGCGCGATCCCGTCCGCGGTCGCGGCCGCGATCCTTTGCGGCAACGGCGCCAGATGCGTGAGGCCTTCGTGCGGTGACTCAATGAGCTCACCGAATGCGTCCACCACTCGCGCCGCCAACGTGGTCGCCGCCTTCACGCTGACCTGCTGGCCGAGGATGGCGCGCATCGCCAGCTCGAAACCGTCGAAGGCGCCGGGCACCCGCAGGCCCGGGTTCCGCCTGACGACATCCTCCAGCAGCGGATCCTGCTCGAGCTGCGCGGCGATGACATCGGGCCGGGCAGTGAGGTCGAACACGTGCCGCAGTCGCCCGAGGAGCGCGGGAAGCACCGGCGTCAGCGAATGCGGCAGCTCGACCAGCAGCGCACGTCGCTTCGGCGCGTGGCGGACTCGCACCCATCCGACGTGGCGGCCGAGCCGGATCGTGCGCAAGTAGGCATCTTCGTCGACCCGCTCGACCCCCGCGAGGGCCCGGGCTCGGAGGAACGCGAGCATCCCCGCCCAGTCGAATGGCGGCCGGTAGGTGAGCTGCAGGGTCAGCGACACGGGCGAGGTCGGCTCGGCTGACGCGCCGTCCGCCGCCTTCCGAAATCGGCCGGGCGGCATGCCGTAGCGGGCGCCGAACGCATCGTTGAACCGGCGGAGACTCGCGAATCCACTGGCAAACGCGACCCCGGTGATCGGCAGCGTCGTCTCGGTCAGGAGCTGCTTGGCGAGCAGCAGCCGCCGGGTCTGGATCAGCTCGATCGGCGAGACGCCGAGCTGCGTCTGCAGCACCCGGCGGATCTGGCGCGAGCTCCGGCCGAACTGCCTTGCGACCTGCTCCATCCCCACGCCGCTTTCGAGCGGGCCCTCGTTGATGCGCTGGGCGATCATGCCGGCGATGCGATGGGCGCCGTCCACCGGGGCGTTGCCCGGCGCGAGCTCCGGCCGGCAGCGCAGGCAGGGGCGGAAGCTCGCTTTCTCCGCCGCTTCCGCGCTGTCGAAGAACCGGCAGTTCGGCGCCTTGGGCGTCTTCGCGGGGCAGACCGGCCGGCAGTAGACTCCGGTCGAAGTGACGCCGATGTAGAAGACGCCGTCGAAGCGGGGATCGCGCGAGGCGTATGCGCTGTACATCGCGGTGTCGCTCGTCATGGGGCCAATGTACCGTCGCTTCCGGGAAAGACTAGCCGTTTTCGGACGCGCAATCCGCAGACGAGGGCATCACGGCGCCCCGCCGTTGACCGGAGATGGCGCCGGCGGTTCAATGACCGAAAACGGCGAGACACGCGATTGCGGCCTCGCTATGGTGAGCGCCGGCGAGGCGAAGCCAGAGGAAAGGGAGGCACCGATGAAGACGCAGCAGGTGCTGGAGCGGCTGGGCCGGGCGTGGACGGACTTCGAGGCCTCATACGCCGGCCTGTCCGACGCGCAGCTGCTCATGCCCGGCGTCCACGGCCGGTGGTCGGTGCGCGACGTCATCGCGCACGTGACCTGGTGGGAGGAGGAAGCGCTGAAGCACCTGCCGCTCATCCGGGGCGGCGCAAGGCCGCCGCGCTACTCCGTACGATACGGCGGGATCGACGCCTTCAACGCGCTGATGACCGAGGAGCGGCGACACCTCTCGCTCGCCGCGGTGCGCCAGCAGCACGACGCCGTGCACGCGCGGCTCCTCGGGTACGTTCGCGCCGCACCCGAGGAGCTGTACGCGCGGGAGACGCGCTTCCGTCGCCGCCTGCGGCTCGACACCTTCGGCCACTACCCGCTCCACGCAAAGGCGATACGGGAGTGGCGGCGGCGCTCACGGCTTGAACCGGCTGGATGAGACACGCCGGCCGGCCATGGGCCGGCCGGCGTTCGGGCAGCCGTTACGCTGGTGCGCGGGTCACCTTGGCGGCGGCGAGCTCGGACAGGTAACCGAGCACCGCGCCGGCCACGAGCGCGATGATGGTCTGCACATAGGTGCCCTTGATACCCACGACGACGCTCACCGTCGTCGCCGCCCCGAGGAATGCGCCGGGAATGAACGAGAACATCGCGGCTTTGGCCTGGAGCACCATCGCGAAGGCGATCACGCCGACCAGCACCGCGATCACCGGCAACCCGCCGCCGAGCCGTCCCGCCACCGTCAGCGCGACGCCGGCCCAGAATACGCCCGAGAGATTCGAGGCCAGCGTCTTCATCAGCCCGGTGGTCTTTCCTCCCGCGGCGAAGAAGGTCCCCCAGGCGACGATGCCCGCCCACACCGGAAGCGCAGCGGGACCGAGCGCCACATAGGTCCAGACCGCGATGAGTATCCCGATGCTGAGCGCGAGCGCGAGAAGCGTGTCCATGACAGCCTCCAAAGCGAGAGTCGCGATGCTGGAATGCGGGAAACCGGCCTCACAGGGGCAGGCGGGCGATGCTAGCGTACCGCCCGGATGGCACAGCCGTCAAGAGCGGGGGTCAGGTTGCTCGGTCGAACACCACCTTGCTGGTGGCGATGACCTGGCCGGTATGGCGCTGGGTGTGCTCGGCGGCATGGAACAGCAGGCCGAGCACGTTGCTCGGGAGGCCGGCCCGGCCGACGGCACGGGGCGTGAGCAGCTCCTGGTCGGGGACGTCCCGCAAAGACTGCACGGCACCGTCAATGGCGGCATCGACCGCGCTGAGCAGCTGCTCGGCGCTCGCCGGCGGCGTGCCGGCGTCGCCTTCTTCGCGCAGCGCGGCGAACTGGCGGGCATCGAGCGACTGCCCGCGCGCGTAGGTGAAGAGCCGGTCGATGCTGCCGGCGACATGCCGCAGATGGAAGCCGACCGACGCGGCCCCACCCGGCCGCGCCCAGAGCTGCGCCGCCGAGAGGCGTTCCGCGGCGCGTCGGAGATCGTGACGCGACTGCAGGAGCGCGTGCGCGACCGGCATGAGGAGCGGCGGGACGCCCTCGACCGGCCCGCGAAGCCAGAACTCGGGCGGCTCAGCGCGACTCATCGCCGGCGATCATCCCGGGATGCCACGCCGGCTCCCACACCAGCCGGGTCTCGATGCCGCGAATTCCCGGCACGATTCCGCCGGCGTTCCGGATCCCCGCGGTGATGGCGCGCTCCATCGGACAGCCGATCCGGGTCAGCGTGTGCGTCACCAGCGCGACGTCGTCCCGGATCTCGACACCGTACACCATGCCCAGCGTGACGATGTCGAGCCCGATCTCCGGGTCGATGACGGAGCTCAGCGCCTGCCACAGCGCGTCGAGCCGCGGATCGGTCAGCTCGCCGGTCGCGCTCATCGCCGGCTGATGCGGACCCGCCAGACTTCCGGCCCTTCCGCCTCGTACAGCCAATCGAAGCTCTCCGGCCGCTCGGCCATGAGCTGGTAGCGGAGCGGACGCGGGTCGTGATCGTTGATGAGGACCATCGCCTGGCCGCTGGCGAGACCGTCGAACGCGCGGAAGATGGCGGGATGCTTGTCGCGCGGCGGAATGGCGCGCACGTCGAGTTCGAGCGCTGAAGCGGACATCATGTGACTCTCCATTTGGACGTTGGTGATGACTGACCTTCATGTGCCCCGCCGGATCCGGACGAGGACACGATCCGCAGCCGACTCATCGATTTCGCACGTGTAGCCGCGCTCGGCGAGAACGGGAAGCAGGAACTGCGGAACTCGTGCGTTCACCTGCACCAGCGTACGGCCCTCGGGCAGCGCTTCGAGCGCGGCGAGGGTCCGGACCATCGGCTCCGGGGGCTCCAGGCCGCGCACGTCGAGCTCGACGTCGAGGGCATCTGCGACGACGTGTGATCCCGGCGCAGCCGGCGCGGAGGCCGCAGCCTTTGGTGCTGCGCCCGATGCCGCGTCGGTATCCGCTCGCCAGAACCACACGGACCAATCGTCCGGTCCCTCCGAGCTCGTCTCGTGCACCAGCCCGCGCTTCTCGAGCACGGCGTAGAGCGGCACCGGCTCGAAGATGGCACGAAGCCGGAGCACCTCGCCGGCGCGTAGCGCGCCGACCGCCGACATGACCCGGGCGAACGGCTCACGGCCGCTGCGGAGCTCGTCGCGCACGTCGACGTCGACTACGACCGCGCCCGGCGGGCGCCGGCGGCGGGGCACGCCGTCGCTCATCGCTCCGACTCCGCTGGCCGCAGCGAGGTCGTGGCCAGCCGGTTCCGTATCGTCCCCCGGCACAGTGATTCCCAGCGCGTCGTTGAGCGCGCGAACCAGCGACGCCGAGCTGACGCCGGCGATGCGCGCGGCGTCCTCCACGCTGACCAGCCGGGCCATGACGCGCCGCATCGCGCGGTTGCGCAGCCTGGTGAAATGCGCCGCGTGCCGTACGAAGACTTCGACCAGCGCCTCGTCGCGCGCCAGCACGTCGCTCACCCGATCGGCGGCCGTCACCGGCCCGGTGCGGCGAGCGGCGCTCATGCGGCCGCTTCCCGCGGGCTGACGGCGGCAGCGCGAACCGCGCGGCCGAGCGCGATGCGCGCGAGCTGGGTCACGAACACCAGCACCCCGCCGAAGAACAGCACCGCGCCCGAGCGGGCGACCGCCGCCGCCCCTGAGGCAATCCCGGCGGCCAGCGTCGCGACTCCCAGCGCCATCAAGGCAAGCTGGGCGTACGCCAGCCGGCCCGAGTAGAGCTGGGCAACGGTCGGCACCGGCTCCCGGCCCATTCGTCCGCGGAAGTGCGCCGTCCAGGCGAGCAGCGGCACGATCTTGTAGAAGAAGCCGATGACGTAGAGCACGACCGCGCCGAGCCCGAATACCACGTACACCGTCGCGAGGCGGGGCAGCGCGGCGCCGCGCACCAGCACCGCGGGTCCGAGGACCGCGCTCACGGCGAGGAAGCCGAGTGCCGTCCCGGCGAAGCGCATGCCGACGTCGAGCTGCTTCCGCAGCCGGGCGCGGTAGAACCCGTACGCCTGCCGGAGGAAGCACGCCACACCGCCCTGGAGCAGCAGCGCACCGGCCCACGTGAGCACCCTGGCGCCGAGCATGAGCCCCGCCGCCAGGAACCCGACCCCGACCGCGAGCAGCGCGAGCGCGCGGGGCGTCCACCGGGTGTCGGCGCCGCGCGCAAGCAGGAACATCGGCAGCAGCCGGTGCGACACGGCGACGATCATGATCAGCACCCAGCCGACGATCGCCACGTGCAGGTGAGTCGCCAGGACCCTCAGGCGCGCCGCGCCGAGGTAGCCGGTGTGCTGGTTGTGCAGCAGCAGGATTCCGAGCACGAGCGTGGACGTGAGGAACGTGAGCGCCAGCGCGACGCCCGCCCACGTGGCGTCTCGTGCGCGAGCCCGCGGCAGCGAGGCCGCGACGTTGCCCACCGCGAGCAGGACCCCGGCGGCGACGAGGCAGATGCCCGCGTGATGCAGCGCGACCGATCCGGTGGCGAGCCCGGTCGCGAAGACTCCGACGCCCGGCGCGAAGGTCCAGAAGCTCGCGTGCGCGACGCGCGTCGAGCGGACCGGCGCGCCCAGCGCGACCGGCAGCAGCTGGCAGAGCGCGCCGAAGATCGTCATCGTGAGCCAGCCGAGCGTGAACAGGTGCGTGATGCCGGCGACGTGGGGCGACAGGTATGCACCGCCGGCGAGCTGGGGCGCGGCCCACACCAGCCCTGCGGCGCCGGCGAGGAGATACAGCGTCGCGGCGGCGAAGTGTTCGCCGGCCAGCCCGATCGAGTTGGCCGCCGGACTGATTGGCGTCGCCACCTTCAGCTCGGCCGAGATCACCGGCCTGGCACCGTCAGCGCGTTCGCGCAGCGGCGCGAAGCTGGGTGCACAGCACGGCCGAATCGAGACCGTCGCGGCGTGCGGCCTCTTCGACGCTGACGCCGCTGCCGCAGCAGGTGTCCACGCCGAACCGCTCGAACACGGCACGGGTGGCGGGATGGCGTTGCATGAGCTCGCGGACGGTCAAGCTGCAGTCGAGCTCGCGATCAATGGCCGGCATGTCTGACTCCTGCGGGTGTGGGGTGTCGGCAGCGCCGCGTTGCGCCGCTGCGTCGAGGGGTCCCAGCGCCTCGAGCAGCGGGCAGTCGTCGGGCGAGGCGCCGCCGCCGCGGCAGGCGCCGGCCAGATGGGCCAGCGCGCGCTTGATGTGCTGGAGATCGTGGATCTTGCGGTCGATCTCCTCGATCTTGGCTCCCGCGCGCGCCTTGACGTCCGCCGCCGTGGTGTGCGGATCGAGCCGGAGTGCCAGCAGCTCGGCGATTTCGGCGAGCGTGAAGCCCAGCTCCTGGGCCCGCCGGATGAAGCGCAAACGCTCGAGCGCGCCGCCGGTGAATGCGCGGTAGCCCGAGGCGCGGCGCGGTGCTTCCGGCAGCAGGCGGCGCCGCTCGTAGTAGCGCACCGTCTGCACACCCACGCCGGCCTGTCGGGCCAGCTGGCCGATCGTCATCGTTCCTTCGGGCGACGCGAGTCGTTCCATAACTCCTCCGGTGAGCACGATACACCCTGTACCATAGTACAGGGTCAAGCCCCCGTTCACTGGCCCAGCACAACCACCCCGGCGCTGCCGGCGGGCAGCGAGAGCACGAACCCCGCTCCGTCCGCGGTGACCGGCTCTGCCGGGCCGGGCGTCCACGCGCCATCCCCGTCGACGGCGGCCCCCGCGAACGTCACGCTGTCACCCCGATCCAGCGCCGGCCCGACGAGGCGCAGCACGCCGGCGCTCCGGTACGCGCCGCCGGCCGCGAGCCGCACCGCGACGGCGTGTCCCGCTTCCTTGTTCACGATGACGACGCGCAGCGTTCCGTCATCGTCGAGCGCCGCGTGTGCCGTCACATTGAACGTGCCCTGCACCTCCACCGGCACGATCCGTCCGCGCGCGGCCGCGTGGACCAGCAGCATGGCGTAGTAGAGCGGCCGCGCCGTGTACGGCGCGCCCTGCCCGCCACAGAACGGCAGGTACACGCCGGCGCAGGTGAGCCCGCCCTGGAGGTCGGTCCCGCTCTGCACGTTCACACCGGCGGCGCCCTGCTCCGCCGCGGTGAAGAGATGATCGACCGCCCAGAGCGCGCTCGCGAGCACGTCGCTCACGCCCGCCTTGCCGAAGCCCGACGCGGAGTTGGTCTCGTCCAGCCGGAGGGGCACGCCGCGCGCTGCGGCCGTGCGCGCAGCCGCGCGGATGCAGGCCGCCGTACGCGCCATGAGCGCGGGGCTCAGCATGTTGGCGATGCTGGCGAATTCGGGTGAGTCCGCCGGCGCCGAGGCGGTCATCGGATAGAAGTGGTGGGTGGCGAGCGCCAGCGGTATGCCTCCGCCGAGTACGGCATCGAAGAACGACGGGCCGGCGCTCGAGCATGTGGTCGCGGGAGCGGCGAGCGGCGCGCCCGGCGTGCGGGCGAGAATGCGAGTGGCGTACGCCGCCGCTTCGGCCGCGAGGCTGTCGCCGTTCCAGCCCGCGCCCCGGGCGCCGCTCACTGGATAGAGGTCGGGCTCGTTCCCGATCTCCGCCGCGAGCAGATTGCTCCCGCCCGAGCTGTGCAAGGCGGCGACTTCGCCGGCGGCGGTGTCCGGCTCGAAACGGGCGAGCCGCGAGTCCATGATGACGCGCCAGCCGACCCGCGCGGCGAAGCCGAAGATCCGGTCGAAGTCGGCGGGGGTGAGCACGAGAGCGTCGGTCGCGTGCGCCGGCGCGACCGGCGCCCAGCCGGTGAGCTCGACGCTGTTGCCGCCGAAGCGGAGCACGCCCGGACCGAGGTTGGTGAGAAAACGCTCGAATGCCGCGTCGCCGGCGAAGCGGGGATCCCGCAGTGCAGGCATCTCGAAGCCGAGTCCGAGAAAGTCGGCGGGGATGCGGGCGCCGGGAAGGTCCGGATGAACGGTGATGCGAGCGGTGTCGGCGGAGGCCGGCGGCGGCGGACTCCCGCTCGGCCCAGTGGCATCGCGGCAACCGCCGAGCAGCGCCGCGTACGCCGTGACCAGAGCGAGATGCCGCCGAGCGCGCGCAGCACGCCGGATCATGTGAACCGCTGCATGGTTGGGAAATGGCGCTCGACGCGCCGCGCCGCCGCGACGCCGGTCACCGACAGGGCGCCGCCGGCCCCCTATCGAACGAAACCGCGGGAGCGGATGGTGCCCGCGCGCGATGCAACCGGCGCAACAGGACTGATACGATTATGCGATCCGATCGCTATACGACAGACCGGCAACCGGGCCCGACGACGCCGTCGCTCCTGGTGGTGAGCCCGGCCGACGCGCCGCTCGGCGTACCCGGGCACAACATCGAGCGCCGCCTGGATGAGGCGTTGAAGGAGACCTTCCCCGCCAGCGACCCGATCGCCATCAGCATCGAGTGAGGGTCGGCTCGGCGGCGACGGCGTGACCCGCCTCACTGCAGCCGTGCGACCGAAGCGCTAGTCAGTTCGCTCTATTCCGACGTGAGGCAACGGATGCAGCCGGACACGTGCTTGCAGCATTGCGCTGGAAGTTCGTCGTCGCTCGCTCCACGCTTGCTGGTCGCGGCGGCACTGCTCCTCGCCGCCTGCGGCGGCGGCTCCGACGTGACCTCGCCGCCGGGCGCTGGTGGAGGAACCGGAGGCAACGGCGGTCCGCCGGTGACGTCGCAGCTCACCTGCATGCAGCCTGACGGCACCTCCTCACAGTGCGATCTGACGCTCACTGCGGCGGGCGGCTTCACGATCACGCTGGTGAGCACGAGTTGCGACGCGCGGGGCAATACCCTCAGCCTGCTCAAGCCGGTGACGGCCACGCTGCTGACCGACGGCTGCTACTCGCCGTCGGGGCAGACGTGGTCGTACCCAGGGCCCTATCCGGCGGGGACGGCGATCTCGTTTCAGATCGTGTCGCCTCAGCTCCAGCGATCGCCGTCGCTGCAGGCCACCGGCTCGTACCCGACCTGGACGATCAACTTCGAGGATGGCGGCGACGCCGACCTCAACGATCTGGTCCTGCAGGTGACCGCGACGCAATAGGGCAGCGGGACCGCTACTGAGCCGCTGTCACCGTGAACGCCACCGTCGCCTGCTGGCCCGACTGCACGGTCACCGGTGCCGGTGACGCGGGGGTCGTCGTGACCGACGTGACCCCGGCGGGTAGCGAGAAGCCGAGCGTATAACTCCCCGGGGCCACATCGCTGAAGTCGGCCGCGAAGACGCCGCCGCCCGCGTCAGTCAGCGCGACGGTGCTGGCCGTGTTGTCGCCCGTGTTGGTGAGCACGAGCGAGAGATCCGCCAGCGTGACTGCGTGCCCGTCCACCTGCACCGCCGGGAGCGACACGTTGGTGCCGAGCTGCACGGTGGCGTGGATGCTGCCGGTCAGCGTTATGTCGGCACCCTTGATCACCGGGTGCATCACCCAGCCGTTGACGCCGCTGCCGGTGGCATGTCCGAAGCTCTGCGAAACGTCGAAATCCACGACGAGCACCGTCTGCGTCCCGGTGATCGTGAGCGGCGCGCCGAGATCGACCTTGAGCCCCGACTGTGCGAGACTCGGCAGCTGGAGCGGCCCGGCGACGGTGGCTCCCTGCGGCAGCCCCGCATACGCCGGCGAGGAAGCGAAGATGCTGCTGGTGCCGTCGCCGTTGTCCACCTGCACGTAGGCTCCGGTCACCACGAAGCGCAGCTCACCGTAGGTGCCGGCGCTCACCGTCGCTCCGTCGAGCAGCGACGCGGTCGTCGTTCCCGTGAGGGTCGTGAGATCGACCGTGTGCGGCGTCGTGGTCAGCACCGTCCGACCTCCGGTGCCCTGAAGATAGATTTGTGAAATGGTGACGACCGCGTGCTGTACATCGCCCGGGGCGTCCTTGAGCCGAATCGAGAGCGACCCACTGGTGGCGGGGCCCTGATCGCTGCAGCCGGCACCGGCCGCGAGTGCGGCGAGCGCCAGGGTCGAAACGGCACGGCGGACTAGTCGCATGGATGCTCCGAAAGAGGTCGGCGCGGACCCGCGCAACATCAGGGCCGCGCGCCGGCCTCTGGTAAGTACCGCCGAGCCAAGCCAGTAGCTGTTCGGAGCAGATCCGGCCGAATACGTGGACTGCAACGACACGTTCCGATCGTCCGGCAGAGGGCGCAATTTCCTGCGGCATTCACCCCGCGTCGCGAGCGAGCAGTTCGGCGTGGGGCAGCTGTCGCAACGCGTCCTGAACCGCTTCGCGCAGCCGGGATGGAAGGAAGGGTTTGCGGAGCAGCGGAACGCGCGCATCGAGCAGCGCGTGACTATGCAGATATTCCTCGGAGTAGCCGGAGACGAAGAGCAGACGCAGGTGCGGCCACCGCCGTGCGGCCGTCCGGCCCAGCTCGCGCCCGCTCATTCCCGGCATCACCAGATCGGTTACCACGAGCGCCACTTGGCCGCCGCGCTGCTCCAGTTGAGCCAGCGCGGCGGCGCCGTCTTCGGCGGCGTCCACGGTGAAGCCTTCGCCCGCGAGCGCGCGCACGAGGACGGCGCGCACCGTCTCCTCGTCATCAACGACCAGCAGCCTGGTACCGGCTGCACTCGCATCGCCCACATCACCTCCCGGCGGTTCCGGAAAGACTGCGGTCCAAACTATATGCTGCTCGAAGGAAAAACGCAGAACCCCGGCCGAGGCATCGGCCGGGGTTCTGATAATACGAACCAGCGAGCTTAGCTGTTCTTCTTCCGCCGGCGGGCGGCACCGGCGCCACCCATGCCGACGAGACCGGTCGCGAGGAGCGTCATGCTGACCGGCTCCGGGGTCGTGGTGGTCGGCGGCGGGTCGGTGATGCAGCCGTCGTCGCCGGTGTCACCGGTCGAGAAGCACTTGGTCGAGCCGAGCGGCTCGGCCAGCGACTGGCCGCGGAAGCCCCACTCCGCGTTGGCCAGCTGCTCGGCGGTGATCGGCGAATCCAGCGTGAACGTGAACGCGACGTACTCACTGCCGTCGCCCGGGCAGGTAGCGAACGTCGGACTGCCGCCCGACGCCGCGCAGGGAACGATGCCGACGCCGCCGGTCGCGCCGTCGACGCCGAAGTCGAGCGCCTGGGTGCCCGCGCCGCTCTGGAGATCGGTCGAGGCGCCGTTCACCCAGCTGGAGGAGACGTCGGTGTCGCCGCTCTCGTTGTGGTACACGGCGCCGGTCAGCGTCGCGCCCACGCCGAGATTGTAGAGCCCGAAGCCGGAGATCCGGCTGCCCAGATCGCCGGAGCCGATATTCCACACCTTCACGACGATGTGGGTGCCGTCGACCAACGTCACAGTCGAGCCAGCACAGATCTGCAGGCCGCTGTTACAGTTGGCGAAATTCTTGGCGCCGAGATCGTCCGCCCGCGCCACACCCGGCGCCAGCAGCGCTGCAGCACCAGCGAGAGCCCACATGGACCTGCGCATTCATTTTCTCCTCGAAGGGGTGGAAGCACTGCGGAGGCAGGCGAGCCCCGCAATCACGTACAACAGCGTGAATCCGACAGCCAGCAGCGAAGTCTTGGCGACCACCTTCAGCACGCCGACCCGCGGCGCCGCCTGGGTCACCAGCTTGAGTGCCGGCGGGACGACCAGCAGGAAGATCCCGTAGCTCCCGATCACCGCGAGCGCGAAGAGCAGCATCAGCACACCGACGACCCGGATCCCGATCCGCCGGCGCGACCCTACCGTACCAAACACCAGCAGGAGCAGCCCCACGGTGACCAGCGGCAGTGCCGACAGCGCCTGCGAGATCGCGACGAACTCCCACTCCAGCGACCCCCACTGCACCGGGTACGCGCCGATCGCCAGATCGCCCAGAACCTCGATCAGGATGATCACTCCGGCAAAGGTGGCGAACCGCCACACCCAGGCCGGCGTCCCTGACGGGAGTTCCGCGGAGACTGCGTTGGGGTTCGGATCTTCGGAGACGAGGATCTGCACTGGGCCGCCTGGGAAGCAGGATGCGTGCCTTCTGTGAACCTGGGGTCGGGCGAATATAAGTCGTTGTTCCGCAACCGCTCAGATCGCCTGCGGGTGCGGGTCGGGATCACAGCCGTCGTATGTGAGCAGCAGTCTGGTGCGACAGGGAAAGGACGATCTACAAAGGACCAGCCACCGCGCGAGGCCCGAGGGCACTCCGCACGATGCGCACCAAGGCATCAGGCAGGAACGGCTTCTGAATGAAGGGCGACCCCGCGTCCCGCAGGCCGCGGGTGACGAGGTCGTCCGGCGTGTAGCCGGACATGTAGACGACGGCGATGCCGGGGTAGCGCTCCAGCACGCGCGCCGCGACCTCCCGACCGCTTGCGCCTGGAAGAACGATGTCGGTGATAAGGAGATGCAGCGGGGCCCGCGACGCTTGAAGCAGGCGAACCGCGCCTGCGGCGTCGCGCGCCGCCAGAACGGTGTAGCCATGCAGCTCGAGGGTGCGCACGGCGAGCGTCCGCACTGTGTCCTCGTCCTCCACGACCAGCACCGTCTCGGTGCCGCCGACCGGCGGCGGTGCTTCCCGCACCGTTGCGACCGGCACCCGGTCCGGCGAGGCGGGCAGATAGATCTTGAGCGTCGTACCCAGCCCCGGCTCGCTGTAGACCCAGATGAAGCCGCCGCTCTGCTTCACCGTTCCGTAGACCATGGCCAGGCCGAGGCCGGTCCCTCGCCCCGGCTGCTTCGTCGTGAAGAACGGCTCGAAGAGCCGCGCGCGAGTCGCCGCGTCGATGCCGTGGCCGGTATCGCCGACGCTCAGCTGCACGTAGCGGCCGGCTGGAATGACGGTGCCGACATGGCTCGCGGCATAATCGGCGCCGAGCTCCACGTTGTCCGTTTCGATCGTGAGCCGCCCGCCCGATGGCATCGCGTCGCGGGCGTTGAGCGCCAGGTTGATGATGACCTGCTCGAGCTGGCTTCGGTCGGCGCGCACCCGGTCGAGCGACGGGTCGAGTCTCAGGAGCAGCTCGACATCGGCGCCGAGCAGCGGCCGCAGCATGCGACCCATGTCGGCCACGACGTCATTCAGGGCGAGCGGCTCCTCGCGCAGAATCTGCCGCTGGCTGAAGGCCAGCAGCTGCCGGGTCAGCTCGGCGGCGCGGCCGGCGGCGCGGCCCACCTCCTCGGCGTCGCGGCGGAGCGGACTCTCCTCGGGGAGGCCACGCAGGACGTACTGGTTGTAGCCCAGCACCGCCATCAGCATGTTGTTGAAGTTGTGCGCGATCCCCCCGGCGAGCAGCCCCACCGATTCGATCCGCTGCGCGCGGCGCAGGTTGACCTCCGCCTCGCGCTGCGCGCGCACGTCGCGCGCGGTCCACGCGATCGCGACCGGCAGCGCGCTGCGCGGGTCGTGCAGCATGAACGCGGCACCCGCGACCTCGACGCCCTCGCCCGGCGCACCGGCGCTGTGCAGCCGGCCGTCGAACTCCGTCGCCGCGCCCTGCGCCTGCGCCTCGGCGGCGGCGGCGCGCACCGCCGCCTCGCAATCGGGCTCCCAGCAATCCTGTACGCTGAGCCCGGCGAGCTGCGACGCGGCGGCCAGTCCGAGAAAGGCGCGGCCGGCGGGATTGAGGTACAACAGCCGGCCGTCGAGCGCCGCGATGCCGATGAAGTCCCGGCTCGCCTCCACCAGCGCGGTGAAGTTGCGCCGCTCCTGCTCCGCCTGCAGCCGCTCGGTCAGGTCGGTGACGAGCGAGACGAAGCCGCGCACCCGGCCGTCGGGCCCGCGGTCGGGCACGTACTGCACGTCGAGCACGCGATCGCCCAGCACGGGGTGCGGGATCACCCGCTCGTAGTGCAAGGTCTCGCCCCGCAGCGCGCGCCTGATGTACTCGCGGATGTCGGCGTAGGCGGGGTCGCCCAGCAGCTCGCTGACGCTGCGGCCGAGGATCTCCTCGCGAGGCCGCGCGAACCACGCCTCGTACGCATGATTCACCAGCCGGTAGCGCTCATCGCGGTCCACGTACCCGATCTGTACCGGTGCCGCGTCCATCACCAGCCGCAGCTCGGCCTCGCGCCGCTCCAGTGCCACCTCGGCGCGGCGGCGCTCGGTGACGTCGAGAACGAAACAGGCCCACTCGAGCGGGTCGCGCTGGGTGATCGCGGCACCGATGACGATCGGCACCCGGGTGCCGTCCTTCCGCAGGTACTCCTTCTGGAACGGCGCACAGACGCCGGTGCGGTAGAGCTCCTCGATCGCCGCCTCGTCGCGCGCGGCGTACTCCGGCGGGGTCACGCCGGTCCAGCGAATCTCGCCCCGGAGCATCTCCTCGCGGGTGTAGCCGATGAGTTGAAGGAACGCGTCGTTCGCCTCGAGGATCCGCTCCGGATCGGCCACGAGCACGCCGAGCACGCCGGAGTCGGCGAGCGCGCGGAAGCGGGCTTCGCTCTCGGCCAGCGCCGCGCGAATCGCCGCGCGCTCGCGTTCGGCCTCGACCCGCGCCGTGATGTCGATGGTGACGGCGCCCACCCACGCGACCCGTCCGGCGGCATCGCGCACCGGATACAGGCGCGCGATGCCTTCGCGGCGCCGGCCGCGGATCTGCTCGTGGAACGCGAGGTCGAGCAGCGGCTCGCCGGTCGCGAGCACCCGCCGGATGAGCGGCTCCAGCGTGTCGGCCATGGCGGGGAGCATCTCGCGGATGGTGCGGCCGAGGTGTGCGGCGACGGGGCGACCGGTGATCGCCGCCTGCGCCTGGTTGACCCGAACGAAGCGCAGCTCGCGATCCACGAACGCCATCGCCGCCGGGGCGCCGGCGAGCATCGTCTCCAGCATGCCGAGGGTGTCGGCCTCTGCGGCGAGCGCGCGCTCCAGCGCGGCGCGGGCGCGGCGCTCGCGGACCAGCAGCCACCAGACGGCGCTGACGGCGAGCAGGACGAGACCGAAGCCGATGGCGGGCGGAGCGGCGTTGGCGACGAAGCTCTCGACGGTCATGACCGGCATCTTTTCAGGGCGAGGGACCGTTTCCAACTTAGGAAGCCGCTCCGACACCGTCCAGCGCAGCGGCGCCGATCAGTTGTGCCGCTCTCCGCCCGTGCATACCTTGCGTCGCCTGCCCGCCGCGGTTCCTTCAGTCGCGCCATCGAGAGCACAGAATGACGGCTATTCCGCACTCCGATGATTTCGTGCCCCCGCGCCCCCATCCCTCCGCCGCGGGCGCGGCGCGGTGACCGCCCCCGGCGAACTGGTCGGTCCGCTCGAGCCGCTCGCGGCCGGCGTGGCTCGGGCCCTCGTGGTGGACGATGAGCCGAGCGTACGCCACGCGCTCCGCCGCATTCTGGCGCAGATGGGCTTCGCCACGATCGAGGCCGGCGACGGCGGCGAGGCGGTGTCGCTGCTCGAGCGTGATGGCACCCCGACCCTCGTGGTATCCGATCTCCGGATGCCCGGCATCGACGGGCTGGGCCTCCTCCGCATCGTGCGCGAGCGCTGGCCTGATACGTCGGTGGTCATGCTGAGCGGGATGGCGGAGACGAGCGTGGCGATCGAGTGCCTGCAGGAGGGGGCAGCGGACTTCCTGCTCAAGCCGGTATCGGTCGGCGAGCTGCAGGAGCGGGTCACCCGGGTCCTGGAGAAGCGCGCGCTGGTGCAGCAGAACCGCTTCTACCAGCAGTACCTCGAGCGCCGCGTCGCGGAGCAGGCCGAGCGCATCCGCGAGCTGTTTCTCGAGGGAGTGCAGCTCCTGGCCCGCGCGCTGGAGGCGAAGGACGCCTACACCCGAGGCCACTCGATCCGGGTGAGCCGCTACGCCGTCGCCACCGCCGAGCGTCTGGGCCTGAGCGGCCTTGCGCTCGACCACATCCGGCTGGGCGGCGAGCTGCACGACATCGGGAAGATCGGCACCCGCGAGGCGCTGCTGCACAAGCCCAGCGCGCTCACGCCGGAAGAGCGCAGCCAGATCGCGGAGCACCCGGCACTCGGCGAGCAGATGCTGCAGCCGATCGCGCGGGAGTCGCCGACGGTGCTCCGGATCGTGCGCTCGCACCACGAGCGGATCGACGGACGCGGGTTCCCCGACGGCCTCGCCGGCCCGCAGATCCCGATGGAGGCCCGTATCGTCGCGGTGGCCGACAGCTTCGACGCGATGACGACGCTGCGACCCTACCGCGCGCCGCTCACGCCGGAAGCCGCCATCGAGGAGCTGACCCGGGTCGCGGGGAGCCAGCTCGACGCCGACGCCGTCGCCGCGTTCGCCGCCGCCTTCCCCGACCCGACGCTGTTGCCGCTCTCCGCCTGACGCGCCGGCGCGCTGCGCTACGCGGCGTCGTCCTCGGCGCCGGTGCCGGTGTCGGTTTCGCCGAGCCGCGCCCGGGCCTTGGCCCGCTGCGCCAGCGCTTCATACCGCAGCCGCGCTTGCTCCAGCTCCTGATCGGTCGAGTCCTCCAGGTCCACGACGGCGTTGTGCGCGCCCTGCACGGCGCGGATCAGCTCGTCGAGCTTGATCTGCATCGCCACGGCGTCGCGGTTCTGGGTGTTCTGGATGAGGAAGACCATCAGGAAGGTGACGATGGTCGTGCCGGTGTTGATGAACAGCTGCCAGGTGTCGCTGAAGTGGAAGACCGGGCCGGTGATCGCCCAGACCAGGATGACGCACAGCGCCAGCAGAAACGTCGCCGGGCGGCCGCTCATTCTGGCGATCCATCTGGCGAAGTGCCCGAACCTCTCGGAGAGAGCCATGGCAGACCCCCGACTCGGCGTGTGGATGCCGGGCCGAACATCGGACGGCGGCGGCGCGCTCGCCGTGCCATGGGTCACGGGGTGCTCAGAGCGTGCCGCGCCGCTTGAGCTCCTGATAGCGGGCCACGACCGCCGCCGCGGCGCCGGCCGGTGCCACGTCGAGCACCAGCACGCCGTGCTGCCGCATGGCACTGAGCGCTTCCTCGCGCGCCGTCAGCAGCTCCTCGGCGGCGGCGCGCTCGAACGCGGCTTCGACGCCGGACGGGCGCACGGTGGCCACGCGCTCGAGCGCCGGATCGCGCAACGTGACCGCGAGCGGCAAGTGCCGAGGCCGGAGCGTCGCCGTCTGTGCCACCAGCGCCTCGCTCGCGGTCCGGTCGATCACGTCGGTGAAGAGCACCGTCAGCGCGCGCTTCCGGTTGCGCCGCGCCAGATAGCCGAACGCTGCAGGGTAGTCCGGCTCGACCAGCCGCCCTTCCACCGAGGCGAGCACGTCCAGCACGGCGCGGAGCGCGCGCCGGCCGCGCGCCGGCGGCACGTAGCGGCGCACCTGGTCGTCGAACACCATGATGCCGACGTTGTCGTCGTGCTCCACCGCTGCGTGCGCGAGCTGAAGCGCCGCCTGCACCACCGACTCCAGTCGCGGCTCACCGTCCACCTCGGCGGTGAGCATGCGACCGGCGTCGATCACCAGCAGCACCTGCTGGCGGCGCTCGTCCTCGTACTGTCGCGCGATCGGCTTGCCCCGACGCGCCGTCGCCTTCCAATCGATGATGCGGGTGTCATCGCCCGGCACCCACTCGCGCAGTCCCTCGAACATCCGGCCCTCGCCCGGGCGCCGCAGGGCGCGGAGCCCCGCCTCACGGCGACGCGCCTGCTGCAGCGGCAACGAGCGCAGCGCGGCGCCGGTGAGATTGGGGAAGACCGTCGTCTCCCACGGCCGGTCGAGCGTCGCCTGTCGCCACGCGAGACGCCACGGCCCGAGCACGCGCACGACGATCCGCCCGCCCCCACCGGTGCCGCGGTGCCGCGGGCGCACGTCGAGCCGCTCGACCGTCGCGGGGCCCGGTCGTACCAGCACGTCCCGATGGCCCGGCACGATGCCGCCGAGCGGCTCCGGAAATACCTCGCGCACCTGAAGTCGTAGCGCGCGCCGGCCCGCGGTCGACCAGTGATAGCGCAGCGGAAGCGTGCGCCCGACCGAGAACGCCGGCGGCGCCTCGCGCCTCACCTCCGGCACCTGGTTCGGTCCCAGCAACCGCCCCAGGTCGAGAGCGAGCGCCGCGACCCACAGAACGTCCGCCACGACCCACGCGCCGGTCCACCAGCCTCCGCCGGCGAGCGTGGCGATGACCGCGCCGCCGAGCGCGATGGCCACCGCGCCGCGGAACCAGCGGGCGGACGGGAGGATGACGGCGCTCATCGCGTCAGCGCGGCGCCTCGATCTTCTCCAGCACCGAGCGCAGCGCCGCGTCGGCGGAGACGCCTTCCAGCTCCAGCTCCGGCGCCACGCTTACGCGGTGGCGGAGCACCGACGGCGCGAGTCCCTTCACGTCATCGGGTGTGACGTAGGCGCGGCCGTCGAGCAGCGCGCCGGCCTGCGCCAGTTTGAGCAGCGCGACGCTGGCCCGGGGCGAGGCGCCCAGCGTGAGCGACGGCGTGTTCCGCGTCTCCCGCACGATCGCCGTGATGTAGCTGACGAGGCTCGGCTCCACGCGGACGCGCCGTACCGCGTCGCGCAGTGCGGCCAGCCCCGCGGCGTCGAGCACCGTACTCACGCCGTAGCTCGTCGGATCATCCGCCTCGAATCCGCCCAGCACGCGCGCCAGGATCCCTTCCTCGACGCGCACCTCCGGATAGGAAAGCACCACCTTGATCAGGAAGCGGTCGAGCTCCGCCTCCGGCAGCGGATAGGTGCCCTCGAACTCGATCGGGTTCTGCGTCGCGAACACGGTGAAGGCCGGTGTGAGCACGTGCGAGGTGCCGTCCACCGTCACGCGCCGCTCCTGCATCGCCTCGAGCAGCGCGGCCTGGGTCTTGGCCGGCGCGCGGTTGATCTCGTCGCCCAGCACGAGGTCGCCGAAGATCGGGCCGGGGCGGAAGCTGAACCCGCCTGTGCCGAACAGGTTGACGCCGGTGATGTCGGCCGGCATCAGGTCCGGCGTGAACTGGATGCGGCGGAACTCGAGGCCGAGCGCGAGACTCAGCGCGCGCACCAGCAGCGTCTTCGCGGTGCCGGGGACACCTTCCAGCAGCACGTGTCCGCGCGCGAGCAGCGCGGCGAGCGCCTCGCGGATCGCCGCGTCCTGGCCCAGCACGACGCCGCGCAGCTGATCGGCGACCGCCTGCGCCCCGCGCGCGTGCGCATCGGCCTCGGCGTCGGTGAGGGTTCCCGCGATCACGACGGCCTCAGTTCCTGCCACAGATCCTCCACGATGTTCGCGGCCTGCAGCACGCCCTCGGCGGATGGGGGGCCGCTGATGAGTCGGGTGAGCGCGCCGGCCTCGGTGCGGGCGCGCTCGGAGCGCAGGTGCGGTGCAATCGTCGCGAGCCAGTTGGCGGGATCGGCGCGGAGCGCGCGGCCGGGCGCGAGCCGACGACGGAGTCCCTGGACCAGCAGCCGCACGGCGACATCATGACCGCGGCTGGCCGCGAGCGCGGTCGCGAGGGCGCGCACGTGCTCCAGCGGCGAGCGGCGGCGGCGACTGATGATGCTGCGGCGCGGGCCGAACGCGATGCCCGATACGGCGAGCGCGAGCAACGCGACCGCCACGATCTGCCACAGCGCCCAGCCCCACGGCGAGCCGGCGCTCCAGTCGAGCACCGCGCGCCGGAGCGAGCCCTCGGGGCCGAAGCCGTGGTGATACTCGTCGAACGCGACCTCGCCGTACTGACCGGCCACGAGGCCGAGCACCAGCTCGCCCGCCGCCGTCTCCCGCAGCGCTCTATTGGTGAACAGCCGGCCATCGCTCACCAGCAGCGCGCGGCCGCCGTCGTGGAAGTCGAGCGCGACGGCGACGGCGCGCCCGTCGTCGGTGCGGAGCAGCGTATCCACCGTCGCCGGCAACGTGAGCGCGCAGCGGTGCAGCATCAGCTCGCCCGGCTCGGGCTCGCGCGGGCGGCCGTGCGCCAGCACCGGGCCGATCTCGACCGCGCCGCCCGCCGTGGTGACGCCGGGCACGCGCGCCAGCGATGAATCCGCGCGCTGCCGCACCGAGTAGCCGAAGCAGCGCATCGCCACCGCGGCGCCGCGGCCCGCGAGCAGCAGCTCGCCGCCGTCGGCCCGGTAGTCCGCCAGTCGCTCGGCATCGGCATCGTCCAGCGGATACGTCGGGTCGAACACCGCGAGGAGCCGACCCGGAGTCGGCGGCGTCCGAACCACCGTCGCGGTGCGGGCGCGCTCGCGCACCACGCGCACGCCCAGGCGGGTGAGCGCCTCGGCGAAGCCGCGCGCGCCCCGGGGACCCGCCAGGTAGGTCGAGCGCCGCGGGTCCTCGTCGTCCTGGCGGCTGCGCCGGCTCCCCAGCGCCACGACGATCAGCGCCAGCAGCGCCAGCGCCGCGAAGCCGAGCGCCACCTCAGTGCGCGGGCGCATGCCACTCCTCGAGCGCGGCGGTCCGCCAGCCGCGCCACTCATCAGGATCGCAGGGCGCACCGGCGAAGGTGCATCGGTAGAGCGTGCCGACCAGCGCGCGGAGCCGTGCGCCATCCGCCGGAGCCAGCCGCGCCTCACGGGCCAGCTCGCCCGGGGTCTTGCTCCAGTGGAACCGGAGTGCGTTGGCCGCATCGAGCCGGAGCGCCACCCCGACGAAGGCGAGTTGCATCGCCTCGGCGCGGCGGCCGGCGGCGGCGAGCCTGTCGGCTTCGGCGAGGTACCAGCCCGCGTCGCGCGGCGGCGGCGGCGCAGGGGCGGACTCGCCCGGCGCGGGCGCAGCGCCGCGCATCACCTTCCACGTCACCCACGCCGCGTGAACGATGACCGCGGCAAGCAGCAGGACGAGCAGCACGAGGATCCCGCGGAAGAGCAGCGGACTCGCCCGCTGCAGGGCCGCGAGCCACTCGACCAGGCGGTCCCACCAGCGCCGCGCCGAGAGCACCGGCTCGAGCGGCGGGACCCAGTCGTACGCCGGCGCGCGGAAGACGGCGTCGAGCGCCGCGCGAAGCGAGTGGGCGGGAATCACGCCGGCTGGAGCGACGCGGCGAGCATCTCGAGATCGAACGCTTCCTTGCGCACGCGCAGATCGTAATACAGCAGGGTGATGAGGCAGTAGAGCAGCGGCGTGATGATGAAGCTGATCAGCCCGGTGAGCACCGCGACGAACACGTGACTTACCGCGGCCGCATCACCGGCGTGGACCATCAGGCCCGCGAGGGCCGACAGCCCCATGATCGGGACGGCGAGAATGACCCCGAAGACGAGCAGCAGGCCGATGATGCGGAGCCGATAGCCCCTGGTGAGGAACCACGAGCGGCTCATCGCAGCGGTCGGCGTGGTGCCCGATTCCAGCACGAGACTCGGCGTGCTCACCGAGAAGCCGGTGAACACGGCGATCGGCACCACCAGCAGGGCAAGCCCCGCCACTACGAGGATCACCGCGCTGGTCGCGCCCACCGCGACGCCGTGCCGCGCCGCGGTTGCGACGCCTGCCGCTCCCACGCCGGCCACCAGTCCGAGCGGCAGGGCGGAGAGCATCACCACGAGACCGATCGCGAGCGAGAGCAGCAGCAGGGGTCCGACCTTGGGCAACGCGCGACGCAACGCGTCACCCGCGCTCATGTCGCGCCCGAGATAGCGCTCGGAGATCGCCAGCGCGGCCGCGGCGCTGGCGAGCGCGCCCGCGACGAACGAGAGGAGATAGGAAATCAGCACCGATCCGACGCTCGCGCTGTTGTCGCTCGTGACGTACAGGTTGAACAGGAACGGCAGCGACGCGCAGACCAGCTGCACCACCACCAGCACCCCGAACAGCCGCCGGTAGAGCCCGAACGCCTGATCGAGAACCTCGCCGATGGCGAGGGGACGGAGAGCGGAGGACGTCATCGTGGCTCCGGTTCGGGCGGATGGGGTGAGCGGGGCGAGCGGCACGACCGCGAAAGATGCAGCGGCCGCGCGGCGCGCGGGAGAGCTTGGACCGCTGCGCGCCGGGCCCTACTTTCCGCGACATGCCGTCGCTGAATGATGCCCGCGACTTCCGCCAGCACCTCGAGGTCGAGACCCCCGAGCACGTGACGCTCGATCTCGAGGTCGGCGGCATCGGCTCGCGCGCGCTGGCGCTGCTCATCGACGTCGCGATTCTCGTCGGCGTGCAGCTCGCGATATTGATCCTGCTGCTGTACCTGTCGAGCCGCGGCCTGGCGCCCGGCGACTGGGGCGGCATCCTCTTCGGCGTGGTCTCGTTCGCACTCTGGTACGGGTACTTCACCGTCTTCGAGGGGCTGCGGCGCGGCCAGACGCCGGGCAAGCGGTGGGTCGGTCTTCGCGTGGTGCGTGACACCGGTCATCCGGTGGACCTCGGCGCCGCGGCGCTCCGTAACCTGATCCGCATCGTGGATCTGGTCCCCCCGACATGTCTGATCGGAGCGCTGCTGGTGGCGCTGCACCCGCGGGCCAAGCGCCTGGGCGATCTCGTCGCGGGCACCGTCGTGGTACACGACCGGCCGATGGATGCCGTCCGCCCGAGCCGCGTCGCTACCGCGTCGGCCGCGCTCGGCACGCCGGAGCTGTCGGACGAGGAGTTCCGGCTCGTGGGGCAGTACGTCGCGCGCATGGACGCGCTGGCACCGGACGCGCGGTCCCGTCTGGCGCGGAGCCTCACGGCTCGATTCGCCGCCCGCGCCACGGAGGTCGCGCCCCCGCCCTTCGCGGGCGACGCGGAGGTGTGGCTGACCCGGCTGCACGCTGCGGAAACCGAACGCCGCCGCGGCCCGGTCGGCGTGCGGGGCACCGGCCGCGGCGCCGCGGATCAACTCGCGGAGCGGCAGGCGACCCGGTGGGGCGAGTTCGAGATGCGGGCCCGGCGCGCAGCGGCGCGCGGGCTCGACAGCTTCGCCGCCGCCGAGCTGACCGACTTCGCGGCCCGTTACCGAGAAGTCGCCGCCGACCTCGCGCGGCTGCGGGCCTACCGCGCCGACTCCGCTCTCGTCGCGCGGGTCGAGCGGCTGGTTGCCGCCGGGCACGGTGCGCTCTACCGCGAGCAGCGCCGATCGTGGCGCCGGTTGGGCGAGTTCGTCGCGGTCGAGTGCCCGGCGGCGGTGGTCGGCGCGGCGCGCTACATCGCGGTCGCGTTTCTCCTCTTCACCGTCCCCGGTGCCGTCGGCTACGCGATCCTGCGCCACCGGCCTGCGCTCGCCGAGGAGCTGGTCCCGGACGTCATGCTCCAGCGGGCGGAGGAAGCGCCGGCGACGATCGCGCACGGGCGCCACTACGCCGAGACCGCGCTCGCGGAGCGGCCCCAGATGGCATCGGCGATCATCCTCAACAACGTGCGCATCGCGATGATGTGCTTCGCCGGCGGCGCGCTCGCCGGCATCGGCTCGCTGATCCTGCTCGCCTTCAACGGCCTTCAGCTCGGCATGGCGGCGGGGCATTTCGCCAACGTCGGCCAGCTCGCCTACCTGCTCGAGTTCGTGATGGGCCACGGCGTGCTCGAGCTGTTCGCCATCTGGGTCGCCGGCGCGGCGGGGTTTCTCGTCGGCCGCGCGTTCATCGCCCCGGGCGAGCTCACTCGCGCCGACGCGCTGGTGCTGAGCGGCCGGACCGCGCTCCGGCTGGTGACGGTTTCGGTGCTGTGCCTGCTGGTGGCGGGGATGGTGGAAGGCCTGCTGTCGGCCAGCGGCGTCGCGCTGCCGGTCCGCCTCCTCGCGAGCAGCGGCAGCGCGGTGCTGCTGGTGTGCTACCTGGCGTTCGGCGCGCGCGCCGCGGCCGCGGCGCGCGCAACCACCGGCTGAGGCCGAGCGCTCACGGCTCCCGCAGAATCGTCCGCATCCGCATGGCGAGCGACTCGATCTCGCGCAGGCTGGTGACCGTCTCGGGCTGCAGCTGCTCCGGGTTGAGGAGCAGGAGCTGCGTCTCCGCGAGGAGGGCGGCGAGCGGGTTGGAGATGTCGTGACGGAGCTTGCTGATCCGCTCGGCGTCGGTCATGAGCTGCCGGACAGGGAGCGGAAGAGATCGCGCAGGTGGTGCTCGCCCATCCCCGCGACCGCCTGCCACAGGTCCTGCTCGGTCACCGCGCAGAAGATCTCGACGGTTTCGCAGGTGACCTCGGTCTCGCCGTCGGCATACTGCAGCCGCGCGCGCCACATCCCGTCCTCCGCCCGACGCACCAGGAGACGCACGCCGACCGCGCGTCCGTCGACGCGTAACGCTTCGAGATCGTGACAGACAGGCTCGCGCGCATCGCGCGAGATGGTGCGCAGCGACGGAGCAGTCACCGGCAAGCCTCCGTTGGGGTTGCGGAAACATCGTGGCGCCCCGGCCGAGGCGCAATACGCGGGAGGCCGAGAGCGGCGGGAGCCGAGCCTCTTGACGAGGCACCCGGAATCTCATAAGATCACGCCTCTGGCGCCTCTGTAGGCGCCCGACGCCGTGCACCCCGGCCCGGGCTACTCGATTCCTGCTTGGTACGCGCCGCGTCCCGGCGCACCGCACCCGCGGCGCGCTTCTACCCAGACCGACACCGTCGCCCTGTCGCTACACCCTGCTCCCGCGCCACCGTCTGCGCACTGCTTCAATCGGACTCACATCATCCTCGCACCCGGTGCCCAGACGCCGGGACACCCTCCCTGGAGTTCCGTCCGTGGACATCGCTGAGCTGAAGCAGAAGTCGGTCGCCGAGCTGCATTCGCTGGCTGAGGAGCTGAACCTCACCAACTACTCGGGTCTCCGCAAGCAGGATCTGATCTTCCGGATCGAGCAGTCGCTGCTCGACAAGGACACGATCATCCGCGGCGAAGGCGTGCTCGAGATCCTGCCCGAAGGCTACGGCTTCCTCCGCAGCCAGGACTGGAACTACCTGTACGGCCCCGACGACATCTACGTGAGCCCGAGCCAGATCAAGCGGTTCGATCTGCGCACCGGCGACACCGTGATGGGCCAGGTGCGGCCGCCCAAGGAGGGCGAGCGCTACCTCGCGCTGCTCAAGGTCGAGAGCGTCAACTTCGAGGAGCCGGAGAAGACCAAGCACCGGATCGCCTTCGACAACCTGAAGCCGCGCTACCCCGATCACCGCATTCGGCTGGAACGGAAGACCGGCGACCTCTCGATGCGGGTGGTGGATCTGCTCTCGCCGATCGGCGCGGGCCAGCGCGGGCTCATCGTCGCACCGCCAAAGGCCGGCAAGACGATCCTCATGCAGAAGCTCGCCAACGCAATCAGCGAGAACCACCCGGAGATCGTGCTGATCGTGCTGCTGATCGACGAGCGGCCCGAGGAAGTGACCGACATGGAAGAGAACGTCAAGGCGGAGGTCATCTCCTCCACCTTCGACGAGCCGGCCGACCGCCACGTGCAGGTGGCCGACATGGTCATCGAGAAGGCAAAGCGCCTGGTCGAACACGGGCGCGACGTCGTCATCCTGCTCGACTCCATCACCCGTCTGGCCCGCGCCCACAACGTGGTGGTGCCGCACTCGGGGAAGATCCTCTCCGGCGGCGTGGACGCGAACGCGCTGCAGAAGCCGAAGCGGTTCTTCGGCGCGGCGCGCAACATCGACAAGGGCGGCTCGCTCACCATCATCGCCACCGCGCTGATCGACACCGGGAGCCGGATGGACGAGGTGATCTTCGAGGAGTTCAAGGGCACCGGCAACATGGAGCTCGTGCTCGACCGCCGCCTCGCCGACCGCCGCATCTACCTGGCCATCGACATCCAGCGCACCTCGACCCGCAAGGAAGAGCTGCTGATGGACAAGGACGAACTCAACCGGGTCTACCTGCTGCGCAACTTCCTCGCCGACATGCCCCCGGTGGAGGCGCTCGAGTTCCTGCTCGAGCGGATGAAGCGCACGAAGAACAACAAGGAGTTCTTCGCCACCATGGCGCAATGATCCCCGGCGCCGGACGCATTCTCGCCGTGGACTGGGGCGAGGTCCGGATCGGGCTCGCCCTCTCCGACGAAACGCAGATCCTCGCTTCCCCGCTCGAGACGCTGACGCGCCGGGCGGGGAAGCGTTTTCCCATGCCCCGCTTCAGCGAGCTCGTGGCGCAGCACGCGCCGATCGCCGTCGTCGTCGGTCTTCCGCTCACGCCGGAAGGGACCGAGGGCCCCTCCGCCGCCGCGGCGCGCGAGCTCGCCGGACAGATCGCCGATCGTACCGCACTGCCGATCGAGATGTGGGATGAGCGGATGAGCACCGCGCGCGCGCTCGGCGCCATTCGCGAGCAGGGAGGCCGCACCCGCGGCCGTCGCGAGGACGTGGACGCGCTCGCCGCGAGCGTGCTGCTCCAGCATTTCCTCGACGCCCGGCGGGGAGGCCGGACGTGAGACGCCGCGGCCTGCTGCCGGCCCTCGCGCTCGTCGCGCTGGCGTGCACCGCCGGCCCGGCCGAGCGCGTCACCGTGCCGCCGGGCGCCACGGTGCGCGAAGTCGCCGACTCGCTCAAGGCGCGCGGACTGATCTGGAGCCGCGCGGCGTTCCGGGTCGCCGCGCGACTCCGGCACGTGGACCGCTCGGTGCACGCCGGCATCTATGAATTCCGCCGCGGCACCTCGCTCTTCGGCATCCTCGACGCGCTCGCGGCCGGCCGCATCGTCGCGGCGCGGATCACCGTACCCGAGGGCTTCACCTCGATGCAGATCGCCACCGTCGCCGAGGAGCGGCTGGGCATGTCGCGCGACAGCTTCCTCGCCGTGGTGCGCAACGCGGCGCTGGCCGAGAGCCTCGGCATCGCGCACGGATCACTCGAGGGCTACCTGCGGCCGGAGACGTATCTCGTACCCGCGAACATCTCGGCCCGCCAGCTGGCGCGACTCATGGTGGATGGGTTCCGCGCCAGTTGGGACTCGAGCTGGACACGCCGGCTCGACACGCTGGGCATGTCGCAGCTCGCCGTGCTCACGCTTGCGTCGATCGTCGAGGGCGAGGCGCGGGTAGATAGTGAGCGGGAGACGATCGCCGGCGTCTACCGGAATCGCCTGCGGCTGGGCATGCCGCTTCAGGCCGACCCGACGGTGCAGTACGCGATCGAGCTCGCCACCGGCCATCGGAAGCCGCGACTGTACGAGAAGGACTACGCCTTCCCGTCGCCTTACAACACGTACCTGAATCCGGGCCTGCCGCCGGGGCCGGTGGACTCGCCGAGCCGGCGAAGCATCCAGGCCGCGCTGTACCCGGCAAAGGTGCCTTTCCTCTATTTCGTCGCGAGCCCCGACGGACATCACAGCTTTTCTCGCAGCTACGAAGAGCACCTTCAGAACGTGCGTCGGGCGCGGCGCGAGTGGCAGGCGGTCAGCCACTGATCCGTTCATCGAGGAGTCGGGTGTAGCCCTTCGCGGCCAGCTCGATATCGGCCGCAGCGAGCAGCCCCGATACCACCGCCACACCGATGCCGCCGGCCCCCTGCACTGCCGCGACGTCGTCCGGCCGTACCCCGCCGATCGCCACGCACGGGATCCCGCCGCCGAGCCGCACGACCGCAGTGAACCCCGCGACCCCGAGCGCGGCGCCGGCGTCGCTCTTGGTTCCCGTCACCCGCCACGGGCCGACCCCCCAGTAATCCGCGGCGCGCGCGGTCTCCGCTTCCGCCGCCCCGCCGACCGACGCACCGATGACGAAGCCCCGTGACGCGATCCGCCGCACCGCGTCCACCGGCACGTCGCCGGGACCTAGGTGAACGCCGGCCGCGCCGGCGGCGATCGCGATGTCGGGCCGATCGTTCACCAGCACCGGCACCGGGAGCGCCGCGATCAGGCGCCGCGCGATCTCCGTCAGCTCGCGATCGGCGGCGCGCTTGAGCCGGAGCTGCACCGAGGTTACGCCGCCCGCGACGGCCGCGCGCGCGAGCGGCAGCGGATCGCGCCCGGCGAGGAGCGCGTCGTCGGTGACGAGCATGAGACGCAGGAACGGCGCTACATTGTCCCGCATGGGCCCACCCCCCCGCATCCAGGGCATCCGCGGCGCAACGACCGTGGAGACCAACGACGCCGCCGAGATTCTCACGGCGACCGACGAGCTGCTGCGCACCGTCATCACCAGCAACGACCTCCAGCCGGATGACATCGTGAGCGCCTTCTTCACGGTGACCAACGACCTCGACGCGGCCTTCCCTGCGCGCGCGGCGGAGATGTACGGCTGGAACATCGTCGCGCTGCTGCACGCCACCGAGATCCCGGTGCCCGGCTCGTTGCCCCGCTGCATCCGCCTGCTGGTGCACGCCTACACCCTCCGCACGCGCGCGGAAATCAAGCATTGCTATCTGCGCCGGGCCACGGTCCTGCGCCCCGATCGCGCGTGAACGGCGCCCCCGGAGCCGCGACCGCGCGCGTCACGCCGCGCGGCGCCGAGCGCTGGGTGCGGGGACATCCGTGGATCTACCGCACCGACGTCACGGCGGCGCCGGGTGAGCCCGGCGTGGTTGCGGTCCACGACGCCCGCGGCCGGTTCATCGGCCAGGCGCTTCATTCGCCCCGCTCCGAGATCCGGCTCCGCCTGCTCGAGCGAACCGATCGCCCCATCGACGGCCGCTGGTGGCGCGAGCGCATCGCGGCCGCGAACGCGCGCCGCGACGTCATCGACGCGAACGCATACCGAATCGTCCACGGCGAGGGCGACGCACTCCCGTCGCTGGTCGTGGACCGGTACGATCGCTGGGCTGTCGTGCAGATCCTCTCTGCCGGCCTCGAGACGATGCGCGACACCGTCGTGGGCGCCGTCGTCGATGTGCTGGGCGTGGACGGCGTGCTGCTGCGGAACGACGCGGCGGTACGCCGGCGCGAAGGGCTCCCGGAGGAGGTGATGCTCGCGCACGGCGCAGTGCCGGAGCGGATCGAGGTGCGCGAGGCTGCCATCCGCTACTGGGCTGCACCATGGACCGGTCAGAAGACCGGCGCCTTTCTCGATCAGCGCCCCAACCGCACCATCGCCGGCGCGCTGGCCCGCCCCGGCGGGCGCGCGCTCGACTGCTTCAGCTATCACGGCTCCTTCGCGCTGCACCTCGCGGCACACTCGGCCGGCGTGCTGGCGCTCGACAGCAGCGCGGATGCGCTCGCACGTGGCGCCGAGAACGCCGCGCTGAACGGCTTCGAGAACATCGAGTGGAGAGCGGCGGATGCGTTCGAGACGCTCCGCGCCATGGAGCGCGCCCGCGAGCGCTTCGATACCATCGCGCTCGATCCGCCGGCGTTCGCCAAGTCTCGGGCCGCGGTGCCGCAGGCGCTGCGCGGCTACCGGGAGGTGAATCTTCGCGCCCTGCGGCTGCTCGCTCCCGGCGGTGTGCTCGTCACCGCGTCCTGTTCGTTCCACCTGCGGCTGCCGGATTTCCTCGAGATGTTGCACCTCGCCGCGGGCGACAGCGGACGAACCGTCGTGCTCGAGCGGATCCTCGGCCAGGGAGCGGATCATCCCGAGCTGCTCACCGTCCCCGAGACCGGCTACCTCAAGGGCGCCGTGCTGCGCGTGCGCTGATCCAGCTTGCGATGTCGGCGATGACGTCCGCTGCCACGTGCGCCGGCGTCAGGTACTCCGACGGCCGGCTCGGCCCCTCACCGGCGACGAAGAGGTGATTGAGCGCCGGATACAGGCGAAATGTCACGTCGCTGCGCCCCTCCAGCGCCGCCTTCCATCCTGCATAGTCCTCGTCCGTCACCTGGTAGTCCCGCCCGCCCTGCAGGATCAGCATCGGCCGCGAGAGCGCGTGCGCCGTCGCCGCCGGGTTGTACGATCGGAGGTCGAGCCAGTAACTCGCCGGCGCGCCCATGATGAGGCCGCTCCGCGCGCTGTCGGCCGGCGTCAGCGCCGCGACCTGCGCCGCGCCCTCGCGGAGCGGCGCGAGTTGCTCCGGGCTCGCCGCGCCGATGCTCGCGAGATAGTCCGCCTGGGCGACGATCACCTGCTCCAGCGGGCGCGTCGTGCCCGCCATGATGATGAGCCCCGCGATGTCCCGATCCTCCAGCGCGATCCGCGGCGCCAGCATGCCGCCGAGGCTGTGGCCCAGCAGATAGACGTGCGCGGCGTCGATGCCAGCTGTCGTCCGCAGCAGCCGCACGGCGGCGATCGCGTCATCGGTCGTCTCATCGCGCACGGTGAAGCCGTCGAGCCGCGCGGCGGCCGCGGCGGCATGTGCGCGGGTCCGCTTCTCGTACCGGAGCACCGCGATCCCGCGCGACGCGAGGCCCCCCGCGAGGTCGCGGAACAGTCGCGCGCCGCCGACCGTCTCGTCGCGGTCCTGCGGGCCGGAGCCGTGCACCAGCACCACGGCCGGTGCCGCTGCCACGCCGCGCGGAAGCGTGAGCGTCGCCGGCAGCGCCCACTCGCCCTCACCGACGGTAACGTCGCGCTCGCTGAAGCGACTCGAATCGGCGTACGCCGCCGGTGCATCCGCCTTCGCCGCGGCTGCCGCATCGACGTGCGGCGCGAAGAAGAGTCCGGCGACCCGACCGGCTCCGTCCAGCGTTACCCGCACGTCGAGCGTCGCCTGGTCGAATTCGGCCGGCACCACCGCGACGGTGTGGCCGCGCGCGTCCTCCACGCGCGCGGCCCCGCGCCGCCGGTACGCGCCCGCCTGTGCCGCGATCTGCGCCCATGCGGCGCGGAGCTTCGGCTCGGGCAGCGCCGCCCGCATCCGCTCGTCGAACCCAGCCGCCGCGCCGGCGAAGTCACCCGCCGCCAGACGATCCACCAGCGCTTCCGCCGATGCGGCCGCGCCCGCGCCGTCGGGCGCGTCCTGTTGTGCCATCGCCGAGCTCCCGGTGAGGAGAAGCGCCGCGAGGAGCGGCGCGCCGATGCGGATGCGGTGCATGGAGCGAAGATACTCGGCGTTGACATGCTCCGCCCTCTTCACGACTTTGTAGCATGTCGTGTCCGGCCGCGTGATCCAACCATCAGAATCAGCGTCGTCCCTCGTGAGGCCCTGGCCCCTCGCGCCATGTTGACCGTCGCCCAGGTCCGTCAGACCGATCGGCGCCGCCGCCCCGCGCCGTCACTGCGCCAGCAGTATGACGAGTACGTCATGCAGCGGATCGAGAGCTACAAGAACTCGGTCCCGCGCGATGAGCTCATGCGGCTCGGCAGCGACGCGGTGGCCGAGATGCACGCCGGCGCCGAAGGCCAGTTCGTGCTGACCGAAGTGCTGATGCTCGACTCGGTGGACGAGCTCATTCGCCGCCGGCTCCGCCTCCCCGGCTTCGACAAATGGCGCCGGCAGTCGGTGGATCGCCGCAACGCGCAGCGCGAGCCGACCCACTGGGGCATCCCCCGCAGCTCCCCGCTCCGCGCCCTCGTCCCCCGCCTCGAGCCGACCGACGCCGCCCTCGTTGTCGGCGGCGGCGCCGAGGCGTGCGTGTACCTGCTCTGCGCCCATCAGGTCGCCGTGACCTTTCTCGGCGGCGACATCGGCACCGTCGAGCGTGTCGAGTCCACGGTCGAAGGCGAGTCGCTCTGCAGCCGCTTCGACGCGTACGTGGTGCAGTTCGGCGGCTGGCTCCCCTGCATCGACGCGCCGCTCGACATCGTCGCACTCGACCTCGGTACCATCGGCGAGCTCGAGGCGGCGGTGCGCGTCGCTGTCATTCGCGCCACCCAGCAGCTCACGCGCGCCGGTGGCGTGCACGTGCTGCTCGCGGCGCGCGGGGGCATGGCGCCGGAGGCGCTGCGCTCGCTCTATCCCGGCTGGACGGCGGAAGACGGCGGAGGACGCAAGGGCGCGCGGCGCGGCGGACTGGTGCTCGCGCGTCCCCAGCGCGATGCCAACGAGCCGCGCGAGGCCGAAGTCTCCGCCTGAGCGCATGGCTTAAATGCATGGGGCCGGCAGCTGGCCGGCCCCGCTTGCATCCGAACGATCGGGAGGTGTCTAGCGGCGCGACCGCTTCGCGGACTTCTTCGCGCTCTTCCGGGTCGACTTCTTCGCGCCACGCTTCGCGCTCTTCTTCGCCGACTTCTTCGCAGCCCTCTTCGCCGCCATGATGCCTCCATCGTGAGGTGAGAAGTGCCGCGGCCCCAGCCGCAGCCAGTACCAAGATCGCCAATTCCGTTTTTCGCGCAATACCCTGCGGTCGAACTCGTGCGCGCCACGGACGCGCGTGCGCCGCGACGGAGCGACGATGCGCTGACGACGTGCGTCCGCGGAGCAGTGCTCGTCGCCCCTTGTGCGTGCTCAGAGAGCGGCCTACTCTACTCCGAAAGGGCCCCTTTCTCCCATCGGTCATCATGCCTACGATCACGTTGAACGGCACTGCGGTTTCCTTCACCCCGGGCGCAACCATCCTGGACGCGGCGCGCGCATCCGGTGTGGACGTGCCGACGCTGTGCTGGTATCCCAAGCTGCCCATCGTCGGCAACTGCCGCATCTGTCTCGTGTCGGTCGCCGGTCAGAACAAGCTCCTTCCCGCCTGCGCGACGCCCGCCGCCGACGGCATGGTCGTCGAGACCGAGTCCGACGACGCCGTGGCGGTGCGCCGCTCCGTGCTCGACTTCCTGCTCGAGCGCTATCCCGGCGAGCACCTCTCCAACGGCGGCCGCGCCCACCCGCGGAACGAGTTCGAGCGTTATGTCGCGCGGTATGACGTGCCGGTGCGCCCGCGCCACGAGCTTCCGCTCCGCACCGGCGATGAGCGGCCCGGCGACGTCATGATCCAGCACGACATGAGTCTCTGCATCCTCTGCACCCGCTGCGTCCGCGCGTGTGAGGACATCCAGGAGGTTGGCGTCCTCGACGTCGGGCTACGCGGCGAGTACGCCGAGATCATCGTCGGCGGCGACGGCGATCCCGATCACGCCGGCTGCACCTGGTGCGGCGAGTGCGTCCGCGTCTGCCCCACCGGTGCCATCTTCGAGTTCATGCCGAACCGCCGCTTCGGCGCGGAGGCGGTGCGTCATCCCGACCGCATCGCCCGCTCGGTGTGTCCCTACTGCGGCGTCGGGTGCCAGATCGACATCCATGTCAAGAACGAAGAGGTCGTGCGCGTCACCTCACCGTGGATCGAGGAGCGCACGCCGAATCAGGGCTCGACCTGCGTGAAGGGGCGCTTCGGCTACGACTTCCCGCAGCATCGCGACCGGCTGCAGGCGCCGCTCATCCGCAAGGGCTGGGTGCGCGAGAGCGACCGCTGGGTCTGGGCCGGCGAATCGCCGCGCCACCGTGACGGACCCTGGACCACCATCGAACAGGGCGCGCAGCGCCGCAAGCCGCGCCCGCCCGAGCGTCAGGTCGGCAAGCCGCCGCTCACGGGCGTGCTGCCGGTGCTCGACGAGTACGACGTGCGCGATCGCGTCGCCACCCCGGACAGCTGGTACAGCGCCTTCCGCGAGGCCACCTGGGAAGAGGCGATGAGCCTCGCCGCCCAGGAGTACGGCCGGATCAAGCGGCAGTACGGGCCCGATTCCATCGCCGCGCTCTCCTCGGCCAAGTGCACCAACGAGGAGAACTACGTCTTCATGCGCATGGTCCGCGGCGCGATCGGGACCAACAACGTCGACCACTGCACCCGGCTCTGCCACTCGACCTCGGTCGCTGCGATGAACCGCGCGCTCAATACCGCCGCCGCGTCGGGCTCGATGCGCGAAATCGAAGAGGCGTGCGACGTCATCTTCATCGCCGGCGCCAACACCACCGAGTCGCACCCCGTCTTCGGCGCCCTGATCAAGCGCGCCGTCACCAGGGGCGCGCGCCTGATGGTGGCCGACGTCCGGAAGACCGAGCTCGCCGAACTGGCCGACGTGCACCTGCAGATGCTCCCCGGCACCGACGTCGCGCTCTACAATGGAATGCTGCACCACATCATCGAGAGCGGTCTGGTGAACGAGGCGTTCGTCGCCGGGCGTACCAGCCACTTCGAGTCGGTCCGCGAAGCGGTGAAGCCGTACACCGTGGAGCGCGCGTCCACCATCACCGGCATTCCCGCCGATCTCATCCGCCGCGGCGCCGAGCTGTACGCCCGCGGACCCAACACCTCGACGCTCTGGGCCATGGGCCTCACCCAGCATGCCGCCGGCACCGACATCGTCGCGTCGCTGCTGAATCTGATGCTCGCCTGCGGCATGGTCGGTCGCTGGGGCGCGGCGATGATGCCGATCCGCGGCCAGAACAACGTGCAGGGCGCCAGCGACGTCGGCGCGATTCCCTTCGCCTACACCGACTATCGCTCGGTGGACGACCGCGGCGTGCGGAAGGAGTTCGCCGCCGCCTGGGAGCTGCCGGAGACTGCGCTGTCGCTCAAGCCCGGCCTGATGGTGACCGAGATCGTGCAGGACGGCAGCGGCGTGCATGCGCTCTATGTGTTCGGCGAGAACCCGGTGCTCTCCGACCCGAACATCGCCCACGCGGAGCATTGGGTGCGCGGGCTCGAGTTCCTCGCGGTGCAGGATCTCTTCATGACCGAGACCGCCCGCTGGGCCGATGTCGTGCTGCCGGGCTCGTCGTTCGCCGAGAAGGAAGGCACCGTCGTCAACACCGATCGGCACATCCAGCACATGAGCCCGGCCGTGGCGCCTCCGGGCAAGGCGCGCCGCGATCTCGACATTCTGATCGAGATGAGCAACCGGCTCGGCCTCAAGACCATATACGCCGACGCCGCCGCCGTCATGGACGAGATCGCCCGGGTGACACCGTCGTGGCGCGGTGTCTCCTACGCCAAGCTCGCCCGCGAGGGCGCGCTCCAGTATCCGGTGCCGACGCCGGACTCGGCCGGCAGCGCGTTCCTGTTCGCCGACGAGTTCCCGACGCCGGACGGCCGCGGCATGTTCGTGCCGGTCGAGTACCTGCCGCCCAGCGAGCTGCCTGACGACGACTATCCGATGGTGCTCAACACCGGCCGGCAGATGTACCACTGGCACACCGGGACCATGACGCGCCGCTCCACCGGCCTCGACTCCCGTGAGCCGGTGCCGATCGTCGAGATCGCGCCCGCGGACGCCGAGCGGCTCGGTGTCGCCGACGGAGATTCGGTGCGCGTCACCTCGCGCCGCGCGAGCCTGGTCATCAACGCCCGCATTTCCGATCGTCAGGCGCCGGGCCAGATCTTCATTCCGATGCACTTCCGCGAGGCCGCGGCCAATCTGCTGACCAACCCGACCCTCGATCCGTACGCCAAGATCGCGGAGTTCAAGGTCAGCGCGGTCCGGGTGGAGGCGGTACACCAGATCGCCCTCGCGTGAGTGCGCCGGTCGACCGCGACCCCGCCGTCGACCCGAGTCTCCGCCGCGGGCTCACCGCGGCGGTCCTCATACTGCTGCTGCTGGTCATTCCGATGCTCATCGACGCGGGCTACGCCGCGACGCTGCGCATCCCCCGGAACTACAATGAAGGCTGGAACGCGCTCTACACCAGCGGGCTGCTGCACGGGCTTCCACTCTACCGGGGGCCGGTCCCGTTCCTCATCAACAACTACCCGCCGCTCTCCTTCCATATCGTCGCCGCGGTAACGCCGCTCGCACCCGACGCACTGTTCGCCGGCCGCGCCGTGGCCTCTCTGAGCCTGCTCATCGTGCTCTGGAACGTCGGCTCGATCGCCGCGCGACTCACCGGCAGCAGGCTCGCCGGCTGGTTCGCCGCGCTGCTCGTGGTTGCCACGATGGCGGTGTTCTACAGCGACTACGTCGCCATGGACGACCCCCAGCTCCTCGGCCACGTGTTCATGACCTCGGCGCTGCGTCTGCTGGTCTGGCGCTGGGACTCCAATCGCGCGCTGGTGGTCGCGCTGCTGATCATGGCGATCGGCGGCCTGGTGAAGCACAATCTCCTCGCCCTGCCGCTCGCAACCGTCGTTACTGCGGCGGCCGATTCGCGGCGCCGCGCGGCCGGCGTGCTCGCGACCGGCGTCGGCCTCGTTGCGGTCGCCTGCGTGCTGCTCGCCGCCGCGTACGGTGCGCCGGTGTTCCGCAGCATCCTCGGCGGACATCAGCAGGCCACGTTCACCCAGTTCGCGGCCAACCTGCGCGACTACGTGCTGCCCATGGCGCCGGTGGTCGCCCTCGCGTTGCCCGCGCTGCTGGCCGGCCCCGGCGGCGAGCGCGGCCCCGCGCTCCTGATCCGCGCGTACGCCGCGGCCGCGTTCGCCACCGCGCTGCTGTTCGCCGGCGGAGCGGGCGTCAGCTACAATATCTTCTTCGAGTTGCTGCTCGGAGCGGCGATTCTCGCGGCGGATGCCGTGGTGCGGCTCGATGCGTCGCTCCGCGGTACCGCGTTCGCCCGGAGTGCGGCACTGGTCCCGTTCGCCGGCACCGTCGCCATCCTTCTCGCGGCGCCGTACCGGCTGCTCCAGGTCAAGTGGGACCTGCTGAACGGCGACCTCACCCGGGCCGTAGCTGCCACCGCCGAGGACATCCGTGTGCTCGCGGCGGTCCCGGGCCCGGTCGCGTGCGAGGAGCTGGCCCTTTGCTTCTGGGCCGGAAAGGCATTCGAGCTCGACTTCTTTAACAGCCGGCAGGCGGTGCGCAGCGGACGCGCCACGGAAGCACAGCTGCTCGAGCCGCTCCGGCAGCACCGCTACGGCGCGGTGCAGATCGTCGGTTCCGAGCCCTCGCAGCCGCACTCGCGGGTATCGCTGCCCTTCCTCGACACGCTGCGCGCCAACTACACCCTCGTGCGCCGGTCGCCGAACGGCTTCATCTACCAGCCGCGCTGACTTACCGGCCGCGCGCGGGCCGAGTATCTTCCGCCCCGTCTTCAACCCTCGAGCCATAATGCGCGCGCTGCTCAAAGAGCAGGCGGGCCCCGGAATGGTCCTCCGCGAGGTGCCGACCCCGAAGTACGGTGCCTCCGACGTCCTCATCAAAGTGCATCACGCCGGTGTCTGCGGGACCGACCTTCACATCTGGGAGTGGGACAGCTGGGCGAGCAATCGCCTCCGGCCTCCCGTCGTGATCGGCCACGAGTTCGCCGGTGAGGTCGTGGCCCTCGGTCACGAGGCGGAAGCCGCGGGTCTTCTCGCCCCCGGCGACTTGGTGACGGCCGAAGGCCACATCGTCTGCGGCCATTGTCTCCAGTGCCGCCTGGGCGACGGGCACCTCTGTCGCCGCACCCAGATCATCGGCGTGGATCGCGACGGCGCCTTTGCCGACTTCATCGCGATGCCCGCTTCGAACGTGATGAAGCTCGCCGGCATACCCACCGAAGTGGGCGCGGTGATGGACCCGCTCGGCAACGCCGTGCATACCGTGCTCGAGACCTCCGTCGCCGGCGCACGCGTACTGGTGATCGGCTGCGGTCCGATCGGCTGCTTCGCGGTCGGCGTTGCTCGCGCCGCCGGCGCGTCACTGGTGATGGCGAGTGACCTGAACCCGCGGCGGCTCGAGCTCGCCCGCACCATGGGCGCGCACGTCACGCTCGACGCCGCGCAGGAGGACGTTGCCGCCCGGGTGCATGAACTCACCGACGGCGACGGCGCCGACCTGGTCTGCGAAATGAGCGGCCACCCCGCGGGCCACGCCCAGGCATTCGCCGCCGCGCGGCTGGGCGGCCGCGTCAATCTCCTCGGCACACCCAGTCGGCCGACCGAGGTGAATTTCGCGCGCGACGTGATCTTCCGGGGACTCACGCTCTACGGCGTGACCGGCCGACGGATGTACCGGACCTGGGACGAGACGCAGCGGCTGCTGAGGAGCGGACAGCTCGATCCCTGTCC
>JAICWE010000104.1 GCA_025934955.1 Gemmatimonadales bacterium | reverse complement strand
CGCGCCGCCGGCGTCAAGTCGCTCAAGCAGGAGACGCTCAAGGCGATCGCCGAGCAGTTCCCCGACAACGCCAAGGAGATCGCGTCCGAGCTGGACGAGATCGAGTACCGCACCATGCGCGCGCAGGTGCTCGACAAGGGCGAGCGGGTGGACGGCCGCAAGACCGACGTCATCCGCCCCATCACCATCGAGGTCGGCGTGCTTCCGCGGGTGCACGGCTCGGCGCTCTTCACCCGGGGCGAGACCCAGTCGCTCTCCAGCGTGACGCTCGGCACCCAGGACGACGAGCAGCGGATCGACAGCATCGACGTCGCCGGCGAGACCACCAAGTCGTTCATGCTGCACTACAACTTCCCGCCCTTCTCGACCGGTGAGGTCAAGATGATGCGGGGCACCAGCCGCCGGGAAATCGGGCACGGCGCGCTGGCGGAGCGGGCGCTGCAGCCGCTCCTGCCGCAGTACGACCAGTTCCCCTACACCATCCGCGTCGTCTCCGAGATCCTCGAGTCGAACGGCTCGTCGTCGATGGCGTCGGTCTGCGCCGGCTCGCTCGCGCTGATGGAGGCGGGCGTGCCGATGAAGGCGCCGTGCGCCGGCGTCGCGATGGGCCTCATCAAGGAAGGCGACAAGCTCGCCATCCTCACCGATATCCTCGGCAGCGAGGATGCGCTGGGCGACATGGACTTCAAGGTCGCGGGCACCGAGGCCGGCATCACCTCGATCCAGATGGACATCAAGATCGAGGGGATGGACCTGAAGATCATGGAGGAAGCGCTGGAGCGGGCCCGCAAGGGCCGGCTGCACATCCTCGGCGAGATGGCCAGGGTGCTGAGCACGCCGCGGCCGCAGATGTCGCCGTACGCGCCGCGCATCTTTACCATCCAGATCAAGCCCGACAAGATCGGCGACGTGATCGGGCCGAAGGGCAAGACGGTGCGCGGCATCCAGGATGCCACCGGCGCCAAGATCAGCATCGAGGACTCGGGCGTCATCACCATCGCCGCCGTCGGCGGCGAGGCGGGCGACAAGGCGCGGGCGATGATCGCCGCGATCACCGCCGAGCCCGAGGTCGGCAAGATCTACGAAGGGCCGGTGAAGAGCACCACGCCGTTCGGTGCGTTCGTCGAGATCATGCCGGGTGTCGAGGGGCTGCTGCACATCAGCGAGCTGCAGCACGGCCGCACCGAGAAGACCGAGGACGTCGTGAAGAAGGGCGACGTCGTGCAGGTCAAGCTGCTCGAGGTGGACGACCGGGGCCGCATGAAGCTCTCCCGGAAGGCGCTCCTGCCGAAGGAGTAGCCCCGACGTGGAGACGGTACGCCTCGACGAGGGGCTCCTGCGCACCACCGCCGGCAACGGCCTGGTGGTGCTCACCGAAGCGCTGCCGGGCGTTCGCTCGGCGGCGGTCGGCATCTGGGTGCGGACCGCCAGCGCCCACGAATCCCGCGAGCAGCGGGGCATCTCCCACCTGCTTGAGCACATGGTGTTCAAGGGGACCGAGCGGCGCAACGCGCGTCAGCTCGCCCTCGAGCTGGAGGCGCGCGGCGGCGGCCTCGACGCCTTCACCGGCCGCGACTACACCAGCTACCAGGCGCATATCCTCGACGCCGACCTCCCGGTCGCCGTCGAGGTGCTCACCGATCTGGTGCGCCGGCCGCTGCTGCGCCAGAGCGATCTCGACCTCGAGCGCAACGTCATCCTCGAGGAGATCAACGGCGTCGCCGACACGCCGGACGACCTGATCTTCGAGGTCCTCGCCGAGACGCTCTGGCCCGACCATCCGTACGGCTATTCCATTCTCGGCACGCCGGAGACGGTGAGTGCGGTGACCGCCGCCGATCTCCGCGCGCTGCACGACGGCGGCTACTACCGCGGCAACTGCGTCATCGCCGCGGCGGGCAACGTCAACCACGACCAGCTCCTCACCGTGCTGGAGCGCGAGGGCTGGCTGATCGGTGCCGCGCGCGAGCCGGCGCAGCGCGCCATCGCCTCGGTGCCCGCGGTGCGTGGGGTGGAGCGGAGCTGCGAGCGCGACACCCAGCAGGCGCATATCGTCTTCGGCGGCGACACCTTCCCGCTGCGCGACCCGCGCCGCTTCACCCTCGCCATCCTGACCAACGTCTTCGGCGGCGGGATGTCGAGCCGGCTGTTCCAGCGGATCCGCGAGGAGCTGGGGCTCGCCTACGCCGTTTACGCCTACAAGTCCTTCTACCAGACCACCGGCCAGCTCGGTGTCTACGTCGGCACCCAGCCGGGTACGGCCGACAAGGCGGTCGAGGCCATCCGCGGCGAGTTCGGCCGGCTGGCGAAGGAAGGCCTGACCGACGAGGAGCTGGCGATGGGCAAGCAGCAGCTCAAGGGGCAGGTGATGCTGGCGCTGGAGAGCCCCTCGGCGCGGATGGGCCGGCTGGCCGGCTTCATACTCCATGGCGACCGCTATCGGCCGCTGGACGAGATGCTGGCCGACATCGGCTCGGTGACCCGGGACGACGTCGCCGGCGTCGCCGCGGAGTTCTTCGCGCCGGAGCGGCAGACGGTCGTGCGATTGGGACCGGAGAACGG
>JAICWE010000032.1 GCA_025934955.1 Gemmatimonadales bacterium | reverse complement strand
GCGTTCGGCGGCCTCGGCGAGCGCGCGGTGAGCGCCGCCGAGCCGAACGAGGCCGCGCACCCCGGCTGGCACGTGCACCGCTCGGTGCACGCGGCGCTCGACGGCCTGCCGCCGGAACAGCAGGCCGTCGTCCGCCTCGCCTACTTCAATGGCCTCACGCACTCCGAGATCGCGCGCGAGCTCGACATCCCGATGGGTACGGTCAAGACCCGGCTCCGCCTGGCGCTTGCGAAGCTCCAGGTGGCGCTCGGCCCGCTCAAGGATTGGGTTCTATGACGACGCCGCACGACTGGTACGTGGAGAACCGCGCCGCGTTCGTGGCGCGCGCGCTGGAGCGCGACGAGGAGCGCAGCTTCATCGAGCACCTCATGGGCTGCGACGAATGCAGCCGTGAGATCGAGCGGCTGGAGCGCGATCTCGCGTGGCTGCCGATGGGCGTGACGCCGCAGCCGCCGCGCCCGGGCCTGACCCGCGAGCTGCTCGACCGGGTCGCGCCGCGCCGCCGTCGCGCAATCGGCTGGCTGACGCCGCTCGCGGCCGCGGCGATGCTGGTCCTCGCCATCGGACTCGGCGCGCGGGAGGAGCTTGCGCGGCGCTCGCTCGCGGCCGAACTGGCCGCGGTCCGCGCCGATTCCGCCGGCCGCAGCCGTCACGCCGCCGCGCTCACCGCCGAGCTCGCGGCGGTGCGAGATACCCTGTCGGTGCTCCAGAGTGCCGGCCATGTGGTCCAGGCCAGGCTCGACATGCACGGACACGAGGGCGGGCTGCTGATCTTCCAGGACGCGTCAACCCACCGCTGGGGCATCGTCATGCACGGGCTGCCGCCGGCGCCGCCGGGCGAGGTGTACCAGTTCTGGTTCATCACCCGAAGCGGGATGGTGCGCTCGGTGGCTTTGCGGATGGAGGACCAGCGCCCCGCCTTCGCCACGGTGCCGATGCCCGGCGTCGCGGCCCCGGTGACCGGTGCGGCGCTGACGGTGGAGCAGGCGTCGACGCCCGCCCCCGAGCCGAAGGGCGAGCTGCTGGCGCACGTGCTCTTCTGATCCGAGGGATGCCTAACGCTGATCGGCGGTATCGCCTGGTGCGGCGGCGGAGTCGGTCGGCATCCAGCTCGGGGTCGCGGTTTCCTCACCGCCGAGCTGCGTTTCCGCCTGGTCGAACGTGTCGCTCGGGATGACGACGCCGTTGGCGCCGAGCCGGCGGAACAGCTCCCACTGCTTCTGCCGCGCCGCCCACGGCCGGCCGCCGTTGTACATGAGGGACACCAGCAACACGCCGTCCGGTCTCCCGAGATAGCCCGACACCGTCGCCACCTGACCCAGCGTCCCGGTCTTGGCCCGTACCACGCCGCTGCCGGGGAAGCCGCTGTTGAGCCGGTGCAGCGTCCCGCTGCCGTTGGCCGGCAGGAGCTGGGGAAAGTTGTGTCCCGCCGCCGTGAGCGGGAATCTGGCGAGATAGGAGATGAACGCCGTCGGCGCCGCGCGATCCTCATTGGAGAGGCCGCTGCCGTCCACCAGATACACCCGCGTGTCGCCGGTGAGGTCGCGGACGAACTGGGTGAGCCTGGCCGGACCCTGATCGCGGCCGCCGGCCCACTGGAGCAGCAGCTCCGCGCCGAAGTTGAGACTGCGGCGATTGATCTCGCTCGCCAGCGAATCGAGCGTGGGTGAGGCGACTTCGGCGAGCACCCGCGGCGTGCCCGGCGCCGACTTGCCCGGCAGCGCCGGGCGGCTCCAGGTGATGCCGGCGCGCTGGAGGGCCGCCGCCCAGCTCACGCCCAGCGCCAGCCTGGGCTCTCCCAGCACCGCGGAGAAGCGCCGCGCCCGCGCCCGCATGCCCATCGATCCCACCAGCACCCATCCGCCGCCCGGCTTGATCCGAAGCGCCAGCGCCGAGCGGCGTCCCGGCCGCGTCCGCGCCGCGACCGTCACCAGCTGCGCGATGCCGCTGGGTGCCTCCTCGATGATCCGCGGACGCGCGCCCACCCGCTCGCCCGGGCGCACGGTGATCCACATGACGTTCTCGTGCAGCATCAGCGGCCCGATCAGCGGGGCGAACAGCCGGCCCCGGTGCCGCGCCGACCAGACCGCCGGGTAGATGGCGTCGGCCGGGCCGTCGGAGCTCTGCACGACCAGCGGGCCGTCGAGCTTCCGCACCCCCGCGCTCGCGAGCTGGAGCGCCAGGTCATAGAGCGTCGGCCCCTGGCCCTCGGCCCGCTCCAGCGACGGATCGCCGTTCAGCTCGAGTGACCAGGTGCCCACCCATTCACCGTTCTCGGGATTGAGCGTGCCGGTACCGACCACGCGGGTCGGCCGGCGCGCGTCGGCGCCGAGCACCGAGCGGGCGAACCCCGTGGTGAAGAGCTTGACCGTGGACGCCGGCACCAGCGGCTCGTCCTGGTTCACGCCCCAGAGGACGGTGCCGTTCTGGTCGGCGACGGCGATGCCCCACTCGCCCGGTGCCGCGCGCTGGGCGGAGTGGTACCAGTTGTCGAGCTGGTCCTTGAGGCCGGCGGTCTGCGCGTGAGCGACCGGCGCGATGAGCGCCAGCGCGGCCAGTGCAGCGCGAGGACGAACCGGACGAACGAGTCGGTGCAGTGCGATCACGATACCGCGATATGGCTGAACGATGAGTGTGCGCGGGACCCCGCCCCGGACAGGCCCGCAATGTACCCGGGAGCCGCGCCGGCGAGCCACTTGGCGCGGTTCTCGAGGGGCCGGGGCGAGGCGCAAGAAGCGCGCCCCCACGGGGCCCGGCGCCATGGGCCGGGTGACCCCCCTCACAGATTCCCCTTTCCGCCGCGTCTAGTATTGGCCCACACCTGCCCGCACCGTCGCGTGCGTCCGCACCACGGCAACGCGGCGGGACGATTCGGTGCTTGGGAATGGTGAGCGTGGCGGGCGCCGCCCGATGCCGAGACGACCGCGACCGATGCCGCACGCAAGCGGCCGGCGCACGAAGTCCAGAAGAACGTTGGAGGAGGAACGATGGACAAGTACACTCTCGCGCGCCTGATGGTCGTCGGCGGCATGGTCGCGACGTTGGCGTGCGCCAAGAACACCGGTAACGATACGGGAGCGGCACCGAAGGATACCGTCACCAGCAACGGCAGCTACACGCGCGACACCACCAATGTGCCGAACTCGTCGTCCCGGCGGGACACCCTCAGCACGACCCGCGATACCACGATGACACGGGACACGAGCATGATGCGGGACACCACGATGATGCGCGACACGACCCGCATGAAGACCGACACGACCAGCTCGAGCAGCCAGCAGCCGACGCCGAGCTACAACAGCAACCCCCAGCACGACAGCACCGGCGCCTCGGCACGGTCGGACTCGACCGAGGGCGGGTCCCAGACGACCACGCCGACCGATACGACGAAGCCCCGGTAGCCGGAACGAAAGGCAAGGGATTGGCAGGGTTATGGCCAAGAACGACACCAGGAATCGTGGCGGCACCGCCGGTCGGAGCGGGCGGAGCGGCAATCAGGGCGGTCAGCGCGGCAATCAGCAGGACGGAACCGCTGATCGCGAAAACCAGGGCGGCCGGAGCCGCGAAGAGCAGGGTAGTCGCCAGCGTGGCACCGAGCGCGACCTGAACGACATGGAAGAATAGAAGCCCGCTCGCGCAACTCTCGACTCGATTGCAGCATACGCCACGGGCGCCGAGTGATCGGCGCCCGTGGCCGTTTGGCCCGGCTGTGGGGTGGCCGCACTCACCGCAGCGGCCGGACCGCGGGCCTAACATGCCGGCGGGTTGGACCGGTGGCGTGCCCATTCGGGGTCGCCGCCTCAGGACAGGACTTGGGAGGCATCATGCACGATCGGGACTATCACGGCCTCTGGCGCGCCGCGCTCATCGGCGCCCTGGCGCTCGGAGGCGCGGCTGCCTGCTCCAATGACCGGGCCCGCGAGACCGGCGCCGTGGCCGATTCGACGGCCGCCGCACCGGCTCCGAGCGCTACCGGCGGGAACGCAGGCGCCGCAGTGACGCCGGCCGACACGACGGCCAAGGCGGGCGGGGCGATGACGACGGACACCAGCCGGTTGAAGGCCGACAGCGGCATGCGCATGCGGCACGACACGACCGTGCGCGACACCAGCATGGGCGGCGCGGCGGCGACCCCGCGTGACACCACCGGGATGCGACACCAGGGCGCGCATCACCGGTTCCGCGGCAACGACAGCAGCTCGATCAACCGTGACACCACGCAGGCGTCACAGCACTCGATGAATCAGAGCTCGGCCGACACCGGGATCTCCACCGCGTCGATCTCGCCCGGCGATTCGAGCCAGGCGGCCAACGCGGACAGCGGCAGCGCCAACGTGGATACCAGCACGTCCGCCGCGGCGAGCGTCGACACGACCACGAACCGCTCGGCGAACGTGGATACGACCAGCAGTCAGTCCGCGAACGTCGATACGAGCAACCAATCGGCCAACGTGGACACGACGGCCAACCAGTCCGCCAATGTGGACACGACCACGACCAGCACTGCCACGCCCGACACCAGCGCGAGCAGCCGCGAAGCCATGACCAGCCACCCGTCGCAGACCGACATGCAGCGCGATACCACGGCGGCCCAGCCGCCGACGACGGTGCCGAGCGATACGGCGGCGCAGCAGCAGACGCCCGCCGACACCAGCTCGACCTCCATGAATCCGCAGCCGGCCGATACGGCGGCGGCGCAGTCTTCCGACACCGCGAGCGCGCAGGCCAGCGCCACTCCGGCGCCGGGCGATTCGGCGAGCATGGCGGCATCGGCCGGGCAGGCGGTGACCAGCATGGAACGCGGCGGCGTCACCTGCAGCGTTCGGTCGGAGCACTCGACCGGCGTGACCATCAGCGACATGTGGAATTCGCCGACGTCGGTGAATCCGTGCGGGGTCGGCGCGATGAACATCGCTACTCTGGTTCCCGACTCGCAGAACGGAACCGAGTAGCTCAGGCGGGAAGTTCGGCGCGATCTACTTGAGCACCTGCTTCGCGATGGTCTGAAGCTGCATGTTGCTCGTGCCCTCGTAGATCGTGCCGATCTTCGCGTCGCGGTAGAACTTCTCGGCCGGATACTCCGTGGAATAGCCGTAGCCGCCGAACAGCTCCACGCACTGCGAGGTGATGCGGTCGGCGGTCTGCGAGCTGAACAGCTTCGCCATCGCCGCCTGCTGGGCGAACGGCTGCCCGGCATCCTTGAGCCGCGCGGTGTTGTAGACCAGCAGCCGCGCCGCCTCGAGGTCCGTCGCCATCTGGGCGATCTGGAACTGCACGCCCTGGAACTCCGCGATGGTCCGGCCGAACTGCTTCCGCTCCTTGACATACCGCACCGCCGCGCCGAGCGCGCCGCTCGCGACGCCGATCATCTGCGCGCCGATGCCGATGCGGCCCTCGTTCAGGGTCTCGATCGCGATCCTGTAGCCCTGGCCCACCGGGCCGAGCACGTTGGCCTCCGGCACGACGCAGTCCTCGAGGATCAGCTCCGTCGTGCTCGAGGCTCGGATGCCGAGCTTGCTTTCCTTCTTGCCGACGCCGAAGCCGGGGAAGTCCCGCTCCACCAGGAACGCGGTGATTCCCTTGTAGCCCTTCGAGAAGTCGGTGTTGGCGAAGACGATGAAGAAGCCGGCCTCGGCGCCGTTGGTGATCCAGAACTTGCGCCCGGTCAGCCGCCAGCCGTCGCCGTGCCGCTCGGCCCTGGCCTCGAGCGCGAACGCGTCGCTGCCGCTGGCCGGCTCCGACAGCGCAAAGGCGCCGAGGAGGTTGCTGGTGAGGCGGGGGAAGTAGCGGGCCTTCTGCTCGTCGCTGGCCCAGCGCGCGACGGCGTTGTTGACCAGCGTGTTGTGCACGTCGACGTAGATTGCCGCGGAGGCGTCCACCCGCGCCAGCTCCTCGATCGCGAGCGTCGCCAGGAAGATCGAGCCGTCGGCGCCGCCGAACCGCTCCGGCACCTCGATGCCCATCAGCCCCATCTCGAAGAACTTCTCGATCAGTTCGGGGCGCATCCTGGCCGCCTCGTCCATCTCGCTGACGTGCGGCCCGATCTCGGTCTCAGCGAACTCGCGCACGGTTTCGCGGAAGAGCGCCTCTTCCTCGCTCAGCATGGAGAGAGCGGGCGTCGCGGCGGCGGTAATGTCGGTCATCGATCGCTCGGAAGAGGGCTGGGGTGGCGCGGAAGATACCGCCCGTCCCCGCGGCGCGGGAGCCGCCGGCTCCGGGCCGGCCGCGGCGGGGATCAGCCCGCGGCCGCGCTCGATTCGACCGCCGCGCGCACTACGTCGAGCGCCACGGGCACGCGTCCGAGCGGCGCCGCCACCTGCACGCCGGCGACGCGCTCGCGCACCGCGGCCACCATCTGCCGCGCGATGCGCACGCCTTCCGCCAGCGCCTCCTCCTTGCCCCGCGCGCTCGCCTCCCGCATCCGCTCGAGCACGCTCGCCGGCACGCTCACGCCCGGCACCTCGTTCGCCAGGAACTCGGCGTTCCGCAGCGAGACCAGCGGCCAGATGCCGGCGACGATCGGAATCCGGAAGCCATCCACCCGCTCGAGGAACCGATCGAGTTGCGCCAGATCGAACACCGGCTGGGTGATCGCGTACTCCGCCCCCGCGTCCACCTTCCAGGCAAAGCGGCGCAGCTCGCGGTCGAGATCCGGCGCCGCCGGATTCACCCCGACGCCGATCACGAACCTGGTCGGCTCGCCGATCGGATTGGCGCCGGGATCGAGGCCGCGATTGAGCCGCGCGACGAGATTCGTCAGGCCGATCGAGTCAATGTCGAACACCGCGGTCGCGTCCGGATACGGTCCCATCTTCGGCGGATCGCCGGTGACGATGAGGAGGTTGCGGACGCCGCTCGCCGCCGCGCCGAGCAGGTCGGACAGCATGCCGAGGAGATTGCGGTCGCGGCAGGCGTAGTGGACCACCGGCTCCATGCCGGTTTCGCGCTGGATCAGGAGGCCGGAGAGCAGCGCGCCCATGCGGCTCTGTGCCCGCGGGCCGTCCGGTACGTTCACCGCATCCACCCCGGCGGCCTGAAGCTGCCGCACCTGCTCGAACATCGGCGCCGGGTTTACCCCCTTGGGCGGCACGATTTCGACGGTGGTGACGAACTCGCCGGCCGCCAGCTTGGCACCGAGCCGGGAGCGCTCGGCCAGCGGCACCGGATCGAGCGCCGCCGCCGGGAGCGGAGCCGCCGCCGCGACCGCGTGCTTGTAGCGCGGTGACACGCTCTGCACGAAGCCGACGATCGCCTTGATGTGCTCCGGCGTGGTGCCGCAGCAGCCGCCGACGAAGCGGGCGCCCGCTTCCACCATCCGCCGGGCGAAGCTCGCCATGTACTCCGGGCTCGCCATGTAGATCTTGCGGTCGCCCACCTCACGCGGGAGGCCGGCGTTAGGCTGGGCCGAGAGCGGCAGCGTGACGACGCGCGTCAGCTTCTCGATCGCCTCGAGCACGCCGCTCGGACCGACCGAGCAGTTGACGCCGATCGCCTGCACCGGCAGCGCCGCGAGCCTGGGCCCGAAGGTCTCCGGGTCGGTGCCGTACGCAGTCTTCCCGTCGGTGCCGACGGTCATCTGCACGATGACCGGCAGATCGGAGACGGCACGGATCGCGGCCACCGCGGCGCGCGCCTCGGACACGTCGCTGAACGTCTCGATGATGAAGCCGTCTACGCCGCCGTCGAGCAGCCCGCGGACCTGCCGCGAGAACGCGTCGCGCGCCTCGTCCTCCGACGTCTCGCCGTACGGCTCGAGCCGGATGCCGAGGGGTCCGATGGCGCCGGCCACCGCCGCCCGGCTCCCGCTCGCCTCGCGGGCCAGTCGCGCCGCCGCCGCGTTGATCGCCTCGGTCTCGGCGGCGAGGCCGTAGTGCGCCAGCTTCAGCGGGTTGGCGCCGAAGGTGTTGGTCTCCAGCAGCTCGGCGCCCGCGCGGACGTACTCGCGGTGGATGTCGCGCACCAGGTCCGGCTGCCGGAGGCTCAGCTCGTCGTAGCAGATGTTCAGGAAGACGCCGCGCCCGTAGAGCATGGTGCCCATCGCGCCGTCCACCACATGGACGCGACCGTCGGCCAGCAGATCGCTCAGCGTGGTCATCGCTCGTACCCTAGGTTGGGCGCGAGCCACCGCTCCATCTCGCCGAGGTCGGCGCCCTTGCGACGGGCGTACTCCTCGACCTGATCGCGGTCGACCCGCCCCACGCCGAAGTAGCGCGCCTCCGGCCGCCAGAAGTAGTAGCCGCTCACCGAGGAGCCGGGCTGCATCGCGTAACTCTCCGTGAGCGAGATGCCGGCGAGCCGCTCGGCGTCGAGCAGATCGAAGATGGTCCCCTTTTCAGTGTGGTCGGGGCACGCGGGATACCCGGGCGCCGGCCGGATGCCCTGATATTCCTCGTGGATCAGCGCCGCGTTGTCGAGCTGCTCCTCCGGCGCGTACCCCCACAGCTCGCGCCGCACCCGCTCGTGCAGCCGCTCGGCGAACGCCTCGGCCAGGCGATCGGCGAGCGCCTTCGCGAGGATGCCGCTGTAGTCATCGTTGCCGGCCGCGAAGCGCGCGGCGAGCGCGTCCGCGCCGTGGCCGGTGGTCACGGCGAAGAGGCCGAGGTAGTCGGGTACGCCCCCGTCGCTCGGGGCGACGTAGTCGGCGAGCGCCAGGTTGGGCCGACCGTCGGCCTTGTGCATCTGCTGCCGGAGCGTGTGCACGATGCCCCGCACCTGCCGGCGGCTCTCGCCGGTGTAGAGCTCGATGTCGTCGCCCACGCTCGCGGCCGGGTAGAACGCCACCACGCCGCGCGCCGTCAGCTCGCGGCAGGCGACGATGCGCTCCAGCATCGCGACCGCGTCGGCGTGGAGCGAGCGCGCGGCGGCGCCGACCCGGGGATCGTCGAGGATCGCGGGATAGTGTCCCGCCAGCTCCCAGGTCTGGAAGAAGGGCGTCCAGTCGATCCGCTCGACGATGTCGGCGAGCGGGTACTCGTCGAACAGCTCGGGCCCGAGGAACTCCGGCACCGGTGCGGGCGCGGCGTCGGCCAGCACCAGACGGTTGGCGCGCGCCGCGGCGATCGGGATCCGGCGCTCCTCGCTCCGGCGCGCCCGGCGCGACTCGCGAAGCGCGGCGTACTCGCTCCGCGTGCTGCGGGCGAAGTCGTCGCGCAGCGTGTCGCTCAGGAGACTCCCCGCCACCCCGACCGCGCGCGACGCATCCAGCACGTGCACCACCGGCCCGTGGTACGCAGGCTCGATCTTCACCGCCGTGTGCGCCCGGCTGGTGGTGGCGCCGCCGATGAGGAGCGGCGTCTCGAAGCCCTCGCGCTCCATCTCGCTCGCGACGTGGGCCATCTCCTCCAGCGACGGCGTGATCAGCCCACTGAGCCCGATGAGGTCCACCCGCTCCCGCCGCGCCGTCTCCAGGATCCGCGCGCTCGGCACCATCACGCCGAGGTCGAGCACCTCGAAGTTGTTGCACTGGAGCACGACGCCGACGATGTTCTTGCCGATGTCGTGCACGTCGCCCTTCACCGTGGCGAGCAGCACCTTTCCCTTGGTCCGCGTGTCGCCGCCGCTCGCCTTCTCCGCCTCGATGAATGGGATCAGGTGCGCCACCGCCTTCTTCATCACGCGGGCGCTCTTCACCACCTGCGGCAGGAACATCTTCCCCGCGCCGAAGAGGTCGCCGACGACGTTCATGCCGTCCATCAGCGGGCCCTCGATCACCTCGATCGGCCGCGCAGTCTGCTGCCGCGCCTCCTCGGTGTCCTCCACGATCCAGTCGGCGATGCCCTCGACCAGCGCGTGCGCCAGCCGCTCGCGCACCGGCAGCCGGCGCCAGGCGAGGTCGTCCTTCGCCGTCGCCGCGGTGCCCTGCACCCCGTCGGCGATCGCGAGCAGCCGCTCGGTCGCGTCGGGCCGCCGGTTGAGCACCACGTCCTCCACCCGCTCCAGCAGCTCGGGCTCGATGTCGGCGTAGATGCCGAGCTGGCCGGCGTTCACGATGCCCATGTCCATGCCGGCGGCGATCGCGTGATAGAGGAAGACGCTGTGGATCGCCTGGCGCACCGGCTCGTTGCCGCGGAAGGAGAACGAGACATTGCTCACGCCGCCGCTCACCAGCGCGTGCGGCAGCGTCGCCTTGATCCGGCGGGTCGCCTCGATGTAGTCCACCGCGTAGTTGGCGTGCTCCTCGATGCCGGTGGCGATGGCGAAGATGTTGGGATCGACGATCACGTCCTCCGGCGGGAAGCCGGCCTGCTCGATCAGCAGCCGGTAGGCGCGCGTGGCGATCTCCACCTTGCGGCGGGCGCTGTCGGCCTGGCCCTGCTCGTCGAACGCCATCACCACCACCGCCGCGCCGTAGCGGCGCACCAGCCGCGCCTGCCGCAGGAACTCGGCCTCGCCTTCCTTGAGCGAGATCGAGTTGACGATGCCCTTGCCCTGGATGCAGCGGAGTCCGGTCTCGATCACCGACCACTTGGATGAGTCGATCATCACCGGCACCCGCGCGATGACCGGCTCGCCGGCGGCGAGGTTGAGGAAGGTGCGCATGGCGGTGGCGCTGTCGAGCATCCCCTCGTCCATGTTCACGTCGATGATCTGCGCGCCGTTCTCCACCTGCTGCCGCGCCACCTCGAGCGCCGCCTCGTAATCGCCGCCGAGGATGAGCCGGGCGAACTGGCGCGAGCCGGTGACGTTGGTGCGCTCGCCGGCGTTCACGAACAGCGTCTGCGGGCCGATGGTGAGCGGCTCGAGCCCGCTCAGCCGGCAGTGCGGCTCGATCGCGGGCACCCGGCGCGGCGCCACGCCGCGCACCGCCTCGGCGATGGCCCGGATGTGGTCGGGCGTGGTGCCGCAGCAGCCGCCGACGATGTTGACCAGCCCGCTCCGCGCGAACTCGCCGATGGTCGCCGCCATCGCCGCGGGCGACTCGTCGTACTCGCCGAACTCGTTAGGCAACCCCGCGTTGGGATGGGCCGAGACGAACGTCGGCGCGACGCGGGCGAGGTCCTGCACGTAGGAGCGGAGCTGGCGTGCGCCCAGCGCGCAGTTGAGGCCGATCGACACCGGGCGCGCGTGCGACAGTGAGTTCCAGAACGCCTCGGTCGTCTGGCCCGAGAGCGTGCGGCCGCTCGCGTCGGTAATGGTGCCGGAGATCATCACCGGGACGCGGAGCCCTTCCGCCTCGAACACCGACTCCACCGCGAACACCGCGGCCTTGGCGTTGAGCGTGTCGAAGATGGTCTCGATCAGGAGGAGATCGGCGCCGCCCTCGAGCAGCGCCCGCGCCGCGACGGCGTACGCCCCGACCAGCTCGTCCCACGTCACGTTCCGCCGGCCGGGATCGTTGACGTCGGGCGAGATGGAGGCCGTGCGGTTGGTGGGCCCGAGAACGCCGGCGACCCAGCGCGGCCGCGACGGGTCGCGCCGCTCGAAGTCGTCCGCCACCGCGCGCGCGAGCCGCGCCGCCTCGAGGTTCAGCTCGGGGACCAGCGCCTCCATGCGATAGTCCGCCATCGCGATCGCGGTGGAGTTGAAGGTGCTGGTCTCGAGGATGTCGGCGCCGGCCTCGAGGTACGCCGAGTGGATGCCGCGGATGACGTCGGGCCGGGTGAGCACCAGCAGATCGTTGTTGCCCTTGAGGTCCACCGGCCAGTCGGCGAAGCGCGCGCCGCGGTACTCCGCCTCGCCCAGCCGGCGGCTCTGCACCATCGTGCCCATCGCGCCATCGAGCACCAGGATGCGCTCGGCCAGCGCGGCGGGAAGCCGCGCGAGCCGCGCCTGCCGCGCGTCGCCGATCTCGATGGTCATCGGGTCCTCCTGTCGAAAGCCCGAAGCTAATGCGAAAGCCCGAAGCTAAAACGGCTCCGGGCGGGGCGTTTTAGCGATTGTTTTACGTGGCCGCAATCAGCGCAAATCACCACGACTCCAATTGTCTGCTTCATTCTAACCCCTCATGCGCCCGCGCGCGACAGGATCGCAGAGTCGGGTTCACGCCTGAGGCCGTCTCGGTGGGTGCATTCGAGGCGCGAGTTTGGCGATTTCGCCAAAGCGGCCTGACGAATTCGCCGAACCGCACGCGCCGTCGCTCCCGCCGCCGTTCCGATCGTGTGTTCGTGGAACACGTTGCATTGTGGGTTCGCTTGGCACTCCGCGTGCCTTGATGCATCGCACCTCTCTGGTGGAGTGGGAGCCTGATTCGCTCCGGAGCATCCAGGACTCGGCCCGCGCGACGCTGGTCGCGTGCAATACCATCGGCGAATGCACCACCGTCACGCGCTGGGTGGTGCTCGACCTCACGACCGGCATTCTCGCCTTTACCGGTATGCCCTTCGAGAACAGCGGCCGCGTCTTCGGCGCGCCTCACGGCGGCGGCGACCTCTGGCGTGATGCACTGGCGTCACGCGAACGCGCGTTAGCCGGCGACGGCTTCAGCGCCGGCCCTGCGCCAGTCGCCGCGCGACCTCCGCCGGCGTGACGCCCGCCACGTGCACCATCTTGGCGCGCGCCGCCCGGCCGCATTCGAGGGTGAGCGCGCTCTGCGCGACGCCCAGCCGCTCGGCCAGGAAGCGGACGAGTGCGTCGTTCGCCGCGCCGTCCACCGGCGGCGCCGCCAGGCGCACCTTGAGCGCGTCGCCATGCAATCCCGCGATTCCGGTTCGGGAAGCACGCGGCTGAACGTGAATGCGGATCCGGGCACCCGCGGGAGTCGGCACGACCCAGCTCAGAGGCGGAACACTCCGAAGACGAGCTGTCGCAGGACCCAGAGCAGGAAGTAGGCGATCAGCGGGCTCACGTCGAAGATGCCGACCGGCGGGACCAGCCGCTGGATCGGCCGCACCAGCCAGTCGGTGAGTGCGCAGACCACGCGATACCAGCGGTGATACGGCGCGGCGCCGAGCCAGGACGCCACCACGCGGATGATCAGCGCTACGGTGAGGATGGTGTAGATCCAGCTCAGCGCCTCGCCGACCCAGACCCGCGGCCCCGCGCCGGAGAGGTAGGCGAAGTGGTACCAGGTCGCGATGATCCAGCGGACGAAGCTGATGAGGATGAGCCCGCCCACCACCACGATGCCGAGGAGCCAGATCGGAGCGTCCTGCGGGCTCCCGCCGGCGCGCATCACCCGCCGCTCGATCGGAAGGAGCACCGGATCGCTGGCCCGGCGGATGGCGCGCGGCCACCAGCCGAACGCGCTGAGCCGGCGGCTCCGCACCGCCCAGTGGGTCACGGCGACCAGGGCGCCGTACGCCAGCGCGGCGATGATGACTCCGCGCGCGACGAGCTCCAGCAGCTCCGGCATCAGCGCGCCGCCGGATTCACCTGGTAACTCGCCTGGCCGGCGGCGCCGCCGCAGAGCACGGTGAACCGTCCGTCGTTCAGCGACGCCTCCTCCAGCACGCCGCTGCCGGCGCGGCACCACTGGAGCGTGTGCCCCGCGGCGCGGTACGCGACGGTGATCGTCGGCGTGCCGCTGTCCACGGTCATGCGGCTGACGGTTGCGGGAGTGAGACTGTCGAGTCCGAGCTGCCAGAGCGCGGTCGGCGGCTGGTTGCGGTGCGACGACTTGTAGTCCATGGCGCGGTCCACCAGCTCGAAAAGCTGCCTGCCAAGCAGGTCGGCTTCGGCTTCGGGACCATCGGGCGGCGGGTGATGTGCCTTGCGGGAACTGTGGTCGCGGTGGCCGCAGCCGGCGAGCGCGATCAGCAGCGCGGACGACAACGCCAGCGCCAGCGCGGGCGCCCGCCGGCTCATGGCATCGCGAATTCGCGGTTGAACACGACCTCGAAGCTGAACGTCTTGGCCCGGCTCTTGGTCTCGACGTACTCGGCGATCTTCCGCAGCCGATCCGGAATGCCGACGATCTTCTCCTGTGCCTTGCGGCCCAGCTCGCTCAGGCCGGAGAGGCCTTCGATCTTCCAGTAGCGGATCTGCTCCTGCACGATGCGCAGGTAGTCGCGCGGCCCGTAGATGCCGGACCGGCGGATCACGTCGGCCAGGTCCTTGTAGCCCGGCATCGTGAGGCCGGGCATGTCGATCGCCGGCATGATGAATGACGCGGAGTGGAGCGCCTGGTCCGGGTCGCGCTTGAGGATCTCGTCGAAGATCGTGCGGTAAAAGGCGAAGTGGCGCGCCTCTTCCCGCGCGATGCGGTCGAGGATGGCGGCAAGCGTCGGCTCGTGCTCCGCCACCCGGAGTCCGGTCTGCGCGTGCGAGTGCTGGGTCGCGCGCTCCTGGATCGAGGTGTACACGAAGACTCGGTACGGGTCGCGGTCCCACGTCGGATTGAAGCCGGCGCGGAGATACTCGAACTGCATCTCCTCGATCTTGCGCTGGTCGAACAGGCGGGTGTCCCGCGCGTAGTCGTGCAGCACCTGGCCGTGGCGATCCTCTTCGGCAGTCCACAGGTTGTTCCACTGGCGCCAGTGGCTTTCGTCTCCGAGGTAGACCGCGAGCAACCGGTGAAAATGCGGCAGCCCCTCCTCGGTCAGCATGTTGAGGGCGAGCGCCGCGCGCTCGGGGTCGGGGATGCCGGCGGCGCGCTCGCGGAGCGCGGCGAAGTGGCGGTCGGGCGACTCGTCCGGTCCGGGGCCCACGAGGTCGGCGGGGAACCACAGCTCCCGCTTCCGCTCGTGCACCTCCATGAGGTCGCGGACGGTGCCCTCCAGATCCGTGAGCACCTCGACCTTGGACCAGATTTCCCGCGCGGCTTCACTCACGCCCATTGGCCATCCCGGAAGAACGAGAAGACGTTCGACATCACCCCAATATGCCGCCCTGAAAACAAAAGGACTAGCCCAAGCGGGCTAGTCCGGGGCGGCGAAGCGACCGGCGGTTCAGGGTGGGGTAGCGAGGGGCTTTTCCATCAGCGACCAGGTGCGGCCGCCGATGTAGCCCTCACGCTCCATCACCCGCCGCCAACCGAGCGCGGCGAGCAGGCCCTCCGAGCGGTGATCGTCGGTCCAGAACTCGGCCAAGTGGGCCTTGCTCTCAACGGCGCGCTCTTCGAAGGCGGCGAGGAGACGGTGGGCGTAGCCGTGGTGCCGGTGGTCGGGGGCGATGGCGACGTCCACCAGGTGGGCAACCCCGCCGCGCAGGTGGTAGCGCAGCCCGCCGATCCAGTCGCCGATCTCGTTGCTCAGCACGAGATAGCGGTCGTCCAGCACGATGCCCGACCCGGAGCGCTCGGCTTCCATCTCGAGCAGGTCGCCGAACCAGGCGGTGAACTCTTCGTCCTGGCCCATCTCGCGAATCGTCAGCTCGCTCATGCCGCACCTCCCGACGACGCTTTGCTGTAGGGGTACGCGGCGCCCCGTTGCAACACTAATGCCATTTGGGCTCTGCTTGTCTGTAAGGACTGTCACGACACCCGCGTCGGCCCGGTCTCGGGTACTCGTCACGGTGTCGCTTATTGACGTAACGCTGCCGGGTTCCGTCGGCGCCTCCGCGCGTCACGCGTGGTGGCGACGCCGCAGCGGACCGCGCTCGCACGCCGCCGCCCTAATAGCCGATCGCCACGCCGAGCCACACCGCGGCGGTGCCGAGCAGCAGGAGCGCGGCCGTCGCCGGCAGCGCGAACCGCAGCCATCCCTCGAACCGGACGCCCGCGGCGGCGAGAATCGCCATCAGCGCGCCATTGGTCGGCGTCACCAGCTCGCAGAGGCCGGCGCCGGTCTGATAGGCGAGCACCGTCACCTGGCGCGACAGCCCGATCAGGTCGGCGATCGGCACCAGGATCGGCAGCGTCAGCACGGCATGGCCGCTCACGCTCGGCACCGGAACGTGGATGAGGACGTGGGCGGCGACCATCGCGGTGGCGGAGAGCGCCACCGGCAGCCCGGCGATCGGCGTCACCAGCCCGTGTACCAGGGTGTCGAGGATGTGTCCCTGGGCGAGGACGACGGAGATGGCGCGCGCGAAGCCGATCAGGAGCGCGGCCGGCGCCATCGCCCGGAAGCCCTCGGCGAACGCGTCCGCGGTGCCGGAGAGCCCGAGCCCAGCGACGAAACCGGCCGCGACGCCCATGATGAGGAAGAGCGCCGAGAGCTCGTCGAAGCCCCAGCCCAGCCGCGCCATGCCGAGGACCAGCAGCGCGAAGGCGACGATCACGAGTCCCAGAATCGTCCCGGCGCGCCCCCGCGGCGGTGCGGCGGCTTCGGCAGCGGTGGCCCCGACGGCGCGGCGGGTTCGGAGCGCATGGCGCATCGTGAGCGCGATCCAGACCACCAGCGCGACGCCCAGCAGCACCAGGCGGAAGCGCCAGCCGGAGAAGAGCGGGAGCTGCGCGAGCTGCTGCGCGATCCCGACCTGGAATGGATTCACCGGGCTGAACGCGGAGCCGACCGCCGCCGCCCCGACACTCATCGCCGCCGCGGTGAGCGGCTCGAAGCCGAGCCGGCCGGTGAGCACCACCAGCACCGGCACGAAGGCGATGATCTCCTCCTGCATGTTCTCCAGCGCGCCGCCGGCGGCGAAGGCCAGGCACACCAGCGGAATCACCAGAAGCGTCCGTCCTTCGAGTGCGCCGATCAGGCGGTGCACGCCCCACACGAGCGCGCCGGTTCGTTCCACGACCGCGAACGCGCCGCCGACGAGGAAGACCAGCGCGATCACCGACGCCGCTTCGGCGATGCCCCTGGGTATGCCGACGACCGCCTGGAATGCACCGACCGGCGCGCGCGGCACGGCGTGATAGGAGCCGGCGACGACGATCGAGCGTGCCGTTGCGGCGTCCTCCCGCCGGTCGTAGGCGCCGGCGGGGACGACATAGCTCAGCGCTGCGGCGATCAGAACGCAGGCGGAGAGGAGAGCGAGTGGATGGGGAAAGCGCGGAACGCGCACGACTCCAATTACGCTGCCTCCGGTGAGGCGCGCAACGCCTCGAGCAGAGTAGCTTCCGGCATGCTACGTCACCTGGGTTCAGGGCGGGCGCGGTCGCTGATCGTCGCTACCGCCTTCGCCGGCCTTGGCGCCGCGTTCCGCCCGCCGGCCGCTGCCCCGCCCACGATCGTGCTCGACGTGGCGGTGCGCGATTCAATGAGCGCCGTCTTCCGCCGCTTCAACGAGCACTGGAACGAGCTGGCCGATCTCAACTCGCTCCAGAAGATGCTCTCCGCCGTGCCGATGCCGCACGAATACCTCGGCTGTCTCCAGGGCGAGGTGCGGGGCGACACCATCGTCATCGATGCGTGGCGGCCGGCGCTGCACATGAAGCAGCTGCCTCTGGCGGTGACGGGGGACTGCGATGGGGTGACGCGACTGGTGGGCGTGTGGCACAACCATCCGTATCACGCCGACCTGGAGAACCGGCCGCTGAAGGAGCGCGAGCTCTCGAAGCAGGACCTCGACACGTTCGCCGCGGCGACCGACCGGGTGGCGCTGATGATGTGGGATGCCGATTCGCTCGACGCGGCGGCGAAGCAGGACGGGCGCGTGGTGCATCCGGTGGAGGTGCGACTCCGGGCCGCTGCCGCCAGCCGGTAATCGTCAGGCGGCGGAAGGCGCTACAGGAGCGTGCCGCGGAGGATCAGCAGCGCCATGCTGAAGAAGATGATGAGTCCGGTGACGTCCACCAGCGTCGCGACGAACGGCGCGGACGCGCTCGCCGGGTCGAAGCCGAGACGCCGGAGCAGGAACGGGAGCATCGATCCCGCGAGCGAGCCGAACGTCACCACGCCGATCAGCGCGATGGCGACGGTGATGGCGACCAGCACGTGGTGCGGGTCGTAGTTGTACCAGCCGAGCTTCTGCCACAGCATGATCCGGAAAAAGCCGATCACGCCGAGGATCACGCCCAGCGTCAGGCCGGCCGGCAGCTCGCGCACGGCGACCCGCCACCAGTCGCGCAGCGTGACCTCGCGTACTGCCATGGCGCGGATGATGAGGGACGTCGCCTGCGACCCCGAGTTCCCGCCGGAGCTGATGATCAGCGGAATGAACAGCGCCAGCACCACCGCCTTGCTGATCTCGGTCTCGAAGTAGCCCATCGCCGTCGCCGTCAGCATCTCGCCGAGGAAGAGCGCGCAGAGCCAGCCCGCGCGCTTCTTCACCATGGCGCCGAAGCTGATCTGCATGTAGGGCTCGTCCAGCGCCTCCATGCCGCCGAACTTCTGCACGTCCTCGGTGGTCTCGCTCACCAGCGCGTCTATGATGTCGTCCACCGTCACGATGCCGAGGACGTGGCGCGCGTCGTCCACCACCGGGACGGCGAGCAGGTTGTACTTGCCGATGATGCGCGCGACTTCCTCACGATCGGTCAGCGGGCGCACCGTGATCGGCTCGCGCTGTTCGCCGACGCCATCCACCCGGTCCGCATCGGCCGCCATCATGATCTCGCGCAGCGAGACGACGTGCTGCAGCGTCTGGCCCGCGGGATCCAGAACGTAGATGGCGTACACCGTCTCCTTGGCGTTGCCCACCTCGCGGATGTACGCCTTGACCCGCTCGACCGTCCAAGCGGCCGGCACGCCGACGAACTCGGTCGTCATGATGCCGCCGGCGCTGGTCTCGGGGTAGCGCAGGAGGAGCCGCAACGCGTCGCGGGTCGGCGCGGCGAGCACGTGCACCAGCCGGTCGCGCGCGGGCTCGGGAAGCTCGCGGAACAGCTCGACCTGCTGGTCGGACGACATCGCCTCGAGGATCGGCACCGCGGCCGACTGATCCAGCCGTTCGAACAGCTCGCCGCGCCGTTCCAGCTCCGGCTCGTCGAAGAGCTGCACCGCGCGGTTGAACGGCAGCGCTGCGAGGACGCGCGCCGCGGCGTCGGGCGGGAGCTTGTTCAGGGCGTCGGCGATGTCCGCCGGCCGGAGGTCGGCGCAGGCGAGCTGGAACTCCTCCTCGTCGCCGGCGAGGAGGTAGAGCAGCTCGGGGCTTGGCGGCGTCGGGGTCGCGGTCATTCCCCGACCTCGGCATCGATCCAGGCGAGGTACGGCGCGCTGCCCGCGACGATCGGGAGCGCCACGATCTCCGGCGTCTCATAGCTGTGGAGCGCACGCACCCGCGCCTCGACATCGGGCCAGCGCTCCGCCGTCGTCTTCAGGTGGCAGAGCCACTCGTTGGCGCGCTCGACGGCGCCGCGCCAGCGATAGGTGCTCCGCACCGGTCCCACGACCTGCACGCAGGCGACGAGGCGCTCCTCCACCAGCACCGCCGCCATGCGCTCGGCGGCGGCCGCGCTGTCCACGGCCGTGGTGACGTGCAGGTAGGAGCCCATATGATCTCGCTCGTCGAGGTGACCGGCGGCGGTACTGCGGAACGCCTGGGTGGGGCGGGGGCGCGGCTACTTCGCGGCGGGGAGGCCGGGCGTCTCCGCCGGCTTCTTGCCATCGCTGATCGGCAGCACCGCGACGCGCCATCCGCTCTTGAACGTCACCGTGAGGAAGTACGCGGCGGTGTCGGCGCGGACCTCCACGACATCGGGCATGGTGTGCGCGTAGGCGACGGCGGTGCCGACCTGCCGCGCGAAGTCGAGCGAATCGTCGCCGTGATGCGCCTGCCCGAACGCGCGGCCGATGGCGATCTTCTCGGCTTCCTCGCGGCCATAGCGCGCGTACGTGTCCGCGTTCACCATGCCGTCCTGCCGGTCGAGCTTGTCGTAGCGATCGTAGCTGGGACAGCCGGTGAGGGCGACGATGGCGGCGGTGAGCGCGAACAGCCGGGTCATGAGCCGATCCTGAGCGGAGAGGTTTGAGTGATCCGGCGTCGAGTATAGCTTGCAGCCGATGCCCCACGCCAGTGTGCGCGCCGCACGGTGCGCCGTGCTTTTCCTCGTCGTCGCGGGCATCCGGCCGGCGCGCGTCACCGCGCAAGCCGCCGATTCGGCGCCGCCGCCGCTCACACCGACGTCCGCCTCCGTCGCGCCGCTCCAAGGCCATCCGCTCCGCTGGTGGGAAGGACTCCTCGCCGCGGGCGCGGTGGCCGGCATCAGCGCCGCGGACGAGCCGCTCCGCAACTCGGTCCAGCGCCACCGCAGCGACGGCGCCGACGACGTCTCCGACGTGTTCCGGCATGTCGGCCAGCCGGACGTGTATGGCGCGGTGAGTCTCGGGATGCTGGGCGTCGGCCTCTTGAGCCACAACGGCGGGCTGGCGCGCGCCGGCGGACGGGTGCTCGCGTCCATCGGCCTGGCCTACATCGCCGCCGGCGGCTCGAAGGTGGTCACCGGCCGCGCCCGTCCCTACCAGAGCCCCACCAGCGCCTTCCAGTTCCATCCCTTCAGTGGCGACCAGTCGCTGCCGTCGGCGCACACGACGGCGGCGTTCGCGATGGCCACGTCGCTCGCGGACGACATCCACAGCGTCCCGGCCGACATCGCGCTCTACGCGGTTGCCACTGGAACGGCGTGGTCGCGCATCAACGATGACGACCACTGGCTCAGCGACACGGTGCTCGGAGCCGCGATCGGCGTCGCGTCGGCCAAGCTGGTGGACGGGCATTGGCGGCTCTTCCGCATCCGGCCGCCGCGCTTCCTCCTCTCGCCCGGCGGTGCCGCGGTCGTCGCGCACGCCAGCTTCTAGTCGAGGCCGCGCTCGAACTCCAGTTGGACAGCTCGGTCCATAGCGCCCATATTGCGGTACTCTTGGGTGACATATGGATACTTTGAGCGCAGAACAAGCCGCCCGGCTCCTTCACGTCAACGTCAAGCGCGTGCAGCGACTCGCCCGCACCGGCCAGCTGCCGGGTCGCCGGGTCGGGCGCCGCTGGCTCTTTCCGCGCGCCGAGTTGGAAGCGCTGCTCGGCCGCGCCCACGGGCGGGAGGCCAAGCCAGCGACGGCCGGCCGTATCGAGATCAGCGCCCGAAACCAGCTCCGCGCGCGGGTGATCTCGGTGCTCGCCGAGGGATTGATGGCGGAGGTTCGCCTCGCGATCGGCGATCAGGAGCTGACGTCCGTCATCACGCGTCGCTCGGCGGAGCGGCTCGATCTCCGTGCGGGCGACACGGTGTACGCCGTGATCAAGTCCACTGAGGTGATGATCGGCAAGGAGCGGGAGACCGCCTAGTGCGACGGGCTTTCGTCGCGCGACGCGTCGGCTCGGCGGCGGCGCTGCTCGCCGCGTATGGCACGTCGCCCGGCGCGCACCACGCGCAGCACGCGCAGTCGCGCGAGGTGGTCGTCTTCGCCGCCGCCTCGCTCACCGAGGCATTCCACGCGCTGGGGGCGGAGTACGAGCGCCGGCATCCCGGCGCCGTCGTGCGGCTCGACTTCGGCGGCTCGCAGCAGCTCGCGAGACAGCTCGACCAGGGCGCCCAGGCCGACGTCTTCGCTTCGGCCGACCAGCAGTGGATGACGTACGTCGCGGAGCGCCGGCTGCTCGACGCGCCGGCAGTCGTGTTCGCGCGGAACCGGCTGACCGTGATCGTGCCCGCCGCGAACCCCGGCGGCATCCGCCGGCTCGAGGACCTGGCGCGGCCCGGTGTGAAGCTGGTCCTGGCGGCCGAGGCGGTGCCAGCGGGCCGGTACGCGCGCGAAGCGATCGGTCGGCTCGCGGCGCTCCGCGGCTTTCCGACGGATTACCGGCGCCGCGTGCTCGGCAACGTAGTCTCGGAGGAGGAGACGGTGCGCGGCGTCGCCGGCAAGGTGCAGCTCGGCGAGGCCGACGCGGGCATCGTCTACACTTCGGATGTTTCGCCCTCGGTCGCGCGGACCGTGCACGCGCTGGCGATACCCGATTCCGCGGCCGTGACGGCGAGCTATCCGATCGCGGTGCTCGCCGGCGCCGCGAATCGCCCGGATGCGCTTGGGTTCGTGGCGCTGGTGTGCTCGGCGGCGGGCCAGCAACTGCTCGCGCGCTACCGCTTCCTTCCGGCGGCGACGGTCGCACCGCGCCCGGGCAGCCCATGACGCGGCTTTCTCCGGCGGGCCTGGGGCTCCGGCTCGCGGTCGGGGTCGCGATCGCGCTGTTTCTGGCGCTCGTGGGGCTTCCGCTGGTCGCGCTGATCGTCCGTGTGGCGCCGGGCGAGCTGATCCGGCGGCTGGGCGATCCGATCGTGCTCGCGGCGCTCCGGCTCAGTCTCATCACCAGTCTGATCGCGACGGCGGTGGTGGTGACGCTGGGCCTGCCGGTCGCGTACGTGCTCGCTACGCGGGAGTTCCGGGGGAAACGCCTGCTGGAGGTCTGCCTCGACCTGCCGATGGTGCTGCCGCCGACCGTCGCCGGTCTCGCCCTCCTTCTGGCGTTCGGCCGCGCGGGGCTCCTGGGCGGGGCGTTAGGCGCGCTCGGTGTGTCGGTGCCGTTCACCACGCTGGCGGTGATCATCGCGCAGGCGTTCATGGCGGCGCCGTTCTTCGTGGCGCCGACCCGCGCGGCGTTCGGCAGCGTGGACCAGCGCTATCTCGACGCCGCGCGCACGCTGCGCGCGTCGGAGGCACACCGCTTTGCGCGGGTGATGCTGCCGCTCGCCGCGCCGTCGATCGTCGCCGCCGCGGCGATGGCCTGCGCCCGCGCGCTGGGTGAGTTCGGCGCCACCATCACCTTTGCCGGCAACCTGCCGGGCCGCACCCAGACGATGCCGCTGGCGGTGTACGTCGCGCTCGAGGGCGATCTCGGGGCCGCGGTGGCGATGTCGCTGCTGCTGGTCGTCACGTCGGTGGGGCTGCTGCTCGCGCTGCGCTCGGGCGGGCAGGGCTTCTTCATGTCGCGTGCTCCGGCTCGACGTCGTTAGGCGGCTGGGCGACGCGTTCGAGCTGCGCGCCGCGCTCGAGCTCGCGCGTGGGGGCACCCTTGTGCTCCTCGGCGAGAGCGGCTCCGGGAAGACGACGCTGCTCCGGCTGCTGGCGGGGCTGCTGGCGCCGGATCAGGGGCGTATCGAGCTGGACGGCGCGACCTGGGCCGACACCGCATCGGGCTTCGGTCTCGAGCCGTCGGCGCGGTCGGTCGGCTACGTCTTTCAGGACTACGCGCTCTTCCCCCATCTGAGCGTGGCCGAGAACGTCGGCTTCGGGCTCCGGGCCGCGGGCGTCGGCCGGGGCGAGGCGCGGCGCCGCACCGCCGCCGTGCTCGAGCGCTTCGGCCTCGCATCTCTGGCCGGGCGGCGGCCCGCTGCGCTGTCGGGCGGGCAGCAGCAGCGCGCGGCGGTGGCGCGGGCGCTGGTGCTCGAGCCGGCGCTGCTGCTGCTCGATGAGCCGCTCAGCGCGCTCGATCTCGCGACGCGGCGTCAGGTCCGCGGCGAGCTGCGCGACATCCTGCGCGAGCACGCCGGCGTCAGTCTCTACGTCACCCATCAGCCGATGGAGGCGCTGGTCTTCGGCGAGCGGATCGCGGTGATGGCCGGCGGGCGGATCGCGCAGGTCGGCGCCGCCGACGAGATCCTGCGGCGGCCCCGTTCGGCGTACGTCGCCGAGTTCGTCGGGCTGAATCTCTTCGGGGGACGCGTGGTGCGGCGCGAGCCCGGCGGGCTCGCCCGCTTCCGCACGGCGCTCGGCGAGCTGGTCGTCGCCGATCCGGTCGACGCGGACGACGCGTTCGTCGCCGTGAGCCCGCACGCGATCACCGTCTCCCGCGAGCCGCCGGCCGGCAGCGCGCAGAACGTCTTTGCCGGCGTCGTGCGCGAGCTGGTGCCGGAACCTCCGCTGGGCGAACGGGTGCGCGTGGTGCTCGCGACCGAGCCGGCGCTCGTGGCCGAGGTGACGCGCGGCGCGGTCGAGTCGCTCGGCCTGGCACCGGGCGTTCGGGTGTACGCCGCCTTCAAGGCGACCGGCATCACGCCCTACCGATAGTACCACGCTTCCGCTAACGTCCGGCTCCCACCAGCCAGGCCGGAGCCGATGAGCGGTATCGCCAACATTCCCGCCCCCCACAACGAGCCGGTGCTGTCGTACGCGCCGGGCACGGCTGAGCGCACCGCGCTCAAGAGCGCGCTCGCAAGCCAGTCGGGCGAGGTCGTCGACGTTCCGGCGGTGATCGGCGGGCGGATGGTGCGCGGCGGCAAGCTGGAGGACGTGACCGCGCCGCACCGGCACCGGCAGGTGCTCGCGCGGGTGCACCACGCCGACGCCGACGCGATCCGTGCCGCCGTGGAAGCCGCGGTCGAGGCGCAGCGCGACTGGGCGAGCTGGCGCTTCGAGGACCGCGCCGCCGTCTTCCTCAAGGCAGCCGACCTGCTCGCCGCCGAGTGGCGTCAGGTGCTCAACGCGGCCACCATGCTGGGCCAGAGCAAGACCGCCTACCAGGCCGAGATCGACAGCGCGTGCGAGCTCATCGACTTCCTCCGCTTCAACGTCCACTTCGCCGAGCAGCTGTACGCCGAGCAGCCGATGTCGGCGGCGGGGGCGTGGAACCGGCTCGATCACCGGCCGCTCGAGGGGTTTGTCTACGCGATCACGCCGTTCAACTTCACGGCAATCGGTGGCAACCTGCCCACCGCGCCCGCGCTCATGGGCAACACGGTCGTATGGAAGCCCGCCGCGACGGCGACGCTGAGCAACTGGCACTTCTACCGGCTGCTGGAGGAGGCGGGCCTGCCGCCGGGGGTGATCAACTTCGTCCCCGGCGATCCGGTCGAGGTGAGCAACATCCTGCTCGCCGATTCACGCCTCGCCGGCATCCACTTCACCGGCTCGACGACCGTGCTCCGCGCGCTATGGAAGCAGGTGGCCGGCAACCTCGAGCGCTACCGGAGCTATCCCCGCATCGTGGGCGAGACCGGCGGCAAGGACTTCATCGTGGCGCACCCGAGCGCCGACGCCGCAGCGCTCGCGGTCGGCATGGTGCGCGGCGCGTACGAGTATCAGGGACAGAAGTGCAGCGCCGCATCGCGCGCGTACGTGCCCCGCTCGCTCTGGCCCGAGGTGCGCGACCGCGTGGTGAGCGACATCGGCAGCATCCGCGTGGGCGACGTCGCCGACTTCACGAACTTCAGGGGCGCGGTGATCGATCAGCGCGCGTTCACCCGGCTCCGCACCCACCTGGAGCGGGCGAAGACCGACTCCGGCGTGAGCGTGGTCGCCGGCGGCGGCACCGACGACCGCGAGGGCTGGTTCGTCCAGCCCACGCTGCTGCAGGTGGACGACCCCGGATACCGGCTCATGTGCGAGGAGATCTTCGGGCCGGTGCTGGCGGTGCACGTCTACGACGACGCGCGCTGGCGCGAGACGCTCGACATCGTGGACCGCACCAGCCCGTATGCGCTTACCGGCGGCGTCTTCGCGCAGGAGCGGAGCGCGCTGATCGAGGCGGAGCAGGCGCTGCGCAACGCGGCCGGCAACTTCTATCTCAACGACAAGCCGACCGGCGCGGTCGTGGGGCAGCAGCCGTTCGGCGGCGCGCGCGCAAGCGGCACCAACGACAAGGCCGGCTCGATCCTCAATCTGATGCGCTGGGTGTCGCCCCGCGCCATCAAGGAAAACTTCGACCCGCCGAAGGACTACCGCTATCCGTTCATGCGGGAGGCGTGAGCGACGCCGGCGCGCTGAGATGCCGGGCCGAAACGCCCGCCTGAGGCTCGCCGGGCTGGCGCTGCAGCTCGTGGCCGGCTCCCTCGCCGCGCAGGCGCAGCAGGCATTTCCCGCTTACGCCGCCTCGCAGTTCGCCTGCGCTCGCTTCACCGAGCGGGTGCGTACCGGCGTTCGCACCGAGGCCGGCGACCGGACTCATCTCTCGACCATCGATCGCGACGACGTCTGGCTCTTCCACGGTGACGCCGACCGCAGCAGCGTCGCTCTGGAGGGTTGGCTCGACACGCTGACCGTCTCCCGCGTCACCGACAGCGTGAGCGTCACTCCCGACGCCGGGGGCGTGCTCGGCGGGCGGTTCCGCGGCACCCTCGCCTCCGACGGCCGCTTCGCGGTGGAGACGCGCCCGTTCGTGCCGGACGAGCTCGCCGAGATCGTGCGGGTGGACCGGGCGCTCGACGACCTCTTCCCCCGGCTTCCGGCGCGCGTGCTCCGCGTGGGCGAGAGCTGGCGCGAGCCGCCCGCGCTCGAGATCCGCCGGGTCGCCGACAGCGCCGACGCGGCCGGCGCGCCACTCCTCCGCTTTCATCTGACCGACCACCGCGAGGGCGCCGAGCAGGAGGGCGATTCGCTGCCGGTGGATCAGCGGGAGGCGACCGACGAGACGACCGAGATTTCGTGGAGCCGCGGCCGCGGCCTCATGGGCGTCGAGCGACACGTGCTCGTCGTCTCGGTGCTGCCGCCCGGCCGCGTCCTCGGCCGCACGGTGCGGACGACGCTGGAGCAGCGTCAGCGACTGGTCCGCGACCCGGACCCACCGGCCGACGTCTGCCGCTGACGGTGCAGGCGGGCCCGACGCGGACGTCTCCCAGCCGATGCGTGCCTGGCAACTGACCGTCGCACCCGACCCCGAGAGCGAGCTTCCGCTGTTTCTCCGCATCGCGCGCGCGATCGCGGACGACATCCGGCGCGGGCGGCTGCGCCCCGGCGATGCCCTTCCCGGCAGCCGCACGCTCGCCCGCGAACTCGACGTCAACCGCAACACCGTCCTCGCGAGCTACGACGAGCTCCGGGCCGAGGGATGGGTGACGGTGAGGGGCCGCGGCACCCGCGTTGCCGGTGAGCCGCCCGGCCGCGCTCCGCGGCTCCTCGCTCCTCGCTCGCTGCGATCGCTCGACTCTGCCCGCGCCGGTTTCGATGTCGCTCCCGCACTTCCGGCCGATGCACCGCCGCACTACGCGCCCGGCGCCCTGATGCTCGCGCGCGGCACGCCCGACGTCCGCCTCCTTCCCACCGCACAGCTCGCCCGCGCGTACCGCCGCGCGCTGCTGCACCACGGCGGATCGCTCCTCGCCTACGGCGATCCGCGGGGCCATCCGCGCCTCCGCGCGGCACTCGCGACGATGCTCTCCGCCGCGCGCGGGATCGCGGCCGAGCCCGACGGCATCCTCGTCACCCGCGGCAGTCAGATGGCGCTCGACCTCGCCGCCCGCGCGCTACTGGTGCCGGGCGACGTCGTCGCGGTCGAGGCGCTGGGTCATCCGCACGTGCGGAACACGCTGCATCTCGCGGGCGCGCATCTGCTGCCTCTGCCGGTGGACGACGGCGGGCTCTCCGTGGACGCGCTCGCCCAGGCGGCCGCGCGCGAGCGGATCCGCGCCGTCGTGGTCACGCCGCATCACCAGTTCCCGACCACGACGGTGATGCCCGCAGCGCGGCGCCTCCAGCTCCTCGAGCTGGCGCGACGGCACCGCATCGCTGTGATCGAGGACGACTACGATCACGAGTTCCACTACGACGGCCCGCCGGTGCTGCCGCTCGCCAGCAGCGACCGGAGCGGCGTCGTGCTCTACATCGGCACGCTGTCGAAGATCCTCGCACCCGGGCTCCGCGTCGGGTTCGCCGTCGGGCCGGCGGCGCTGCTGGAGCGGATGACCAGCGTGCGGGTCGCCGCCGACATCCAGGGCGACCTCGCCGTCGAGTGCGCCGTCGCAGCGCTGTTCGAAAGCGGCGAGCTCGGCCGCCACGTGCGCCGGATGCGCCGGGCCTACCGCTCCCGGCGCGACGCGTTCGTCTCGGCGCTCCAACACCAGCTGGGCACGGCACTCGATTTCGAGGTGCCCTCGGGCGGCATGGCGCTCTGGGCCCGCGCCGCGGCCGACGTGAACCTCGATGGCTGGGCCGAGCAGGCGCAGGCGCTCGGCGTCATCTTCCGCAGCGGCCGGCTCTACGATCTCGCCGATCGTCCATCTCCCTTCGCCCGGCTCGGCTTCACCTTCCACGACGAGCGGGAGCTGGCGGAGGCCGCGCGGCGGATGGCCGCCGCGCTCGCGCTTCATCGGCGGGGCGCCGGCGCGATCGCCCGGACTCGCGCCGCCGTCCCGGCCTGATCCTCACGGCCGCCCCGCCACGTTCAGATCGTAGGTGAGCGAGGTCTGCGTGCCATGGGTGTCTCTCGCGGTAAAGACGATGGTATGCGTGCCGACCGGCAGCGGCTTGAGCATCGCCAGGAAGCTCGCCGCGACGGCCTGCTGCGACGAGCCGGTGATGCACGGGTCGATGGAGGTCGCGAGACTCGGATCGGCGGTGAAGTCGAACAGCGGCGTCACGTCCAGCCGGCCGAACAGGTCGGGGATGGACACGCCGTCCACCGTCAGCGTGAGCGAGTTGACGATGCCGACCACGTCTCTCGCTCCCTGCGTGAGGAAGTCCTGCAGCGACTGCCCCGCCGCCGGCTGGAAGTTCGGATCGGGGCACGGGTAGTCGTTCAGCACGCCGGAGAGGTTGACCAGGATCGCCCGATCGCTCGGTACCGTGCAGCTCCGGGTGACCGTGGCCGTGCCGAACACCACGCCGAGATACCACACCGGGCCGCTCTGCCCGCTGGCGCAGTTCGCGCCGGTCGGGTCGAGGCTCGGGTTCCGCGCGGTCGGGCTCGAGACCTCCCATTGCCACCAGCGCTCGTCCCACTGGGTCATGCTGGCGCCGTAGGGGTGCGCGTTGGCGTCGAACGCGAGCGCGATGCCGCTGCGGGCGAGATCGGGGCTGGTGGCCGCCGCGCCCGAGGCGGTGGGAGACGAATCGCAGGCGACGCAGGTGAGGACGGCGGCAACGCCGAGTGCAGCGAGGTGACGCATGGGATCTCCGGATGAAGGGTCGCCGCCAACATCGGCGAGACCGCCGACCCTCGGGAGATCCACTTTCGAGAATGCCGGCTAGGCCACCGCGGAGTTGCGCCGGGCGCGGATAAGGCGCTGCTCGGGGTCGAAGAGGAGTGCGGTGAGCAGGAAGGCGGCGGCAGCCACGCCCACCATGACGACGAGATCGTTGACGGCGCGCCACTCGCCCGCAAGTCCCATGGCCTGGCGCACCAGGTCTACGGCGTAGGTCACCGGGTTGGCGCGGGCCAGGAGCCGCATCGGCGCCGGCATCCCGCCGACCGGATACAGCGCGCCGCTGGCGAAGAGCAGCGGGAAGAGCACCACATTGATCACGCCGGCGAAGTTCTCCACCGACCGGAGCCGCGCCGCGACCAGCAGGCCGAGCACCGCGAAGACCAGCGCGCCCAGCACCAGCGCACCGAGCGCGGCGAGTCCCTGACCCATGGTGATCGTGATGGCGAGCGGTGCGAACAGCAGCACCACGCCGCCCTGGAGCACGCCCACCGCGGCGGCCGCGAGCGCGCGGCCCACGAGGATCGCGGCGACGCCGGCGGGGCTCGCGAGCATGAGTCGCAGCATCCCGAACTCGCGGTCGTACACCGTGCCGATGGCCGTGAGCATCGCGCCGAACAGCGCCGCCATCACCACCACGCCGGGAAAGACGAACGCGTGGTACGGCACGCCGCCCTCGAGTCGCGCGATTGCTCCGTAGCCCGTGCCCACCAGCAGGAGCCAGAGCAGCGGCCGCGCGAGACCGCCGAGCAGCCGGCTCCGCTGGCGGAGCGCGCGTTGGAGATCGCGCGCCACGACGCCGCGAACCGCCGCGAGCGCGCTGGGCGACGTCACGGCGCGTCGTCCGATGCGCACACGGTTACCGCGAAGTAGACGTCTTCGAGCGTCGTCTCGCGGACGGTGACGCGGGTGAGGCCGGGCGCGGCGGCGAGCCGCTCGAGCGCCGGCGCGTGCGCGTCGCGAAGAGCGACGCGATATCCGCGATCGGTGCGGATCGCCCGGCTGACGAGGTCGTCGCACTGAAGCAGCCGCACGGCGCCGGCCGCTCCCGAACCCTCGAGCTCCACCACGGCCGCGCCGAGCGCGCGGCGGAGGAGCGCGGGCTCTCCCGCGGCGGCGACGCGGCCCGCCGCGAGCAGCACGACGTGATCGGCGGGTTCGGCTTCGGCGAGATAGTGCGTCGAGAAGAGAATGGCGCAGCCGCGCGTGCGGCGCTCCTCGTCCAGCAGCGCCCAGACCCGCTCGCGGTGCTCCGGGTCGAGGCCGACGGTGGGCTCGTCCAGGATGAGCAGTGCGGGCCGGTGGAGCGTCGCCCGCGCGATGTCGGCGAGACGGCGCCAGCCGCCGGAGAGCGTGCGGGCCGGTTGCGCCGCGCGGGCCGTCAGCCCCACGCGATCGAGCGTCGCCCGAACCGCGGCGCGTGCCTCGCGCTCGCGCAGCCCCGCGAGTCGCGCGGCGAAGCGCAGGTTCTCCTCGACGGTGAGCAGCCCGTCCACGCTCGGCTCCTGGAAGACGAGGCCGAGCCGCTGCCGGGCGGCGCGCCGGTCGCGCCGGGTGTCGCAGCCGAAGAGCGCCGCGCTGCCGCGGGTAGGTGCGAGCAGCGTGGCCAGGAGGAGCATCGCGGTGGTCTTGCCGGCGCCGTTAGGCCCGAGCAGACCGACCAGCGCACCCGCCGGTACCTCGAGATCGAGGCCCTCGAGCGCGCGGGTGGCGCCGTAATCCCGGCCGAGCCTCGCCGCCTGAACGGCGAGCGGTGCGGTCACACCGCCTGCGGCTCGGCGGCGTAGCCGCGATACCGGTACTCGCGGCTCGCCTCGGCGTCGTGCAGCGCCGCGTCCACGATGCGGCGGAGCGGCGTGAGGGTGCAGACCGGATCGGGGTTGGCCGCGTCGCCGGTGAGCGCAAAGGCCTGGCAGCGGCAGCCGCCGAAGTCGCGCGTCTTGTGCTCGCAGCTGCGGCACGGCTCCTTCATCCACGCATCCCCGCGAAATGCATTGAAGAGCGGCGACTCCTGCCAGATCCACTCGAGCGAACGATCTCGCGCGTTGGGGAAGTCGAGTCCCGCGATCTGAGTTGCGCCGTGACAGGGCAGCACCTTCCCATCCGGTGCCACGACGAGATACACCCGGCCCCAACCACCGTAGCACGCCTTGGGGTACTTCTCGTAATAGTCGGGCAGCACGTACAGCATCTGCATGCGGCCCTTGTACTGCCGGATCTTCCGCTCGGCGATCTCGTGCGCCCGCTCGAGCTGCTCGCGTGCCGGCATCAGCGCCGCGCGGTTCTCCAGCCCCCAGCCGTAGTACTGCGTGTTGGCCAGCTCCAGCCGGTCGGCGCCCAGCTCCGCGGCGAGATCGATGATGGACTCGAGCCGGTCGAGGTTGGCGCGGTGCAGCACCACGTTGATGGAGAAGGCGAAGCCCAGCTCGCGCACCAGCGCGATGGCCGCACGCTTCTGCTTCACCGAGCTCACGCCCGCGATCCGCTCGGCGCTCGCGTCGTCGCTGTCCTGGATGGAAATCTGGATGTGCTCGAGGCCCGCATCGCGCAGCCGCTCGGCGCGCGCGCGCGTCAGGCCGAGTCCCGAGGTCACGAGCGTGGTGTAGAGTCCGAGGCCGCGGGCATGCGCGGCCAGCTCCTCCAGATCCTTCCGCACCAGCGGCTCGCCGCCGGAGAGACCCAGCTGGAGCACGCCGAGCGCGCGCGCCTGGGAGAAGACCCGCTTCCAGTCGTCGGTCGAGAGCTCGCGCTCGGCGCGGATGAGGTCGAGGGGGTTCGAACAATAGGGGCAGTGGAGCGGACAGCGGTGCGTCAGCTCCGCCAGCAGCGTCGTCGGATGGTCATGCGTCACGGATCAACTCTCTTTCAGCCAGACCGCCGAGATATTCCACCACGTCGGCGGTGACGTCGGTCGCGTACTTGCCGCCGAGAATCGCGGCGATGTCGCGAACGCTGCGGCGGCCGTCCACCAGCTCCAGGATCTCGCGCCCGGTGTCGTTCAGCAGTACCGCGCCCTCGGGGTACAGCAGCACGGGCCGCCGGCGCACGTCGTCGTAGCCGAGCCGGGCGAGCCGCCAGAGGGCGGGAACCGAATCCGCCGTCATCACGCGTCGTCCCGATAGGCGTTGTGGATCGTGTCGATCATTGCCCACAGCATGTCGAGCTTGAACTGGAGCGCCTCGAACGCGCGGCGCTGGCTCTCGACCGTGCTGCAGTGCGCCTGCACGATGGACAGCCCGTGGCGCACGTCGCGCGGGGCCTGCACCAGCCGGCTCTTGAAGTAGTCGAGCGCCTCGGGCGGAATCCAGGGGTAGAAGCGGGGCCAGGAATCCAGCCGCTGCTGGTGGATCTTCGGCGCGAACAGCTCGGTGAGCGACGACGCGCACGCCTCGACCCACGGCCTGGTTCGGCAGAACGTCACGTACGACTCGCAGATGAGCCGCACCGCCGGCAGCACGTGCCGCTCGTCTTCCATCTCCTCCCGCGGCACGCCGAGCGCGACGCCGAGCCGGATCCACAGCTCGATGCCACCGGTCCCCGGCTCGGTACCGTCGTGATCGATGATCCGCTGGATCCACTCGCGCCGCACCACGGGGTCGGGACAGTTGGAGAGGATTGCGGCGTCCTTCCGCGGCACCACGCGCTGATACGCGAGCCGGTTGGCGACCCAGCCCTGGAATTGCCGGCGGCTCAGCTTTCCCTCGTACATGAGCTGGTGAAACGGGTGCTGCATGTAGTACGAGCCGTGGAACGCACGGAGCGCCGCCTCGAGCTCGGCGGGGGCGAGCGGGCGATCGAGCACCGGGATCGGCGGCCGTGGCGGCGTCGCGAGCTCGGAGGCGTGCAGCGGGGCGGTATCGAGTGCAGCGGTGGTCATGGTCGACTCAGAGCGTGAACGTCATGCCGTCGGCGCCGACCGCGAGGCCGGCGCGCTCCACCGCAGCCCGCTCGGGGCCGCGCTCACGGAGCATCGGATTGGTGTTGTTGATGTGGGTGTACACCTTGTGCCGGCAGCGAAGCGAAGCGAGCTGCTCGAGGCTGCCGCCCGGTCCCGAGATCGGCAGGTGATCCATCTGGCGCGCGGTGCGTGGGGCGATCCGCAGCCGGATCAGCTCGTCATCGGTCCAGAAGGTCCCGTCGAACAGGAGCAGGTCGGCGCGGTCGAAGCGCGCCAGCAGTGCGTCGTCCAGCTCGCCACAGCCGGGGACGAACGCGACGGAGCGGCCGCTGTCCACCGCGGTGATCGTCAGGCCGACGGTGTGCCCCTCCCGCTCGGCGCTGGCGAAGCGCGGCGGGCCGGCGGCGACGGTGAACGCCTCGACCTGGAGCCCGGCGTGCGCGCCCCGCCGGTCGAGCAACGCCGTCGTCGCGCCGATCGCGAGTGGCGTGACCTCCACCTCCGCGAACGCGCGGGTCACGGTGAGCACGCCGCTGTCCCGGGCCAGCGTCTCGGTGACGCCGTCCGTGGCGTACAGGTGAAGGCACCGCCCCTCGCGCAGCAGCGCGACGCCGAGCGTGTGGTCCAGCTCCGCGTCGGTGAGGACGACGCCTTCGATCGGCACCTGGCGCATGGTGGTCGACGGCGGCGTCGAGGCGGGGATCCGCTCGATCTGGTGCCGGACGTCGGGCGAGGCGTTGAGGAGGAACCAGCGCCGGCCGTCGGCGCTCACGGCGGCGGAGGACTGACTCCGCGGAACGGCGGCGGCCGGATCGGTTCGGGCGACGCGGCACGACGGACACCAGCAGTTCCACTGGGGGAAGCCGCCGCCGGCCGCGGTTCCCAGCAACATCACCTGCATCGGACTGGTCTCGGGGGGAAAAACGGGCGGGGCTCGCTTGCGCGAGCCCCGCTCCGATTGCGCGACTTAGAGCGTCGCGACGTAGGCAGTCACTTCGAGCGTGACGGCGACGATCTCGGCCTGCGGCTTGGTCCAGGACATTGACGACCTCCAGAGGTGTGGATTCGGGCCGTTGCGGCCCAGCTGCGGAAACCCGCGATGCGGGGGACGAAGCAGAGAGCGTGCCGCGCGCGGACTCACCCTGGAGCGCCGCGCGGAGTCGGCAGACGAACGGAATGGGGGATATGAACCAGCCGGTGGGTGATATCACCCAGCTACGTGGGTGTCGCTCAGCCCTGCAGACCGTGCTTCTTGAGCCGGTAACGGAGCGTGTCGCGTGTAATGCCGAGCCGCTGGGCGGCGCGGGTCTGGTTCCCGCCGGCGTCGGCGAGGGCGCGCTCGAGCATCGCCTTCTCCCAGCCGCCGAGGTCCACGCCCGGGGGCGGGAGCACGGGGATGCCCTCGGATGCGGGCGGCGCCGACTCGGCCGGCGCGGTGAGCGAGAGGTGGTCCACACCGATCGTGTCGCCGCGGCTCCAGAGGACGGCGCGCTCCATCACGTGGCTCAGCTCCCGCACGTTGCCGGGCCAGGGATACGCCAGCAGCAGCTCGCGCGCGGGCGCATCCATCTGCGGCACCGGGCGGCCATACTTCGCGCTGAAGCGCTGCAGAAAGTGCTCGGCCAGGATGAGCACATCGTCGCCCCGCTCCCGAAGCGGCGGCAGGCGGAGCGGCAGCACCGCCAGCCGGAAGTAGAGGTCCTTGCGGAAGCGATCGCGCTGCGTCTCACGCTCGAGATCGCGGTTGGTCGCGGCGAGAATGCGGACGTCCACCTTGCGATCGCGGATGCCGCCGACCCGGCGCACCGTGCGGTCCTCGATGGCGCGCAGCAGCTTCCCCTGGAGCGCCAGCTCGATGTCGCCCACTTCGTCGAGGAAGAGAAAGCCCCCCTCGCCCGCCTCGAACAATCCGAGCTTCGACTCCTTCGCGTCGGTGAACGCGCCGCGCTCGTGGCCGAACAGCTCCGCCTCCATCAGCGTCGCGGGAAGCGCGGTGCAGTTGACCTCGATGAACGGCTGTCCGGCGCGCGCGCCGGTCGCGTGGATGGTGCGGGCCACGAGGCCCTTGCCGGTGCCGGTTTCGCCGGTAATGAGCACCGGCGGCGTCTCGTCGAGCTGCGCGATCTGCCGCGCCTGATCCAGCACCGCGCGCATCGCCGGCGAGCGGCCCAGCACGCCGGCGAGGCCGGCGTCCGGCGTCTCGCCCCGGCCGGCCTGGCGCCGGTAGTAGGAAAGCTCCTGCTTGAGCTGCGAGTGCTCGCGCGCGCGATCGGCGAGGAGCTTCAGCTCCTCCAGGTCCACCGGCTTCTTGAGGTAGTCGAAGGCCCCCAGCTTCACCGCTTCCACCGCGCCCTCGATGGTGCCGTGCGCGGTCATGATGATGACGGGAATCGCCGCGTCGAATTCGCGGATGCGGCGGAGCAGTTCGATGCCGTTCATGCCCGGGAGCCGTACATCGGCGAAGACGACATCCGGCCGGAGGCGCTCCAGCTGCGCCAGCGCCGACTCGGCGTCGCCGGCGACCTCGGCCTCGTAGCCGTACTCGGCGAGGAAGCCCTTGATGGCGCGGGCGAGCGTGCGCTCGTCGTCGACGATGAGCACCGTCGCGCCGCTCATGCGAAGCGCCCCGACGCCGTGATCGTCGCAGCGGCGAGCGGCAGGTGGAAGCGCACCGTCGTTCCGCGTCCGGGCTCGCTGGTGAGATCGAGTCGCCCGCCATTCTGCTCGACGTAGCGGCGCGCCGTCGCGAGGCCGAGACCGGTGCCCTCGGGCCGCGTGGTGAAGAACGGCTCGCCGACCGACGCGAGTACGTGCGGGGGAATGCCGGCGCCGGTGTCCGCGATGCTGACCACGACCTCGCCCGCGCCGCCGGCATCTCCGTCAGTCACGGCGCGAAGCGTGAGCGTGCCGCCCGACGGCATCGCGTCGAGCGCGTTGGAGACGACTTCGACGATCGCCTGCTCCAGCTGCATCGGGTCCACCCGGATATCCGGCAGCGCCGGGTCGAGCGCCACATCGAGCGTGACGCCGCGCTCGCGCGCCAGCGCGGCGAACGCGGGCAGGATGCTGTCGACCAGCTGCGGCAGCCGCTCCATCGAGGGATGGAACGGCGCCGGGCGCGAGAAGCTCAGGAGATGACTGATCCGCCGGTCGAGGCGATCCACCTCGTCGATGATCGCGTGGAGCTGCTCCCGCGCGGCGGGAGAGTCGGGGTGTCGCAGGGCGAGCTGCGCGGCGGCACGCAGACTCGCGAGCGGATTCCGGAGCCCGTGCGCCACCGCGGCCGACATCTCGCCGATCGACGCGAGCTTCACCTGATGCGCGAGCTGCGCGTCGAGCCGCTCGGTGTCGGCGCGCGATTGCCGGAGGCTCGCCGTCATCTGCGCGAAGGCGTGGCCGAGGTCGCTCACCTCGTCGGTGCCGGAGGGGTGGATGGGATGGTCGAGGTCGCCCGCGCCGACGATCGCCATGGCGCGCTGCAGATCGCGGATCGGTCGGGCGAGGCTGCGGGAGATGAGCCACGACCCGGTGAGCCCGGCGAGGACCGCGAGCACCATGATGCCGACGAGCGCGCGCCGCTCCGCGTCCACGATCTCCTGCACCCGCGCGAACGCGCGCTGCACGCTGTACTGCCGCGCGCGCCGGTAGATCTCGTGATTGAGGTCGGTGAGGATCGGCAGCAGCCGCCCCTTGAGCTCGCGCCGTGCGAGCGCATACGCCGTGTCGCGATGGCCCGCGTCCACCAGCTGGAATACCGTGTCGGCGACGGCGTCGATACCGTGCTGTACCCGTTCGACGTTGGTCGCAAGGTCGACCTCGTCCGGCCGGAGCTCGGCGCGCCAGCGGTCGAACCAGTACGCCACCACTTCGCCGCTCAGGTTGTACTCGTGCCGCGCCTCCGGCTCGAGCCCGCTCAGGTAACGCCAGATCACCTCATCCTGGTTGAACATCGCCGTCTCGACTTCGGCGTACGTGCGGGTGCGCGTCAGGTTGGTGCCGAGGGCGTCGAGCGCGCGGCGCTCGAGCACATTGCTGCGGATCGCCTCCGCGCCGACCAGCAGCACGGGGAGCACCATGAGGGAAAAGCCGACGAGCAGCTTGCGCTGGAAGGTCACGAGGCCGGCGTGGGTTGGGTGGGTCGGGGCAAGATGGCCGCGGAGCGACGCGGGGGCAAGCGCGGCGGGTCAGCGCGCGGCGTCGCGGCTCCAGAGATACGCGGCGCTGCCGAGCCACACCAGAAACGGAAGGACGAGGCCGATCGGCCGAGGCACCGGGGGCGCACTCGGCAGGTGCGGCGGCTCACCGGTGGGTATCGGTGGACGCCGCCAGGCGGCGCGCTCGGCAGTCGCTGCGAGGCGGTCGGCAGCGTCGCGCGCCGGCCACGCCCCGGTGGGCTGTACGTAGAACGTCGCAGTGGCGCCGCCCGCTTCGACCGTATGCCACCCCGGTTCGCGCGGCCAATAGGTCACGGTACGCCGGAGCGAGTCGCCCGCACGCGTGAGCGGCAACGATTCCACCGTGACATTCGCGGTGATGCGGGCGACGCTGTCCGGCGCATCGCCGGCGAGCGTGAGCGCGAGCGGCGCGTCCACCCGCGCGGCGCCGCCGATGTGCCACGCCGGGGCGACGCCCGGCGCGGTCGCGCTGACGACCGCCGTCCAGTACTCCGCGAAGCGAACGGAGTCGCCGGCGAGGAGCCAGCGCGAGGGCGCGCGCACCAGCGAGAGCGTGACGCGCCCGCGCCCGACCGGCGCGGCCTGTGCGATCGCGGCCCCGGACTCGTCCGACATGACCGTCACGGTCCCGAAGCGATCGCCCAGCGCGAGCGGCTCCGCCGGCACGGCGGTCCGACCGGACGAAGCATCGGTCCCGCGCGGCCGTACCAGGCGGTCGTCCGGGCCGAACGCGACCGGCGCGAACCACCGCCGGAGCGCGGGAGAGCGGTCGTCGTCCGGCCGCACCAGCAGCCCGGCGCCGCCCCCGGCGATCGCAGCCTCGAGCGCGGCGCGCTCGGTGGAGCGGAGGTGATCCAGCACGGTCGCGTCCGCCACCACCAGATCAACGCCGGCGAGAGCGGTGGTGGAGAGCGGCCGCAGTGTGCGCGGAACGACGTTGACGAATGCGGTCTGCACTCGCCCGCGACTGGTCTCGGTCCAGCGCGCGATGCGCGCGCCGCGCCGCGCGAGCCAGTGAGCGAAGTGCGAAGCCTCGAAGCTGGGCGCCGCTTCGAGTATCAGCACGCTCAGCGGCCGGGGTGGCGTTACGGCGACGCCGAGAACACCAGCGGTGTCCTCGGACAGGCGCAGCGCGTATTGCCAGCTTCCGGTATCGCGCGGCGTCGCGGCGAGTGTGAACGCGGCGTCGGGCGAATCGGCCAGACGCAGTGAGTCCACCGGGCCCGATGGGCCGTCGAGATGAATCCATGCCGGTTTCCCGTGCCGGTGCACCGTGCCGCGCACCTCGAGCTGCTGGCCGAGCGCCGTGTGGCCCGGAGCCGACATCGCCACGATGCCGTCCGGCACCGGAGCGGGGTGCCGCACCACCTGCCAGTCCGCCGCGGCCGCCCACTCCGCGCGTGATGGCCCCCAGCCGGCCACGTGCAGTGTATCGAGCCCGGGCCGGCGCCTGCTGAGGTCGCCGAGGTCGGTGATGCGCGTGGCGCCGGGGACGTCCGCATCGAGCGACAACAGCTCGGCCGGGCCGAGGCGGCTCAGGAGACGTCGAACGTCCGTCGGACTCGCGCCCGGTGTCACGAGAACCGCGATTCCACGGCCCGTCACGCTCCGCTCCGGCTGCAGTCCGAGCCACAGGGTGGACAGCGCCAGCAGAAGCGCGGCGACGATGCCGCTCGTGCGACGCGCCGGCCGCGCCATCTCGGTTCGCAGTGCGAGCGTTCCCAGCACGATGCTGCCGGCCACGATGACCGCGGCGACGCCGTTCGTCATGTCGGACGGGAGCGC
>JAICWE010000077.1 GCA_025934955.1 Gemmatimonadales bacterium | reverse complement strand
GGCTCGGCGTGCACCCGCGGCGCCACGGCGAGGAGCGCCGGCGCCCAGGCGAGCACCGGCGCCGCGTCGCCCGACGCCGAGTCAGCGCCGCTCGCCGCGGCGGTCGGGGTGTTCGAGGTCGAGAGACAGACGATGGTCATCGTGCCATACCGCGAGCGCGATCGTGGTGGACGCCTGCCAGCCCGAGGCGCGCGCCTCGATCCGCACCTGCACGGCGCGGGGCGCGAGCGGCTCGCCGAGCCGGCCGGCGGATGCGCGCGGGGCGGCGAGCGGACGGGAGCGGAGCCGGAGCGTCGCGACCGCGCTGGCACTGGTGAGGAGCACCAGCGCCGCGCCGCCCTCGTGCGCCGCGCGGGAGACGCGCACCATCCGCGAGGCGTCGGGCTCGACGCCGTCGGCCACGACGAGCGCGAAGCCGCCCGAGCGCGCCAGCTCCTCGGCGGCGCGAAGCGCGGCGACGGGATCAGTGGGCTGCACCAGCAGCGGACCGGTGCGCCATGCGGCGCAGGTGAGGGTGCCGGTGGCGTCCACCCAGACCACGCGCTCGCCGCCGGCGACGGTGCGCCGGGCGGTGGCGCGGAGCAGCGCCGCCGCGCCGCCGCCCGGGGTCCACACCGCCAGCCGGCCACGCTGAAAACCGCCGCTCGGCAGGATGTCGTCGAGGGCCGGGAGCCCCGTTGCCACGACGCCCCGGACCCATCCCGCCTGCGGCACCGCCTCGGGGAAGCGGTGGGCGAGCAGGTCCTGCACGGCGGCGGTACGGCTGGCGACCACGGGCGGCCTCGCGCTGCGATTTACCGAACAAATACCGAAGATTCTCCCATCTTACTGCTGCGCGCCCGGACCGGCAAGCAGGTATGCTTCCGACATGGATCGTCACGCGCTCGCCCTGCTGATACCCATTCTCGCGCTCGCCATTCCCGTCACCGCCGTGGTCTTCAGCGGTCTCGTGAAGCTCGCGCGCATCAAGGCTGACCGCGCCGGCGGCAGCGAGCTCGCCGAGCGGGTGAGCGACCTGGAGCAGGAGGTCGGCGCGCTGCGGCAGGAGCTGGGCGATGCGCAGGAGCGGCTCGATTTCGCCGAGCGGCTGCTGTCTCGCTCCGACGAGACGCGGCGGCTGCCGTAGCCATGACCGACGAGCGATTTGCCCGCACTCCCGAGCCGCCGTTCTACGCCGTCATCTTCAGCAGCATCCGCACGCCGGGCGACCACGGCTACGACGCGATGGCGCAGCGCATGACGGACCTCGCCGCCGCTCAACCGGGCTATCTCGGCGTCGAGAGCGTGCGCAGCGAAGGCTTCGGCATCACGGTCTCGTACTGGACCGATCCCGCGGCAATCCGCGCCTGGAAGGAGCACGCGGAGCACCGGCTGGTGCAGGAGCGCGGGCGGGCCGACTGGTACGCGCACTACGAGCTGCGAGTTGCGCGGGTCGAGCGCGCCTACTCCGGTCCCGAGGCGACGCTGCACGCGGCGGGGCCCGCGACGGCACCTGATCACAAGCTGGGCTGAGCACCACTATCATCCACGCTTCCTGTCCGAGGCACATCCGATGGCGCATCTGCGACAGCTCTCTGCGCTCACGCTCGACGCCGCCAAGGCGATGGCCGCCGCCGCCGAGGCGCACGCGGTGGCGCAGGGCTGGACCGTGGCCGTCGCGGTGGTGGACGCGGCCGGCGGGCTCATTCTCTTCCATTCGCTCGACGACACCCAGGCGGCGAGTCAGGACATCGCGATCCGGAAGGCGCGGACCGCCGCCCGCTTCAAGCGGCCGACGAAGGCCCTGGAGGACGCGATCGCCGGCGGGCGCCATGCGCTGCTGAGCGTGCCGGGAATGCTGGCGCTCGACGGCGGTGTGCCGGTGCTCGCCGGCGGCAAGGTCGTCGGCGCCATCGGCGTGAGCGGGATGCAGTCGTCGCAGGACGGCGAGGTGGCGAGGGCAGGGGTCGCCGCGCTGCAGCCGTGACCGGCGGAAGCGCCGTGACGGCGGGGTTCCGGCGGCTGCGTCATGGCTGCGCCATCGGGACCTTCACGCCGGACGCGACCTGAGTCCGGTGCGGCGCAGCATCGTGGGCTACCACCAGGACGACGAGGCGCACTGGGTCGCCGAGCTGGAGTGCGGCCACAACCAGCACGTGCGGCACGATCCCCCGTGGCAGGTGCGGGAGTGGGTGGTAACATCCGAAGGCCGTGCCGCCCATCTCGGCACCTGGCTCGAGTGCCGCCTCTGCGACGATCCTGGGCCGGCGGAGCCGATCGGCTTCCGGGAGGTCGCATCGGCGATGCACCGGGCGGCGCTGGTGGCGCAGCAGCTCGACCTGGCCGCCGCTGAGCTCCGACTGGACCTGCGGCGCGAGCCGACCGGCGGACTGCTCCGCCTTCGTTGCGAGCGCGTGAGCCGGTTGCAGTGGCTCGGCGGCGGAGCGACTGCCGAGCCCGGAGGCGAGGTCACCATCGCGACGATCGGGCTGGAGCGGCTCGGCCCGGGCGAGCCGTGGCGCTTCTATTTCCGACTGGCGCCGCCGTCCGAGCTGGAGCTCGCATGCGCGCGCTGCTGGTGGAACGGCGCCGAGGTGACGGGCGTCGGCCGCTGCTACCGCGACCAGCCGGCGGGTTGACGGCGCCTGTCTCGATGTGCAGAGTAGTGCCGGCGCGCCGGGCGCGGCGCACCGCTTCAACGTCCAGATTCCTTCTCTCCGGAGTGGTTCGATGCGGGACACAGCTCTTCCGGCGGCGGTTGCCGCCTCACTTCTCGTGCTCGCCGGCTGTCAGTCGGCCGAGCGCGCCGCGGCCAGACATGATGCCGACGCTCCCGCCGCCGCGGTCGCGACCGTCGCCGCCGCGCCAAACGTCGTCACGGTGCACGCGATGGACTTCGCCTTCCAGATGCCCGACACGATCGCGGCGGGGATGACGACGTTCCACCTGGTCAACGACGGCCCCGGGCTGCACCACGCGGTGATCGTGCGGCTCGACAGCGCGAAGACGCCGGCCGACCTGGAGCAGGCGCTCAAGACGCCGGGCGCGTGGCCGCGCTGGGCGCCGATGATCGGCGGACCGAACGCGGTGGACCCGCATGCGGACGCCAACGCGACGCTCGCGATGGCGCCGGGCAACTACGCGATCATCTGCCTCGTCGACCTGCCGGGCGGGGTGCCCCACTTCGCCAAGGGCATGGTGCATCCGCTCACCGTCGCCGCATCCACCGGCCCGAGCGCCGCGGCGCCGGCGGCGGACGAAGTCGTCACTCTCACCGACTATCACTTCGCCCTGTCTACACCGCTCACGGCCGGGTCGCACACCTTCGAGGTGCAGAACCACGCCGCCCAGCCGCACGAGGTGGCCATGATCCAGCTCGCGCCGGGCAAGACCGCGAACGACGCGCTCCAGTGGCTTCAGAAGCCGAACGGCCCGCCGCCGGGCCGGGTGATGGGCGGCAGCGCGCCCGCCGTGCCCGGTGCGCCGGTGTACTTCACGATGAACGTGACGCCGGGTCAATACCTGCTCATGTGCTTCGTGCCGGATCCGAAGGATGGCAAGCCCCACTTCATGCACGGGATGATGCAGACGGTGATGGTGTCGTGAGGCGGGGCGGCCGCCTGCGCGGCGGCGCGGCCGCTTTCGCTCTGCTCGTCATCGCGCTCCCGACGGCCCAGGCGCGGGCCCAGGAAGAGGCCGAGCCCGCGCCGCTCGCCGTCGTCGGGGGACAGCTTCACTATCACCTGCCCGAGGCGGGGAACGGCGGCCTCATCGCCGCGCGCCTTGCCGCGCCACTCGCGCCGCTCGGCGTCCGCCACTGGCTGCTCGAGCCCAGCATGGGTTATGGCTGGTATCACGGCGTCGACTCGCTGCTGCACCACGTCCTGCTGATGGAGATGCAGGTCCAGGTACAGGCTGGACGCGACCCGGTGCGGCCATACGTCGGCGTCGGGGGCGGGCTGTCCGCGCTTCGCATCGATTCGACCACGCACGTGCAGCTCACGTTCTCGGCGAGTGGCGGTGTGCGGCTGCGGCTGCTGCGCGATCTCGGCGTGGCCGGCGAGGTGCGCGTCCGCCGCCACGATCTGTTCGGCGGGTGGACTCGCGAATTGACGGTGGGCCTGTTCGGCCTGATCCGCTAGGCCGCGCCGCGGCGCCGCGGCAGCGGCCCACGCGCGCCGAGGTGCTCGCGGCAGCGGGCCGGCGCGTGCCCGATCTGATCGCCCCCGGTCTCGCGGTGCTCTTCTCCGGCATCAATCCTGGTCTCTACTCCGGCGCGACGGGCCACCACTTCGCTCGCCCCGGTAACCGGTTCTGGCCCGCGCTCCACGCTGCCGGCTTCACCGATCGCGTGGTGCCGCCGTGGGAAGAGACCGAGCTGCTCGGGCGCGGCTACGGCATCACCAATCTCGTCGCCCGCGCCACCGCGACGGCCGCGGAGCTGGATGACGCGGAGCTGGTGGCGGGGCGCGCGCGACTCCGGCGCAGGGTGGGACGATACGCGCCGCGCTGGGTCGCGGTGCTCGGCATCGGCGCGTACCGGACGGCGTTCGCGCGGCCCCGCGCCGTCCCCGGGCCGCAGCCGGAGCGGCTCGGCGGTGCCGGGCTCTGGGTGCTGCCGAGTCCGAGCGGGCTCAACGCCAATCATCAGCTGTCCGATCTCGCGCGCGCGTTCGCCGAGCTGCGAGCGGCGGTGGAGCGCTGAGCGCCACTCGCGGCGCCGCCGCGCACGCTGATATGTTGCAGCGTCGGGCGAGCGGGCGAGCCGCCGGGGCTCCGACGCGACGACGTCACCACGGGAGACGAGATGGGCAAGCGCGAGGACCAGCGCATCGCGGCGCTGGTGAAGAAGAACGCGGCGAAGATCAAGCCGCCGACCGCCGATCAGAGCGCGCAGTACGATCCGACGCTGCGGCAGCGGGCGCCGGAGCAGACCGATGAGGCCAAGCGGTTCTTCAAGGAGATGAAGCGGCGCGAATTCTGAGTGATCGCCACGGCGGTCATCGGCAGCGATGCACATCGAGCGCGGCGCCACGAGCCCATACCGCGGGGCGTCGGGGCGCCGCGCGTCGCGTCGGGGCGTGCCTGCTCGCGGTCGCGATCGCGGCGTGCGCAGCGTCGGTCCCCGGCGCAGTCGGTCCGCGGCGGTTCGGCGGGCCGCTGGCACGCCTGATCGCGCCGGGGCCGACCACCCGCTTCGAGTGCGACGCGACCGATGCGACCGGCGCCGCGGACGCGCGCTACGAATGCCAGGAGCCGGACGCTCCCGACCGCTTCGTCGAGTCATTCTCCCTCGACGCGCGCGGTCGGGTGCTGACCTACAGCCGCACCTGGACCGTGCGGCAGCAGGCCGACCGGCCGGACCTCGCCGCCGTGGCCGACAGCGTGAGCCGCCGGCTCGGCCCGGGCGCCGCATGCACCGGCGGACTCGAGCGGTTCTATCAGTGGAGCGGGGGCGACTGGGTGGCGCGGCTGCATGACGCCGTCGAGCTCGACTCGGCGCTGGTGGTGCGGCTCGATGCGCACACACTGGCGCACGCGGTGCCGCGCTGCGGCGGCTTCGACGCGAGCTGACGGCGCAACCGCTTGCTCCGCCGTTCGCCCGGCGCATATTGAAGCGACATGGGTAAGCTGCTGGGATTCATCGGCGCGACCGTCGGCAGCAGCATCGGCTGGTGGGCCGGTGCCCGCGTCGGCATCATGACGGCGTTCCTCGTGAGCGTCGTCGGCACCGGCGTCGGCCTCTACGCCGCGCACCGGGTCAACGACCACTACTTCGGCTGAAATCAGGAGGAGCGGATGCGCCGTCCGGGTCTGTGGGTGATGGCTGTCGCGGTGCTGGCCGGATGCGGAGGCGGGCCGACCGACTCGACGAGTCCCACGATGTCGAGCGTCGCCGGGAGCTACACCGCGACGACGTTCACCGCCGCCAACGCGACCGGCACGAGCGACCTGCTCGCCGGCGGCGCGAGCGTCAACGCGGTGCTCGACGCCAACGGCACGACCACCGGCCGGCTCGTGGTGCCGGCATCCGTCACCGGCAGCACGGCCGTCGATGAGGACCTGACCGGCACCTGGGCGCTGGCGAACACGCAGGTCACGTTCAACCAGAGCGGCGACACGTTCCTGCGCGACATCGTGTTCACCGTGTCGGGCAACACGCTGGTGGGCAACGGTGCGTTCTCCGGCACTACGCTCCACGTGGTCCTGACCAAGTGATCGAGTCGACGGGCGTTGCATGACGGCGGTCGATCGCCCGACGCGATGCTGACGAGTCCGTCCGAGCGGCGCGACCACGTCCGCGCGACGTTCTCGCCGGTGCGCCGGCCGCGGCTCGCGCTGCCGGACGGCACCCACGACGTGCTCGATGCGTCGATCGTCGGGCTCCGCGTCCGGCACACCGACCCCGCTCGCCCGGTGGTGGGCAGCCGCGTCGCCGGCACCCTCCGCTTTCCGGACGCGCGGCCTCCGCTCGGTGTCCGCGGTGTGATCGTGCGGGTGGCGCCGGCCGACATCGCCATCGCGTGTGACGAGGAGCGGTTGCCGGTCGCGTGGATCATGGCGGAGGCGGCGCGCGGCCGCGACGCCGCGGAGCAGGGACCGCGTTTCGGCGGACCGCACCTCTCGCTCTGAGCGCTCCGGGACGGCAATGGCAACCCGCGATCCGCGCATCGACGCCTGCATCGCCCGCTCCGCCGGCTTCGCCCGGCGGAGCCGGGACGCCCGAAGCACTCGCCTGAGCCGCCGGTCTCCGCGCCCGCCGACCTGCGTGCAGCGCTGGGACGGAACGCGAATCCGCGTGCGACCTTCGAGAGCTCGAGCGAAGCCACGCCCTAACCGCCCAGCTCGCGGATCTCCTCGGGCGTGAGGGTGAGCTCCGCCGCGGCGACGTTCTCCTCCAGGTGCCCGGTGGACGACGTGCCCGGGATCACCAGCATCGCCGGCGAGCGCGCCAGCAGCCAGGCGAGCGCCACCTGGTACACCGTCGCGTCGTGACGCTTCGCCACCCGCGCGAGCGGGCCCGCGTCATCGAGACTCCCGGCTGAAAGCGGGAACCACGGGATGAACGCGAGGCCCTCGCGCTCGCAGTAGCTCACCACCGGCTCCCACGCGCGATCACCGAGGTTGTAGCGGTTCTGGGTCGACACGATCGGCAGCACTCGCCGCGCCGCGTCGATCTCGGCGGTCGAGACCTCCGACAGCCCGACGTGGCGCACGAGGCCCTCGCGCTGGAAGTCGCGGAGCGCGCCGAATTGCTCGTCGGCGGGGACGTCGGGGTCGATGCGGTGGAGCTGGTAGAGATCGATGCGCTCGAGCCGGAGCCGGCGGAGACTGCCCTCCAGCTCGCGGCGCAACACCTCGGGCCGGCCGTTCGGCGTCCACCGGTCGGGGCCGGGGCGCTCGAGGCCGCCCTTCGTCGCGATGACGAGTCCCTCCGGGTACGGGTGCAGCGCGTCCGCGATGATCTCCTCCGACACGTGCGGGCCGTAGGAGTTCGCGGTGTCGATGAAGTCCACGCCGAGATCCACGGCGCGCTGGAGCACGCGGACGGCATCGGCCCAGTCGCCCGGGGGACCCCAGATGCCGCGTCCGGTCAACCGCATGGCGCCGTAGCCCATGCGGTTGACCGTGAGATCACCGCCGACGGTGATGGTGCCGGCCGCGGCGGCCGGCAGATGGGTTTCTCGTGACGTGCGCATGTCGATCGCTCCGGGTTCATTACCTCGTCGCCGCGGCGCGGCGATCACCGGCGGAGAGGGTAGACTCGTTATGGAAGGCGTCGCCGTGACTGCAGTCACCCATTGCATGAGCCGCTTCCCGATCCACACCGCCGCGCTGCTCGGAGCGTTGGCGCTGGCGTCGCCGGCTGCGGCGCAACGGCGTGCCGCGCATGTGGGCTGGCCCGAGTTCGCGCAGGCGTTCGACGCCTTCGCCGCGGCGGACGACATCGTGGGCGGCGGCGCGGTGCTGGTGCGCGACGGCCGCGTGGTGGCGCGGCATGACTACGGCTGGGCCGACCGCGCCGCGAAGCAGCGGGCCGACAGCGGCACGATCTACCACTGGGCGTCCATCACCAAGACGCTCACCGCCATCGCCATCTTCCAGCTCCGCGACCGCGGGCGGCTGTCCCTCGACGACCGTGTGGCCGACTACATCCCCGAGCTGCGCCAGGTGCACGACAGCTTCGGCCCGATCCGCGACGTCACCATCCGGATGCTGCTGTCGCACTCCGCCGGCTTCCAGAATCCGACCTGGCCGTACACCGACGGCAAGCCGTGGCAGCCGTTCGAGCCGACGCGCTGGGAGCAGCTCGTCGCGATGATGCCGTACCAGGAGATTCTCTTTCGGCCCGGCTCGCGGTACAGCTACAGCAATCCCGCGTACGTGTATCTCGGCCGCATCATCGAGCAGCTCTCCGGCGATCCGTGGGAGACCTACGTCCAGAAGAACATTCTCACGCCGCTCGGCCTCACGCGGAGCTACTTCGGCAGCACGCCGTATCACCTGGCCGCGCAGCGGTCGAACAACTACACCGTTCGCGGCGACACCGCGGGCGAGGTCTCGGTCACGGCCAACGGCCGCGACTTCGATCCCGGCATCACCATGTCGAACAGCGGGTGGAACGCGCCGCTCGGCGACATGGCGACGTACGCCGGGTTCCTCACCGGCGCCACCCATGGCGACGCGGCGCGCGCGCAGCGATACGCGACGGTGCTGTCGCGGAAGACGCTGGTCGAGATGTGGCGGCCGCTGGTGCCGACGGTGCCGGGATGCGCCACCTGCCAGCAGATGGGACTCGGCTTCTTCGTCGTGCCGGATTCCACGCGCGCGGGCACCGCGGCGGCGGAGGCGCTGGTGGGCCACACCGGCGACCAGGCGGGCTTCCGCTCCGCGCTGTTCCTGAATCCTGCGAGCGGAACCGCCGTCATCTACGTATACAACACGGCCAACGACGCCCGTCCGGACGCCTCGGGTGCCGGCTGGCTGCGGCTCCTGGCCACGGCGTTCAAGCTGCTGCGCTGATACCGCCGCCGTACTCCGACCGGATTCACACCTTCGCAGAGGTTCGCATGGCCGAGCAGGACATCGGTGCACGCTGGCGCCGGTTGTCGCCCTATTTCCTCAGCCTGCTGCGCATCGTGGTGGCGTTCGCCTACGTGCAGCACGGGACGCAGAAGATGTTCGCCTTCCCGGCGCCGATGGGGCCCGGCGGAACGGTGCCGATCCATTCGATCTTCGGCGCGGCCGGAATCATCGAGACGATCGGCGGGGTGCTGCTGCTGCTCGGCCTCTTCACCCGGCCGGTGGCGTTCATCTGCTCGGGCGAGATGGCCGTCGCCTACTTCAAGTACCACGCGCCCCATGGCTTCTGGACCCTGGTCAACCACGGCGAGATCGTAGCGGTCTTCTGCTTCACGTGGCTCTACCTCTCGGCGGTCGGCGGAGGAGCGTGGAGTCTGGACGCGCTGCTGCGGCGAGGACCGCGGACGTAAGCCCGCGGCACGCCGCGGCGCGGCCGCTCCTACGCGGCCAGCGACAGCAGCAGCACCATCATCTGCACGTCCCACGGATCCGGCGACGGATCTTCGTCGACGATGTCCGGATGCTCCTGCGGCGTCTCCAGGATGAGCGGCACGCCCAGGCTGCGGGGATCGTGCAGCAGCCAGCCGAACGGCTCGACGCCGATCGTCCCCTCGCCGATGAGCGCGTGGCGGTCCTTGTTGCTGCCGAACGGGAACTGGCTGTCGTTCAGGTGGAAGAACCGCGGCGGGCGGCCGGTCGCCGCGGTGAACGCGTCGAGCGTGCCGCCGAGCGCGGCGGCGCTGCTGGTGATGTCGTGCCCGGCGCTGTGCAGGTGGCAGGTGTCGAGCCCGTAGCCGACGCGGTCGCGCCATCGGTCGGGAATGG
>JAICWE010000013.1 GCA_025934955.1 Gemmatimonadales bacterium | reverse complement strand
GGTGCGGGGGAACATCTCCACGCCGCCCTTGGCGATCTCCTTCTCCAGCGCCTGGTAGCAGCCGAGCAGGAGCTGCTGGCCGGTCTGTCCGCGGGCGTAGAAGGTGCGCGACACCTGCGCTCCGCCGAACGAGCGGTTGTCCAACAGCCCGCCGTACTCCCGCGCGAACGGCACGCCCTGGGCGACGCACTGGTCGATGATCTCGACCGACACCTGCGCCAGCCGGTAGACGTTGGCCTCGCGGGAGCGGAAGTCGCCGCCCTTCACGGTGTCGTAGAACAGCCGATAGACGCTGTCGCCGTCGTTCTTGTAGTCCTTGGCGGCGTTGATGCCGCCCTGCGCGGCGATGGAGTGCGCCCGCCGCGGCGAGTCCTGGAAGCAGAAGCTCTTCACCTTGTAGCCTAGCTCGGAGAGCGTCGCCGCGGCGGCGCCGCCGGCCAGCCCGGTGCCGGCCACGATGATGGTGTGCTTCCGGCGGTTGGCCGGATTCACCAGTCTCATCTCGAAGCGGTGCGTATCCCACTTCCGCTCGACCGGCCCGGCCGGCACCTTCGCGTCCAGTTCCATCCTTACCTCACCATCCCGAAGAACACCGCCAGCGGCACCAGCGCGAACCCGCCCGCCACCACGATCGCGATCAGCAGCGCGACGCGCCGGCGCAGCGGATGGGCCGACACCGGCGCTGCGCCCATGGTGCGCACCGAGCTCCACGCGCCGTGATAGAGGTGCAGGCCTAACGCGACCATGGCGAGGACGTAGAACGCCGTCACCCACGCCACGCGAAAACCCGCGATCGCGTTGCCGTAGAGATTGTTCTCCTCGTACACCCCGGCGGGGCGGATGGTGCCGGTGGTGAAGTGGAGAATGTGGAAGATGATGAAGACCAGCAGCAGCACCCCGCCCCAGCGCATGGTGCGGGAGGCCACCGTCGAGACCTGCGGGACCCGCTCGGCGTACGCCACCGGGCGCGCGGCGCGATCGCGCCGGGTGAGCTGCCACGCGGCGACGACATGGAGGACGAGAGCGACGATCAGGATGACCCGGGCGAGCCAGAGCAGCTCGTTGAGCGGTCCGTGCAGCAGATGACGGTAGGCATTGAGCCGCTCGGCGCCCTGAAAGATCTGGAGGTTGCCGATCATGTGGAGCAGGACGTACGCGATGCCGATGATGCCGGTGACCGCCATGACGATTTTCTTGCCGATCGACGAATCCCAGAACCTCGCGAGCGGGCCCATGCGCGGCCTCACCCGACCAGCGCCTGCGTCGACCTCACGGCGTCCGCCGATCGGGTGAGCGCGGCCCGCTCCTCGGCGGTGAGCGTCACCTCCACGATGCGCTCGAGCCCGCCGCGTCCCAGCTTGCAGGGCACGCCGCAGAAGACGCCGGAGAGGCCGTACTCGCCCTCGAGCCATGCCGCGCAGGGCAGGATGCGCTTCTTGTCGAGCACGATCGACTCGACCATCTGTACCGCCGCGGCGCTCGGCGCGTAGTACGCTGAGCCGGTCTTGAGGAAGGTGACGATTTCCGCGCCGCCGTTCCGCGTGCGCGCGACGATCGCGTCGAGCTGATCCCGCGGGAGGAGCTGGGTGACGGGAATGCCGGAGACGGTGGTACAGGAGACCAGCGGGACCATGGTGTCGCCGTGCCCGCCGAGCACCATCGCCTGGATGTCCTCGACCGACACGTCCATGGCGTCGGCGAGAAATGCGCGATAGCGCGCGGTGTCGAGCACGCCGGCCATGCCGATGACCCGCTCGCGGGGAAAGCCGGTGGCCTGCTTGGCGACGTAGCACATCACGTCGAGCGGGTTGGAGACGACGATGACGATGGCCTCCGGCGCAACCTTGGCGATCTGCTCGCTCACCGAGCGCACGATGCCGGCGTTGGTCCTGACCAGATCGTCGCGGCTCATCCCCGGCTTCCGCGCGATGCCGGCGGTGACGACGAACAGCTCCGTGCCCGCCGCGTCGTCGTAGCTCTGCGTCCCGATCACCCGCGTATCGAAGCCCTCGATCGGTCCCGACTGCCGCTGGTCGAGCCCCTTCCCCTGCGGCACACCCTCCACGACGTCGATCATGACGACGGTGCGCGCGAGGTTCTTCTCCGCAAGGCGCTGCGCGGCGGTGGCTCCGACGTTTCCCGCTCCGACGACGGCAATCTTCGATAGCATGCGAGGATCTCGAGTAGTCAGGAGTGCGTGTGGACCGAGGCGTCGCAATCTAGTGCGGGCCGGAAGCGGCGCAAAGCGGCGCTCAGGCCCGTTCGTCGAGCACCGCGCGCACCCGTTCCAGCAGCGCGGACGGCGTGAACGGCTTGCGCAGCAAGGCGTAGCCGGGCTCCGCCGCGCCGTGCTCGAACTGCTTCGTGTCCGCATACCCCGACATCAGCAGCACCTTGAGCTCGGGCCGCGCGCGTCCAATCGTCGCCGCCGCTTCCGGGCCGCCGACGCCGGGCATCACGACGTCGGTCAGCAGCAGGTGGATCGGCTCGGTGGTCGCGGCAGCGAGCCCCACGGCCTCGGCGCCGCCGGCGGCGCTGAGCACGTGGTAGCCGCCGCGGGTCAGCACCCGCTCGGTCAGCCGTCGGATGGACGGCTCGTCCTCGGCTACGAGAATCGTCTCACTGCCGTGGGGCGCCGCGACCGCCGGCCGCTCGCCCGACGTCGACTCCGGCGTCACGGCACTCGGAAGGAAGACGGTGAACCGCGAGCCGGCCCCCGGCGTGCTGTCCACCAGCACCGCGCCGTCGTACTGCGTCGCGATGCCGTACACGATCGCGAGCCCGAGGCCGGTGCCCTCACCGGTGCCCTTCGTCGTGAAGAACGGCTCGAAGATCTTGGGCAGCAGCTCGGGCGCGATTCCCTCGCCCGTGTCGGAGACCTCCAGGGCCACGTAGGCACCCTGGCGCAGCGCAGGATGCCGCCGCACCGCCGCCACATCCACGTGCACCCATCCCGTGGCGATGCGGAGCGCGCCGCCGCGCGGCATCGCGTCGCGCGCGTTGACGGCGAGATTCACCACCACCTGCTCCAGCCCGCTCGCATCGGCGCGCACCCACGCCGGGCCGTCGCTCAGCACGATGTCGAGCGCGATGTCCTCACCCAGCAGCCGGTGCAGCAGGGCGCCGGCTTCGCTCACGACCCGGTTGAGGTCGAGCGTCGCCGGCTCGATCTCGGCCCGGCGGCTGAACAGCAGCAGCTTGCGGGTGACCGCGGCGGCGCGCTCGCCGGCGAGCCGGATTTCCTCGACCTCCTGGCGCACCGGATCGTCCGGCGGCAGCTCCTCCAGCACCAGTCCGCTGCCGGCCAGGACGGTCGTCAGCAGGTTGTTGAAGTCGTGCGCGATGCCGCCCGCCAGGCGGCCCACCGCCTCCATCTTCTGCGCGTGACGCAACGCCGCCTCGAGCTGCTCCCGTTCGGCGAGATAGACTTGCAGCGCGGCGTTCGCCTCGGCGAGGTCCGCTGTGCGCGCCGCGACCTGCGCCTCCAGCTCCGCCCGCGCCGAGCCGGCCCGCGCCGCGAGCCGGCGTCCGTACAACAGCGCACCGATCAGCATCAACAGCGCCATCACTCCGAGGGCCCACTGCTCCTGCTCCAGCTCGACGCCGCGAGAGCGCTGGCGCTGCAGCAGCGCCGCCTGCGCCTCGCGCACGTGACGACGCGCCGACTCGGACGCCGCACGCGTGCGCGCGTACATCCGGTCCATCATGGCCATGCCCCGCGCCGCGGCGGACCGGTGCCCCGCGGCAAAGTCCGCGAGCAGGCCGTCGGTGAGACCGGCCATCGACCGCACGCCACTCTGCATGTCGTCGAGATCGGCCAGCACCGCCGCGCGGCTGGGGCCGGCCGACGCCGCGACCTCGGCGCGGAGCGAAGCGAAGGCGCTGTCGAATCGGCTGTGGGCGGCGGCGAGCTGAAGCCGTTGGCGCTCGACCTGCGCCGCGCCGTCGGGCGCGTCGAAGATGTCGTTTCCCGGCGCGTTGACGCCGGCGCTGAGGCGATCCAGCTGGGCGAGCTGCTCCAGGCGGGTGGACCAGCTCGTGTTCGCGCGCACCGCGTCGGCGTAGAGCGTCACGAGGCGCTGGTTGAGGGCGAGACCGAGGCAGACGGTGATGATGTCGAACGCGGCGAGCAGGAAGTACACCCGATGCCAGCGTGCCCGCGGGGTGCCGGTGCCCTCGCGCGCGCTCACGGCGCCTCCGGAGTCCTGCCGAGTGCCTGATACAGCACGATGCTGACCGCATTCGCGAGGTTGAGGCTGCGCACCTCGCCGGGCATGGGGATGCGGAAGCAGCGGTCGGGATGCTTCTCCAGAATGCGGGCCGGCATGCCCTCCACTTCGTCGCCGAACACCAGCACGCTGTTCGGCGCGTAGGGCGCGTCGCGGTAGTCCTGCACCGCTTTGGCCGAGAAGTAGAGGCAGCGGTCCCGCGCGATCGCGTCGCGGAAGGCAAACCAGTCGGGGTGGACCCAGAGATCCACCCGGTCCCAGTAGTCGAGCCCGGCGCGGCGCACCGAACGCTCGTCGAGCGAGAAGCCGAGCGGCTCGATCAGGTGCAGCGGCGTGTCGGTCGCAACGCAGAGCCGCGCGATGTTGCCGGTGTTCGGCGGAATCCTGGGCTCGATCAGAGCGATGTGCGGCGCCATCCGTGCCGGTCAGCCGCCGCGCGTGTGCATTTCGCGCCGCGGATCCGCCCGGAGCGCGCCGATCTGATGCAGCACGCCTCGCTCCGGCGCCGCCGCGCGCTGCTCCGCGCCCCGGTCGGCCCGCTCGCTCCACGTCGCGCGCACCAGCTCGGCCAGCGCCGCATCGTCGGCGCCGGCGCGGAGCGGCGCCCGCAGATCCACGCCCGCCTCCGCGTAGAGACAGAGATACCAGGTGCCGTCCGCCGTGAGGCGGCTGCGGTCGCAGTCGCGGCAGAAGGGACGCGTGGTCGATGCGATGACGCCGAAGGTGGTCCCGTCGCTCAGGCGGAAGCGCTCGGCCGGCGCCCGGGACTCCGGCTCGAATACCGGCTCGATCGGTCCGAAGCGCGCGGCGAGCCGCTCCAGAATCTCCCGCTGGGGGACGACGTCCTCCATGGACCAGCGCGTCGCGCCGCCCACATCCATGTATTCGATGTAGCGCAGTTCGGCGCCGACCGCGCGCGCGTGCTCCAGCAGCGGTACCAGCTCGTCGTCGTTGAAGCCGCGGATGACGACGGTGTTGAGCTTGACCGGCAGCCCGGCGTCGCGCGCGGTCTCGATGCCGGCGAGAATGTCGCCGTGGCGCGCCGTCCGGGCGAACTCGAGCGCGCGCTCGGCACGCAGCGTGTCGAGGCTCACCGTCACCCGGTCGAGCCCCGCCGCGCGGAGCTCCGCCGCCTGCCGCGCCAGCAGCAATCCGTTGGTGGTGATCGCGAGGTCCTCGATGCGCCGGTCGCGACGGAGCAGCTCCACCAGCGTGGGCAGGTCGTGGCGCAAGAGCGGCTCGCCGCCGGTGAGCCGTACCTTCCGGACGCCGAGGCCGGTGAACCCGCCGGTGAGCCGCGCCATCTCCTCGAAGGTGAGCAGCGAAGCGCGCGGCAGCCAGACGTAGTCGTCCTCCGGCATGCAGTAACGGCAGCGCATGTTGCAGCGGTCGGTGACCGAGAGCCGCAGGCTCCCGAGCGGGCGGCCGAGCCGGTCGAGGACGCTCATGAGGCGGCGCTCCGCTCCGCGGCTCGCGTCGGATCGACCCACGAGACGGTCCCGTCGGCGTAGAACTCCTTCTTCCAGATCGGCACCCGGGTCTTGGCCTCCTCGATCACGTAGCGGCACGCGGCGAACGCCGCATCCCGATGCGCTGCGCCCGCGGCCACGGCCACCGCCACGTCGCCGATCTCCAGCGCGCCGAGCCGATGCGCCAGCGACACGCGCACCGGCCAGCGGCTCTCCGCCTCAGCCACGATGCGCGCGCACTCTGCCTCGGCCATCGGTGCGTACGCCGAGTACTCCAGCCGAAGCACCGCGCGCCCGCCGTGCTGATTGCGCACGAGACCCACGAACGAGGCGATGCCGCCGCGATCCGGCGCTTCGACCGCGCGGACCAGCGGCGCGGCATCGATCGGGAGAGTGGTCAGGTACGCCACCTCACCCTCCGGCCATCGGCGGGAGGATCGCGATTTCGTCGCCGGCGACGACCGGCGCGTCGAGGGCGCAGTGCTCCAGGTTCCGCGCGGTGAGCGGCCGGTCCGGAAGCTCGCCGCCACCGGGGAGCGCGCGTATCGCGAACACGACGTCGCCTACCGTCGCCCCCGGCGGCAGCTTCAGCTCCACCACGTCGCGGCCGAGCCGCTCGGCGTAACTCGCGAAGAGCAGCACGCGCACGGAGATGGAGGAGGTCGTGGTATTGGTCATGGTCGCCATGAGCGGAACATTACCCGGAGTGACAGCAGAACGGGGCCGCACGCACGCGCGCGGCCCCGCTCGATGAACGTCGCGCCTGCTCAGGCGCCGGGTGCGGCGGCTTCGCCGGACGAGGCCGGCTCGGCCTCATCCGCTACCAGCGCGCGCAACTCCTTGCTGGGCTTGAAGACCGGCACTGGCCGCGCGGCAACTTCGACCGGGTCGCCGGTGCGTGGGTTGCGCGCCATGCGGGTCTTGCGGCGGCGGATCTTGAACGTGCCGAAGCCGCGTACCTCGATGTTGTGCTGCGCCTTGAGCGCGTCCTTCACCGCTTCGAGAAATGCGTCTACGACGCGAGCGCAGTCTTTCTTGGAGATCATCGGCCCTGCGGTGCGCGCGATGCTCTCGGTGACCTGTTCGACGAGATCGGCCTTGGTCATCTATCCCCCAGCAGGGTGTCAGACGCGGACCCGGCGGGCGCGGCCCGCTAAGGGCGATCTTATGGGCTTAAGTGTTGCCTGTCAAGGGCTTGGAGGCCTGAGCGCCGATCGAGCGCATGAACTCGGCGAAGTGAGGGTAGGCGTCATGGGGACCGGGCGCCGCCTCGGGGTGGTATTGCACGGCGAAGATCGGCAGCGTCCGATGCCGCAGTCCCTCGACCGTACCGTCGTTGAGGTTGAGGTGCGTCACCTCGAGCGCCGGCGCGCCCGGAATGCCCTCGGGGCCGCCCTGCACCGCGAAGCCGTGGTTCTGGGTGGTGATGAGCACCCGATCGTCGCGGACATCGCGCACCGGATGATTCCCGCCGCGGTGGCCGTACGGCATCTTCCCGGTCCGCCCGCCAAACGCCAGTCCGATGAGCTGATGACCCAGGCAGATACCGAACGTCGGCAAACCCTTGCCGCTCAGCTCGCGAATGGTCGCGAACGCGTAGCCGACCGCGGCCGGATCACCCGGCCCGTTGGAGAGGAACAGGCCATCGGGGGCCAGCTCCCGGACGCGGGCCGCCGGTGTGTCTGCCGGGACCACGGTCACCCGGCAGCCGGCCTCGGTCAGCATGCGCACGATATTCCGCTTCATGCCGAAGTCGTATGCGACGACGTGCGGCCCCGCGCCCTCGCTGTATGGCTCGCGCACCGATGCACGTGAGGCGAGATCCAGGCCTTCCATGGAAGGACAGGCGAGCAGCCGCGCCTGCAGCTCGGGCGACGGCTCGCGGCCTTCGGCGATCACGCCCCGCATGGCGCCGCGCTCCCGGAGATGACGAGTGAGGCGGCGCGTGTCCACGCCTTCGATCACGGGGACGCCCGCTTCAGCCAGCCATTCGCCCAGGCCGAGCGTCGCGCGCCAGCTCGATGGGCGCCGCGCCAGCTCGCGGACCACGACGCCGCTCACCTGCGGCCGGGCCGACTCCATGTCGTCGGGGTTCACGCCGTAGTTGCCGATCATCGGCGCGGTCATCACCACGATCTGGCCGAGATAGCTCGGATCGGTGAACGTCTCCTGATACCCGCTGAGGTTGGTGGTGAACACCACCTCGCCGAACGCGGGGTCGTAGGAACGCACGGCGGAGCCAGCGTACCAGCTCCCGTCCTCCAGCAAAACGAAAGCGGGGCGACCGTTCATCGGTTCACCCCGCCGCTCCGTCTTTCGGTCACCGCTTCGGCTGCTGCTGGGGAGATGCCGGTGCCGCCGGCGGCTGGCCGGTGCTCGGCGCCGCGGGTGTCGCGGCGCCGCTGGCCGGCGGCGTGGTGGCGGGCGCCTGCCCCGCCGGCGTCGGTGTGCCCACCGGCAGCGGCGCGTTGCTCGGAACGCTGGCGGGTGTTGTAGCCCGGAGCTTCTGCTGGAGACCGTTGACGCTCGCGGTACGCGGCACCAGCGACAGCGCGAGCGAGAGAGCGAGGAAGATCCCGCCGGTCCACCACGTCGTCTTGGTCAGGATGGTCACCGCCTGGCGGCCGCCGAGCACCGTGTCGGTGCCGCCGCCGCCGCCGAGGGCGGCGAGGCCGCCACCCTGGCCGGCCTGAAGGAGCACGACGACCGACAGCAGCAGCGCGTCGATGATGAGCAGCGTGAGCAGGAATGCGAACATGCGGTGACGACTCCGGTCCGGTGGAAAGCCAGCCGGAAAAAATAAGAGGCGTGCCGCCGTCGGACAAGCCGAGGGACGCACCCGCCCCGCTTACTCGGACCGCGGCGTGCGGACGATCTCGGCCCACCCCTCCGGCTCCAGGCTCGCGCCGCCGACCAGCAGGCCGTCGATCTCGCGCCGCGCCAGCAGCTCGACGGCGTTCCGCGAGTTGACGCTGCCGCCGTAGAGCACCGGGACGTCCGCGCGTACTCCGCGGCGGAGCAGGTCCATGCGGATGAGCCGATGCACCTGGACAGCGTCATCCGGGGTCGCGTTCCGGCCGGTGCCGATCGCCCAGACCGGTTCGTAGGCGATGACCAGCGGCTCCAGCCGGTCGGCGTCGATCGGATCCAGCGCGCCGGCGAGCTGCCGCAGCACGATCGACTCGGTGCGGCCGCCTTCGCGCTCCGCCATCGTCTCACCGACGCAGAGGAGCGGCGTGAGGCCGGCCGCGAGCGTCGCGGTGAGCTTGCGACCGGTCTGCTCCTCCGTCTCCCCGAAGAGATGCCGCCGCTCCGAGTGGCCGATCAGGATCGCGCTCGCGCCCGCCTCCTCGGCGAGCGGAATCGAGATCTCGCCGGTGTAGGCGCCCTTCCCTTCCCAATGGACGTTCTGCGCGCCGATGCCGACGTCGGGGCGGCCGGCAAACGCCTCGGCCGCCGCGGTGATCGTCACGTCGGGCACGAAGAACCACAGCGTGCGGCCGTCCACCGGCGGCGCGAGCGGCAGAAACCGTTCGGCGAAGTCGCGGGCGGCGGCGGGGCCGTGGTGCATCTTCCAGTTGGCCGCGAAGATCAGGGGTCGGCTCATGCGTCATCCAGAGCAGCCACGCCGGGCAGCGCGCGGCCTTCGAGAAATTCGAGCGAAGCGCCACCACCGGTCGATACGTGGGTGACCCGGTCGGCAAGGCCCGCCTGCGCCACCGCCGCCGCCGAATCACCGCCTCCCACCACTGTCACGGCGCCATGCTCGGTCGCCCGCGCGAGCGCCCGCGCGATCGCCAGCGTGCCGTGATCGAACGGCGGCGTCTCGAAGACGCCCATCGGGCCGTTCCACACGACGGTGCCGGCGCTCTCGATCCGGGCGCCGAAGTCCTGCTCGGTCAGGTGATCGATGTCGTACATCGCCCAGCCGGGCGGGATGCGGTCGCGCGGCACCGCGCGGGTCTCCACGCCGGGCGCGAGCCGCTCGGCGATGACCGCGCCGCTCGGCAGCACCAGCTTGCCGCCGGCTTTCCGCATGAGCGCGCGCGCGAGGTCGACCTTGTCCGCTTCCACCAGCGACGTGCCCGTCTCCAGCCCCATGGCGCGGAAGAAGGTACACGCCATCGCGCCGCCGACGAGGATCTCATCCACCTTCGGCAGCAGCGCCTCGATCAGCTCGATCTTCCCGGAGATCTTGGCGCCGCCGAGAATGGCGACGAACGGCCGCGTCGGGTGATCCAGCGCCTGGCCGAGGTAACGCAGCTCCTTCTCCATGAGGAAGCCGCTCACCGCGGGCTTGAGCAGATGCGCGACGCCCTCGGTGCTGGCGTGCGCGCGATGGGCCGAGCCGAACGCGTCGTTGACGTACAAGTCGCCCAGCGCGGCGAACTGGCGGGCCAGCTCGGCGTCGTTCGCTTCCTCACCGGGAAAGAAGCGGGTGTTCTCCAGCACCGCGACGCCGCCGCGCGGCAGCCGCCGCGTGGTTGTAACCGCCTCCGGCGCGAGCGGCTCGCGGATGAAGGTGACCGGCGCGCCGAGGCGCCGCTCCAGCTCGCGGACGACCGGCTGCATCGAGTACTTCGGTTCGGGGCCGCCCTTCGGCCGGCCCAGATGGGAGAAGAGCACCACGCGGGCGCCCTTGCCGCGCAGGTATTCGATCGTGGGCAGCGCGGCGATGATGCGTGTGGCATCGGTGACCGCACCGTCCTTGATCGGCGTGTTGAAGTCGACGCGGACCAGCGCGCGGCGCCCGTCGAGGCTCGCCGCGTCGAGCGAGGCCAGCGAGCGCTTCAAATCCGGGCCCCGACGTACCGGAGCAGGTCCACGCAGCGCGCCGAGTAGCCCATCTCGTTGTCGTACCAGCTCGTGATGTTGACGAGCGTGCCGTCCACGACACTGGTGGAGAGCAGGTCGATCGTGCTGGAGGCAAGGTTGCCGACATAGTCCACCGAGACGAGCGGCTCGTGGCTCACCTCGACCACGCCCTGAAGGGGCCCGCTCTTCGACGCCTCGATGAAGGCGTTGTTCACCGCCTCAGCGGTGGTCGGCTTGTCCACCACGGCGGCGAGTGATACGACGGAGACGTCGGGCGTCGGCACCCGGAGGGCGACGCCGTCGATCTTCCCTTTCACCTCGGGGATGACGAGGCTGGTGGCCCGCGCGGCGCCGGTCGTGGTCGGGATGATCGACACCGCCGCGGCCCGCGCGCGCCGGAGATCCTTGTGCGGCAGGTCGAGGATCTGCTGGTCGTTGGTGTAGCTGTGCACCGTCGTCATGAAGCCGCGCTGAAAGCCGAACCGGTCGCGCACCACCTTGACCAGCGGAACCAGGCAGTTGGTGGTGCAGCTCGCGTTGGAGATGATGCTGTGCTTCGCGGGATCGTAGTAGTCGTTGTTGACGCCGTAGACGATGGTGATGTCCTCGCCCTTGGCGGGAGCCGAGATGATCACCTTCCTCGCGCCGGCCTTGAGGTGCAGCGCGGCCTGCTCGCGATCGGTGAAGCGGCCGGTGGACTCGAGCACCAGCTCCACGCCGAGGTCCGCCCACGGCAGCCTGGCCGGATCCTTTTCCGACAGCACCTTCATCTCGTCGCCGTTCACGACGAGGGCGTCCGACTTCGCTTCGACGGTGCCGGGATACCGCCCATGCACCGAGTCGTACTTGAGCAGATGCGCCAGTGTCCTGGTATCGGTGAGGTCGTTCACGGCGACGAAGTCCAGCTCCTTCGTCCCGAGCTTCTGCGCCGCCCGTACCACGTTCCGACCGATCCGACCGAATCCGTTGATTCCGACCCGTACCGCCATCGTCGCTCCCCGTTCCCTCGAGTTGGCACTCAGCCGAGTTGGCACCCGGCGCGCGAGCCGGTCCGCTACGTCACCGGCAGCGGCGCCCGCGCAAACGTCACCGCCTCCACTCGCGTCGCGCCGGCGGCACGGAGCGCCCGTGCCGCCGCGATCAGCGTCGCGCCGGTGGTGAACACGTCGTCGACCAGCACAAAGTAACCGGAGCCGGGCCGCGCGGCAGCGGCGAGCCCGCGCGCGCGGAACGCGCCGCTCACGTTGGCCGCGCGGCCTTCCGGCGTGAGCGCCGTCTGGGTCGGCGTCTCCCGCACCCGCGCGAGGAGCCCGGGCGCCGCCTTGACGCCCGTCCGCCGCGCCAACGCGGCGGCGAGGCACTCGCTTTGATTGTAGCCCCGGTCGCGCAGCCGCTTCGGCGCCAGCGGTACGGCCACCAGGCAGACGTCGCCGGTCAATGGCTCCAGCGTGCGCATCGCATGCGCCATGGAATCGGTGATGCGCCACCAGCCCTCGTACTTGAGCCGATGCACCGCGGCGCGCGCACCGTCCTCCAGCCACACGGCGCTGCGCACCCGGGTGAGCGCGTCGTCCCAGCCGGCGCAGAGACGGCAGTCGAGATGGTCGTCCGGCGCGAGCACCAGCACCGGTTGCCCGCAGCGCCGGCAGAGCGGACGTGGCAGCGGGCGCCAGCGGCTCCGGCAGGCGCCGCACACCAGCGCGTCGTCCGCGCTGTACGCCTCGCACAGGAGGCATGCCGTCGGGAGCAGGAGTTGCCCGGCGCGCCGGAGGGCGGCGGCGACACCGGTCGTGCCGAGCGTGTGCCTAACGAAGCGCGGCGTCGACGGCGGCACGCATCACCTCGACCGGCGCGGGGATCCGCGGGTACCAGCAGGCGAACGCGGCGGCGCCCTGCGCGACGAGCATGGCGCGCCCATCGGCGGCGCGGAGGCCGCGCGCGCGGGCGTGTCGCACCCAGCGGGTCTGCCCCCGCGCGTACACCAGGTCGAGCGCGACTTCCGCGAGCGGCGCCAGATCGTCGGCGATGGGGAGGGGGTCGCCCGGTCCCAGGCCAAGCGGCGTCGCGTTGATGACGACGCGCGCGGCGGCGGGCTCCCCCGCCCTCGCGCCGATCGTCTCGGCCCATTCGGCAAAGGCGCGCGCGCGCGCCGCATCGCGCGAGTGCACCGCGAGCGGCGCGCCGCACTGCGCTGCCGCCGCCGCCACCGCGCGCGCCGAGCCGCCGGTACCGGCCACGAGCCACCCGCCCGCGGGCGGAGCGAGCCGGTCGAGCGCGGTGACCACGCCGGCGACGTCAGTGTTCTCGCCGCGGAGCGTGCCGTCCTCGCCCCAGAAGGTGTTGCACGCATCGAGGCGGCGGACCAGACCGCCATCCGCGATTGCGGCGGCGGCCGCGGACTTGTGTGGCACGGTGACGTTGCCGCCGCCGCCAGCGCGCGCGAGCGCGTGCATCAGCGGTGCGACGTCCTCCGCGACACACGGCAGCGCCACGTACGCGGCCGCGAGGCCGAGCGCGTGAAACGCGGCGTTGTGCATGGCGGGAGAGAGGGAGTGCGCGACCGGCTGGCCCAGGAGAGCGAAGACGCGGCTGCTACCGCTGATCACCGGAGCGCTCCGACACGAGGCGCGACACCACCGCGTCCACCAGCTCGCCCAGCGCGTCGAAGGTGACGCGATAGCCCTCGATGTCGCCGCCGAAGGGATCCATTACCTCGGCGCCCGCGCCACTCTGGCCGGCGTATTCACCGAGGAGATGGACCTTGTCGACGCCGCCCAGCTCCTCGACCCGGACGCGATGGCTGTGGCCCATGGTCAGGATGACGTCCGATTCGGCGACGAGCTCGCGGGTGAGCAGCCGCGCCCGATGCGCCGACAGATCCACGCCCCGCTCCAGTCCGACGAGATACGCACCCTCCGACGCCGGCGCGCCGGCCCACGCGCCGGTGCCGGCCGAGCCGGCGTCCACGATCTCGAGCCCCGCGGCGGTGGCGGCCCGGCGCAGCAGACCTTCCGCGATGGGGCTGCGGCAGGTGTTGCCGGTGCAGACGAACAGAACCTTCATGCGATGTCAGCTCCTCATCTCGACGACGCTCACGGCGCAAGCCGGCCGGCGGCGCGGCGCAGCTCGGCGCGCGGAATGGCACCCTCGCGGATCAGCAGCGGGACACTCTGCGTGCAATCCACCAGCGTGGACGGCGGTACGTTCCCGAGCGCGCCGCCATCCAGCACCAGAAGCTCGCCGCGCGCGATCGGCTCCGCAAACACCTCCGCGATCCGCTCGGCGCCCGGCGCCGCCGGCGTGCCCGGCCGGTTGGCCGACGTGGACGTGAGCGGCGTGCCGAGCGCTTCGATGAGCCGCCGCACCGCCGCCTGCGACGTCTGTCGCACGGCGATGCCACCCTCGCGGCCGCGGAGCTGGTCGGGCAGTCGTCCCTCGCCGCCGCGGAGCACCAGTGTCAGCGGGCCCGGCCAGAAGATGCCGGCCAGCACCCGCGCCGAAGCGTTGAACACCAGTCCCCACTCCTCCGCCATCAGCCGGCCCGACACCAGCAGCAGGAACGGCTTTCCCGCCGGCCGCCCCTTGAGCCGTGACAGATCCGCGAGCGCCGCCGCATCGGGCGCCGAGCCGAGCCCGTAGACCGTCTCCGTCGGATAGGCGAGCAGCCGACCGGCGCGGAGGTGCGCCACCGCCGGCGGAATCGCCGCGGCGACCTCGGCGTCGCTGACGAACGGGAGGATCACCGACCCGGACCCGGTCCTTCCGCGGCGGCCAGGAGGTCGGCGAGCGCGACGTCGTCCGGCGTGGTCACCTTGATGTTGCGCGGCGAACCCGGTACCAGCCGCACCGGAGCGCCGAGCCGCTCGACCAGCATCGCGTCGTCGGTTGCCGCGGCCGCGGCGCCGACACTGCGTGCGTCGCGGTGCGCCCGCTCCAGCAACTCGCGCGGAAAGCCCTGCGGTGTCTGCGCCCGCCAGAGTCGCTGCCGCGGGATGGTGCGCGCGACCAGCGCGGGCTCCGCCTGGTCCGCCTCCTTCAGCGTGTCCTCGAGCGGCACCGCCGCGAGCGCCGCCGCGCCGTCGCGCACGGCGGCGATCACCGCGTCGATGGTGGCGCGTTCGACGAACGGGCGAGCCGCATCGTGTACCAGCACCAGCGTGCACGACGGCGGCAGCGCCGCCAGCCCGGCCGCGACCGAGTCGATCCGCTCCGCGCCACCGGCGATGAAGCGGAGCATGTCGCTCGCGTGGGGCGCGAGCCACTCGGGCGGCGACGCCACGTCGTCGGGCGGCAACACGAGTGCGACGGCATCCACCTCCGGATGCCGTGCGAACGGGCGGAGCGCGCGGAGCAGCATCGGCACGCCGCCGATCATGCGGTACTGCTTGGGAGTCTCCCCGCCCGCCCGGGTGCCGTGCCCCGCCGCGACCAGCACGACGCCGACGTCGCGCCGCGCGGGTGGCCCCGCTTCAGGCGGCAAGCGCGCGCACCAGCTGGTCCACGTGCTCCAGCCCGACGAGCGAGATGCCCGGCACCTGCACCCGCGCGCCGCGCGACGAGCCGAAGACGCGATGGAAGCCGAGCCGCGCCGCCTCGTTGACCCGGCGATCGAGGCCGCCGGTGGGACGGATCTCGCCGCCGAGTCCGATCTCGCCGACGAAGATGCCGTCGCGCGGCGCCGGACGGTTGTACAAACTGGAGAGGAGCGCCGCGGCGACGGCGAGATCCGCGCCGGGCTCCGACAGCCTGACGCCCGCGCTCACCTGCACGAAGACGTCGAGATCGGCGAACGACGTCTCGGCGCGGCGCTCCAGCACCGCGAGCAGCACGGCGAGCCGCTTGGGGTCCAGCCCCGTCGCCACCCGCTGCGGCGTGCCGTAGCCCGACTTGGCGGCGAGCGCCTGCACCTCCACCAGCACCGGCCGCGTCCCTTCCATCAATGCGGTCACCGCGCTGCCCGCGATGGTATCGGAACGGGCGGCGAGGAAGATGGCCGAGGGATTCGGCACCGCGATGAGTCCGTGCTCCGTCATGGAAAAGACGCCGAGCTCGTCCACCGAGCCGAAGCGGTTCTTGGTGGCGCGCAGCAGGCGATGATCGAGCGTCGCCTCGCCCTCGAAGTAGAGCACGGTGTCCACGATGTGCTCCAGCGTCTTGGGCCCCGCGATGCCGCCGCCCTTGGTGACGTGGCCGACGACGACCACCGCCGTCCCGGTTTCCTTGGCGAAGCGCATGAGCCGGCCGGAGCACTCGCGGACCTGGCCGACGTTGCCCGGCGCGCTCTCGAGCGCGTCGGTGTACACCGTCTGGATGGAGTCGATGACGACCGCATCGGCCGGAAGCGCGGCGGCGGCATCCAGGATGGCCTCGAGCCGCGTCTCGCCCAGGACGTGCACCGCGCCCGCATCCTCCTCCAGCCGGTCGGCGCGGAGCCGCAGCTGATCCGGCGACTCCTCGCCGCTGGCATACAGCACCGCGCGCCCCGCGCGCTGGAGCCGCGCCGCCGCCTGCAGCAGCAGCGTGCTCTTGCCGATGCCCGGCTCGCCGCCGATCAGCGTCATGGAGCCGGGCACGATCCCGCCGCCGAGCACGAAGTCCAGCTCGGGGATTCCGATGCGCCAGCGCTCGAGCGGATGGGTGGCGACGTCGCGGAGCCGCGCCGGCGCCGCCTCGCCGCCGTGCGCCCGCGCGCCGCCGCGCGCGCGGGTCGCCCCGCGGAGACCCGCCGTCGCCGCGCGGAGCACCACCGGTTCCTCGGCCACGGTGTTCCACTCGCCGCACGCCTCGCAGCGGCCGGCCCACTTGGGGTGGTCGTGGCCGCATTCGGTGCAGCGATAGACGGAGCGCGCCCGGGCCATGCGCGGTTACGCCGGCTCGTCGCGGTTGGAGAGATTGTCGAACCGGGTGTACTCGCGGTTGAACCGCAGCTCCACCTCGCCGGTGGGGCCGTTGCGGTTCTTCGACAGCATGATCTCGGCGACGCCGCGCTTGGTTTCGTCCTCGCGGTCGTAGTACTCGGGGCGATGGATGAAGACGACGAGATCGGCGTCCTGCTCGATGGCGCCGGAATCGCGCAAGTCCGAGAGAATGGGCCGCCGCTCGCCGCCGCGCTGTTCCGACGCGCGGGAAAGCTGTGACAGCGCGATGACCGGCACGTGCAGCTCGCGCGCAAGGCCCTTGAGCGAGCGCGAGATGTCGGAGATCTCCTGTACCCGGTTGTCCGAGTACTCCGGACTGCGCATGAGCTGGAGGTAATCCACGACGATCATCTTGACGTCGTTCTCCACCTTGAGCCGCCGCGCCTTGGAGCGCATTTCCAGCAGCGTGAGGGCCGGAGTGTCGTCGATCCAGATCCGGCAGCTCTGGAGCACGCCGGCCGCGCGCGCCAGATGGGTGAAGTCCGCGTCCCGGAGCATGCCGCGCCGCACCCGCTGCGCGTCCACCCGCGCCTCCGCCGTGAGCATGCGCTGCACCAGCGCTTCCTTGCTCATCTCCAGTGAGAACACGGCGACGCCGTGCCCGTCCAGCGCGGCATTGGTGGCGACGTTCAGCACGAACGCCGTCTTTCCCATGGACGGCCGCGCCGCGACGATGACGAGCTCCGACGTCTGAAAGCCCGACGTCATCTCGTCCAAACCTGCGAAGCCGCTCGGCACACCGGTAATCGATTTGCCGCTCTTCTGGAGCGTTTCGATGCGCTCCATCGTCGGCCACAGCATCTCCTTGATCCGGGTGAAGCCCTCGCTGCCGCGCTGCTGCGAGATCTGGAAGATCCGGCTCTCGGCCTTGTCGAGCAGCTCGCCGGCGGTATCGCGGCCGTCGTACGCCTCGGTGATGATCTGGGTGGCGCCCTCGATGAGCGCGCGCTGGATCGCCTTGTCCTTGACGATCTTCGCGTGGAACTCGAGGTTCGCCGCCGTCGGCGTGGCGTCGAGCAGCTCGGCGAGATACTCGAGCCCGCCGGCGGCATCCAGCTCGCCGCGGCGCATCAACTCGTCGCGCAGCGTCACGTGGTCGATGACGATGCGACGCTCGGTCAGCGAGAGCATGGCGCGGAACAGCCGCCGGTGCGCCTCGCGATAGAACGCCGCGTCGGAAAGCAGCTCCGCGGCGCGGAGCGCGGCGTCCTGATCCAGCAGCATGGCGCCGAGCACCGCCTGCTCCGCCTCATTGCTCCAGGGCGCGGAGCGGCCGACGTACGGCTCGGTGCTAGCGGTCGAGTAGCTGTCGGGCGATACGGACGTCATCCCAGGTGGGCTTCTTCCAGTTCGGGTTGCGGAGCAGCGCCGCCGGGTGATACGTCACCACCAGCGGCACGCCGTTGTACGTGTGCACCTTGTTGCGCAGCTCGCCAAGCGACTTCTTGCTGCCGAGGAGACCTTCGGCCGCCGTGCCGCCGAGCGCCAGGATCACCTTGGGCCGGATGAGCTCGAGCTGACGGCGCAGGTACGGAATGCAGGCGGTCATCTCGTCGGGGAGCGGCTTGCGATTCTGGGGCGGCCGGCACTTGACGATGTTGGTTATGAATACGTCCGCGCGCGGAATCCCGATAGCCTCGAGGATCGAATCCAGCAGGTGACCGGCCTGGCCCACGAACGGACGCCCGGTCTGGTCCTCCGTGGCGCCGGGACCTTCGCCCACCAGCACCATCTTCGCCCGGGGATTCCCCTCGCCCGGCACCGCGTTGGTGCGCTGGGGGCAGAGGTCGCAGCAGTAGGTGCTCCGAATCCGCTCGGCGACGGCGTCGAGCGTCTTCAGATGGTGCAGATCGTTGCCGAGCAGCGTCTCGTCCGGTGACACGATCGTGAGACCGGGACCGGGAATCGGCGGTGCGCCCTTGCGCCACTTCTCGTCGGCGGCGCCGCTCGACGGCTTCGCCGGGTCCGCCGTCCTGACCTTTTCCGCGGGCTTGCTCTGCGCGCGGGTAGCCGCGCTCCGCTTCGCCTTCGCCACGTCGTCCTCCTCCACCGCCCCGTCGGCCGCGGCCTCCGCGCGCACCGCGTTCCCCAGTACCGCCTCCGCTCCGCCGAGCTCGATCTGCTGCGCGAGGTAGCGCCGGAGCGCCTCCCGGTCAGCCAAGCCGCGCCTCGATCGCGTCGAGGATCGCATCGGCGACGGCGCGCTTGTCCATCAGCGGCAGCACCTGCTCCGCGCCGTCCCGCGCGATCAGCGTCACACGGTTGGTGTCCACCTCGAATCCGGCGCCCGGCTCGAGCGCGTCGTTCACCACGATGAGATCGAGAGCCTTCCGCGCCAGCTTGCCGCGGCCGCGCGCCGCGGCGTCGCCGGTTTCCAGTGCGAATCCCACCATGAAAGTACCAGCTTTGCGCAGCGGCAATGTGCTCGCGAGCACGTCTTCAGTCGGCTCGAGCGCGAGGGTCAGCGCGCCGTCGCCACGGGATCGCTTGGTGGCACTCGGCTCCGCCGGGCGATAGTCCGCCGGTGCCGCCGCCATGACCAGCACGTCGGCTGCGGGAAGCGCCTCGCCCACCGCGCGCGCGAGGTCCGCCGTCGTCTCGATGCGCCTCACGGCCACGCCGACCGGTGCGACCAGCGAGGTCGGCCCGCTGATGAGCACGACGTCGCCGCCGCGCTCCCACGCCGCCTCCGCGAGCCGATAGCCCATCCGCCCGCTCGAGCGATTGGTGATCACCCGCACCGGGTCGAGCGATTCGCGCGTCGGCCCCGCGGTGACCACGACGCGCTTGCCCGCGAGCGGCCCGCCGCGCCGGAGCAGCCGCGCCGCGTGCGCCGCGATGGTCTCCGGCTCGCTCATCCGGCCCGGCCGTTCCGACGGGCCCTCGGCCAAGCCGCCGATCTCCGGCCCCACGCTTGAGATGCCGCGTGAGGTGAGCGCGCGCAAGTTGCTCTGGGTGATCGGATTGGCGTACATCTCGTCATTCATCGCCGGGGCGATGAGCACCGGGGCCGTGGCGGCCAGAAGCAGCGACGTGAGGAGGTCGTCGGCCAGGCCCTGCGCAACCCGGGCGATGAGGTGCGCCGTGGCCGGCGCCACGATGACGAGATCGGCGGCGTGCGCCAGCCGCACATGCGCGAGCGCCCCGTCCCGCTCCCAGATCGAGGAGAGGACGGGGCGCCCGGTGAGCGCCTCGAAGGTAAGCGGTCGCACGAATTCCGCGGCGGCGCGGGTGAGCACCACGTCCACCCGCGCCCCGCGCTCAACCAGCCGGCGGGCGAGAAGGCAGCTCTTGTAGCTGGCGATCCCGCCCGACACGCCGAGGACGACGTGCCGGCCGGTCCAGGGCATCAGGCCTCGGAGCGCCGCCGGCGGACCAGCTTGTAGTTGAGCTCGCCGTCCGAGAGCGCCTCGAGCGCCTTGGTCGTCAGCTTCTCCTCGATGCCGATCGCGCCTCCCGGCATCTTGGGAAACTCATTGAGATACCGCGCGAACTTGGCCGCGACGAGCACGCCGAGGTACTTGTTGCCCGACTGCCTGGCCACTTCGGTGGGCGTGACGATCCGCATCCTGCCTCCTGCTCTGGTGATCACTCGCGGCGCGGTGACGGCGCCGCCTCTTCCGCATATCGGGCATCGTGCTCGATGCGGCGCACCGCCGCCTCGATGTCCTGCTGGAGCTGGCCCAGTCCGTCGGGCAATCCCTGCTGCCGCGACACCCGCCGGGTCTCCGCGTCGAGGATGGACGCAACCTGCGCGACCGCGGTCGTGAGATCGTCGTTCACCACCGCGTAATCGTACTCGCTCACCGCGGCCAGCTCCTCGGCGGCGCGACGCAAGCGGTGTGCGACGGCATCGCGCGGCTCGGTGTTCCGGCCGATCAGCCGCTCGACCAGCGTGCGGCCCGACGGTGGAAGCACGAACACGAGCACCGCGTTGTCGTAATGCTCGCGCAGCTGCCGCGCACCCTCGACCTCGATGTCCAGCACCGGGTGGCGCCCCTGCGCCACGATCCGCGCGAGCTCGCTCTTGAGCGTGCCGTACAGGTTGCCGGCGTACGGCGCCCACTCGGCGAATTCGCCCGCATCGCGGCGACGCTCGAATTCCTGCCGGGTGAGGAAGTGATAGCTCCGGCCGTTCACTTCGCCCTCGCGCGGGGGCCGCGTCGTGGCACTCACCGAGTAGGCGACGTCGTCGCGGCCCTGGAGCAGCATGTCCTTGATCCGCGTCTTCCCCGCGCCCGACGGAGCCGAGAGCACCAGCAGGAACGGCGTCACTCGAGATTCTCGAGCTGTTCCCGGAACTTCTCGAGCTCGCCCTTCATCGCGATCACCTGCTGGGCGATCTCCGCGTCGTTCGCCTTGGAGCCCATCGTGTTCACCTCGCGCCCCAGCTCCTGTGCCAGGAAGCCGAGCTGCTTGCCGACGGGCTTGTCGGCCCGGAGCGCATCGCGGCACGCTGCCGCGTGGGCGCGGAACCGCACCAGCTCCTCGGTGATGTCAAGCTTGTCGGCGAGGTACGCCAGCTCCTGCGCCAGTCGCCCCTCGTCCATCGGGGCGCCGGCGAGCAGCTCACCGACCGATGCGCGAAGCCGGTCCCGCTCCCGCACCAGCCGCTCCGGCGCGCGGCGCGCGATGATCTCGGCCGCGGCCTCCAGCAGCTCGAGCCGGTGCGCCAGCTCCGCCGCGAGCGCGGCGCCTTCGCGGCGTCGCATCGCCTTGCACTCACCCGCCGCCCGCGCCACGATCGGCTCGACCTCGGCGAAGGTGACCTCGACGCCGTCGGCCGCGGCGGTGACGAGCACGTCCGGCTGCCGCGCCACCAGCTCCACCGTCACCTCGCCGCCGAGGCCGAGCGTCTGCTGCAGCTCGCGGAGTCGCGCCGCGACCGTCTCGGCCCGCGCGAGGTTCACCGCCAGCGCCGCGTCTCCGGCGCGGGGCGACTCGACCCACCGGGCCTGCACCGCGACGTGGCCGCGTTCCAGCTCCTGCCTCAATCGCTCCCGCAGGTCGCCCTCGAGCGCGGCGAGCTCGCTCGGGAGCTTGGGCGCGAAGTTGAAGAAGCGGTGGTTGACGGTGCGCACCTCGAGCCGCAGCCGCCCGCCCGCCACTGCTCCCTCCGCCGCCCCGAAGCCGGTCATGCTGTAGGGCAATCTGACCCCGATTCCGGGAAAGCCGGAAAAGCTAATCGCGTGAAGGGCTTGGGTCTAGATCAGTTGGAGAACTGCCAGCGGGCGCCGAGTGCCCGGGCATATCGCGGGATGGGATAGCCGGGGACGTAGCTCTTGGCGCCGGCGGTGAGATTGCGCTGCTCCCAGTAGAGCGCGAGCCCGCCGAGCCGGACCTCGACCAGACTGCTGACGAAGTTGGTGTACGGCGTCCGCACCGGCGCGCCGCTCAGGTCGGTGCCGAGCACGCCGTCGCTCCAGTGTTCCACCGAGAGCTGGAGCTTCAGGTCAAAAATGCCGCTGGGAAAGACCCGCAGGAACTTCGAGTGGATGGTGCCGCGCGTGATCGCGAGCGCCGGCGGCTGCCCCTGGGCCGTGCGGAGCGGACGCGGCGTGGTGAACCAGCTCTCGAAGGTGAGCCACGGAAGCGGCGACAGGTGGCCCGCCGCGCTGAGCCATCCGAGCCGCGGCTGCGCCGGGATGATCGGCACGGCGCCGAACTGCGGGAACGCCTGCGGCTGGAAGCCGTCGTTGCTGCCGTACCCCACCTCGAAGCCGAGGCGCCGCCGCTCGAAGCTGAACGTCACCTGGCCGTCGGCGATCGGCTGCGCGGTGTCGCTCGCGATCGCCGGCGCGCTCACGATCCGGCCGATGACGAACCCATACGGCAGCGTGAGCGCGGCGTGCACGCCGGCCGAACGGCTGCGGCGGCTGCCGTCGTGCTGCTGATAGCGACCCTCGGTCCACAGCCCCAGCGCGGTCACTGGCGTCCAGCCCAGCTGCACCATCAGGTCGGCCGGGGTCCAGCGGCTCCGGTAGAACGCGGTGAGCGTCGCCGATGCCTCACGCGCCCGGTAGGCGCCGATCGCGCCGGCGCTGTACACATGCTGCGACAGCACCGAATCGTCCCACGCGCTTCGCGCGAGCAGCAGGTCGAGCGAGGGGCCGAGCGCCACGCCGCGGGTCGCGGTCTCGGTCGTCGCATGGGGGTGGAACGAGCCGCGAAGCTGGAGCTCGCTCCGGGTGCCGTGGAAGCCGGGCTCCAGCACGCCGCCGATGGCGTCATCGATCCCCTGGCGCAGCGGGCGCGAGCGAAAGAGCTGGGCCGACATCCCGAAGCGCGGCGAGCGCACGAGGCTCATCTGAGCCCAGAGCTGGGTGTTGCGGTAGGCGTCGGCCGCGCCGTTGAGGCCGCTGTTGAGGTAATCCGCGGCGATGGTCGCGCCGACGCCGCTGCGGCTCCGGTGCTCCAGCGTCGCCTGGTAGCGGGTGAACTGTCCGCTGCCGGTCGCGATGCCCAGCTCGGAGCGCGCTGCCAGGCGATCGTGCTCGCGGGTGTAGAGCCGCACCCGCAGCATACCGGGCCAGCGCTCGATCTCCACCCGCTCGAGAAACCGCAGAGAGAAGAGTGACGCATCCACCGCGACGCTGTCGGCGCCGAGCGGCAGGTACGGAATGCCGTCGAGCCAGTACTCGACCGCGGTCGAGCCGCGCGCCTGATAGGTTGGCACTTCGGCGCGCCCGACCCATCCCGCCCGCCACACGAACACGCCGGGCACGCGGGTGAGGAGATCGGAGACGGTCTCCGCGCCGTTCCACTCGATCGAATCCGCGGTCAGCACGATGCGGGCGAGCGGCGGCCGCGGCCCGTCGTCGCCGGCGCGCGGCAGCACCGGAACCTTGGTGAGCCGCAGTCGTTCGCCGGCGAGATAGCGGGCGGTGGGATCGTAGGCCGCGGCGACGCGGGTGGAGTCGCGCCGCGCCGCGCGGAGCGAGTCGGTGCGGAGCGAATCGGCGCGGGTGGCATCCGCGCCGAGCGAGTCGGCGCGGCGCCGTGTCGTGGTGTCTCCGCGAGCGGTGTCACGCGCGGCCGGCGCAGGATGCCGGGCGGTGTCCGGCACCTGCGCCCGCAGGAGCGACGGGAGAAGGAGCAGTGCGAGAAGGGCGAGTCGCGCGGCCGTCACCGAGCCTGGCGCGCGAGCACGAACTCGCTGCACAGCCGCACGCCGATACCGGTCGGGCCCTTCACCCGCGTGGGATCGTCGCGGTCGCTGTACGCGGTGCCCGCGATGTCGAGGTGGGCCCAGGGAAAGCCGTCCACGAATTCGCGCAGGAACCAGCCCGCCGTGATGCTGCCCGCCGGGCGGCCGCCGCTGTTCTTCACGTCGGCGATGTCGGACTTGTTGTGCTCGCGGAACTCGTCCCACATCGGAAGCGGCCACGCGCGCTCGCCCGAGCGCTCGCCCGCCTGGCGCACTTCCTCGAGCAGCGCGTCGTCGGTGCCCATCATGCCGATCGCGGTGTGACCCAGCGCGATGACCATGGCGCCCGTCAGCGTCGCCATGTCGATGGCGCACGCCGGCTGGTAGCGCCGCGCGTACGACAGCGCGTCCGCCAGGATGAGCCGGCCCTCGGCGTCGGTGTTGACGACCTCGATGGTCTTGCCGTAGTGGCTGCCGACGACGTCGCCCGGCTTGAACGCGCTGCCGGACGGCATGTTCTCGGCCGACGGGATCAGGCCGATGACGTTCACCTTCGGCTTGAGCCGGCCGATCGCCTCGAAGGTGCCGAGCACGGCCGCGGCACCGGACATGTCGTACTTCATGTCCTCCATGTTCGGCGCCGGCTTGATCGAGATGCCGCCGGTGTCGAAGGTGACGCCCTTGCCGACGAGCACGACGGGCGCGCCGGTGCCACCCTTGTACTCCAGCGCGATGAAGCGCGGCTCTTCCACGCTGCCCTGCGCCACCGCCATCAGCGCCTTCATCCCTTCCTTGATGATGGCGGCGCGGTCGAGCACCGTGACGCCGATGCCGTGGCGGTCCGCCAGCTCCCTGGCGACGTTGCCGAGATACGTCGGCGTGCAGACGTTGCCGGGAAGCACCTGTACCCCGCGCGCGACCGCCTGTCCCGCGGCGATCGCCGCGCCGACGGCGTGGCCCTGGCGCACGGCGGCGGTGTCGTCCGGCGCCAGCAGCTCGACGCGCTCGAGCTCCGGCTTCGGCTCCTCGGGCGGGCGCTTCATCTCGGCATAATGCCAGGCGCCGAAGCCCAGCCCTTCCGCGACGACGTGACCGACGTCCCGGGGCGAGACTCCGCCCCGATGCTCCGGCGGGAGGTAGAAGGCCGCGCTCGGCACGCCGATGCCGCGGGCCCGCTTGGCCGCCGTCGCCGCCGCGCGGCGGATGCTGGTGCGACTCACCTCGTCCGGCTTCCCCATGCCGATCAGCAGCACCCGCGCGACCGGCGCCGATGGGTACAGCACGGCGGTTTCGTCCCGCCGGCCGGCGAAGTCGCCGGCGGCGAGCAGCCGCGAGATGGCGCCGCCGGCCGCGTCATCCAGCGGCTGGAGCGAAGGTGGCAGCGGTCCCCGCGCGAGCGCGATCGCGAGGAGGGGAGTCGCATGGGCGGCAGGCGCCGCGGCGACGACGGAGGACTCGAAGGGCATGGGTTCGTTCGCTGGGTGAAGGGCGGACGGCGACGTGCGAGCGGGAGGAGTGTAGGGCCGAGGTATCAAACATTCCTCAACCGCCCGCCGCCGGCCGCTGAACCTATCTAGAGAGCTGGCGCACCGCCACCACGGGCGGCGCCCGCAACGTCTGCAGCACCACGCAGTAGCGCTCGGAGAGCTTGAGCAGCGTCGCCATCTGCTCTGCCGGCACCTCGGCCGCCAGCTCCAGCGTCAGCCGGATCTCGCGAAAGCCGACCGGCACGTCCCTGCTGAGCCCGAGCGTGCCGCGGAAGTCCAGATCGCCTTCGGCGCGGACGGTGCCGCGCGCCGGGATGCCCAGGGCCGTCGCCACGGCGCGAAGCGTCACCCCGAAGCAGGCGACCAGCGCCTCGAGCAGCATGTCGCCGGAGCAGGCCTGGAGACCGCTGCCTCCGCTGGCCGGATGCAGGCCGGCTTCGACCAGCGCGCGGCCGGTCTCGACCCGGCAGCTCACGTTGACGTCGTCGAGCGCCCCCTCGGCGCGGAGCGTGACCAGCGCGCTCGCGGGATCCTCGCGGTACTGCTCCTTCAGCGGTGCCTGGAGGGCGCGCAATTCCTCGGGTGTCACTCAGCCGGTCCCCTCACTGGCGGCGGACGCTTCGGCCCACCTGGTGAATGCATCGTCGAGCGCGGTCCGCGCCCGGTCCAGCTCGGCGGCCAGTACCGCGGCCCGTCGTGCGCCGTCGGGCGCGGTGTAGAGCGCGGGATCCGCCAGCGCGCGCTCCAGCTCGGCGACACGGCCCTCGCCCTCGTGAACCGCGGCTTCCGCGGCTTCCGCCGCGCGGCGGATCCGGCGCTGCTCGCCGGCGGTGAAGCTCTGCCGCCGCTGGCTCCGGCGCGACTCGTCCCGCTCCCGCTCGCGCCGCGCGGCGTCCTCGCGCGCCGTGTCCGCGTTCGCCGTGCGCGCGCGCTCCGCCTCGCCCAGCTCCCACTCGTCGAAGCTGCCGGGAAAATCGGCGATGCGGCGATCGCGCTGCGCCCAGATGCGGGTGGTGAGCGCGCGGAGCAGCGCGCGGTCGTGGCTCACCAGCAGCACGGTGCCCTCGTACGCCTCGATCGCGTCCTCCAGCGCCTCGATGGACTCGACGTCGAGATGATTGGTCGGCTCGTCGAAGACGAGGAAGTTGGCCCGCGCGAGCACCATCATCGCCAGCGCGAGCCGCGCCTGCTCGCCACCGGAGAGCGTGCCGGATACGCGCAGCACCTCATCGCCGGAGAAGCCGAAGCGGCCGAGGTGGTCCTGAATCTGGCCGCGGGTCCAGGTTGGCCTGAGGTCGCCGATCACGTCGTACAGCGTGCGATCCGGCGGCACCTGCGCCAGGTCCTGGCGGTAGTAGGCGACCGTCACCGACTCGCCGATCCGCACCGTCCCACCCTCCGGCGGCCGCTCGCCGACCAGCGTGCGCAGCAGCGTCGACTTCCCCGCACCGTTAGGCCCGATCAGCCCGACGACTTCGCCGCGGATGACGCGGGCGCTGAACCGCTCGAGCAGCGAGCGGCCCGGCACGCCCACCGACACTTGGTCGGCCACGAGCACCTGGTCGCCGCTCCGCGCGCCGGGCTCGAAGCGCAGCGCCATAGCGCCCGCCTCGCCCGGCGGCGCGCTCAGTCGCGGTACCCGGGCGAGGCGGCGCCGGCGCCCCTTGGCCTGACGACTGTTGCCGCCGGCGATGTTGCGGCGGATGTAGTCCTCCTCCGCGGCGATGCTCCGCCGCTGCTTGTCGAACGCCCGCTGCCGCGAGAGCCGCCGCTCGGTCCGCTGCGCGACGAACGCGTCGTAGTCGCCCTCGTACGGCGTCGCGGTTCCCGCTTCGACGTGCAGCACGTGATCCACCACCCGCTCCAGGAAGGCACGGTCGTGGCTCACCAGCAGGACGGTCTCGTCGATGCTCCGCAGGTAGTCCTCGAGCCACGCGCTGGTCTCGAGATCGAGGTGGTTGGTGGGCTCGTCGAGCAGCAGCAGGTCGGCCGGAGTGACGAGCTGGCGCACGAGGCCGACGCGTCCGCGCTCGCCGCCGCTCAGGGAATCGAGGGCGCGCACGCGTGACTCGTCGGGGTCGAAGCCGAGTCCGTGCAGCACGGCGTCCACCCGCGCCGAGGCGGCATAGCCGCCCTCGTGGGCAAAGCGCTCGAGGTCGTGCCCGTATTGCGTAAGCAGATCGGCCGGTGCGTGGTCACCGAGCCGCCCGATCTCGTCCGCCCTCGCCGCCAGCCGGCGCTCCAGCGCGAAGAGCGGCTCCAGCGGCGCCGCGGCCGCGTCCCACACGGTCACGGCGCCGGCGAACTCGCGCTGCTGCTCCAGCAGCGCGACCCGTGCCCCCGCGGCGTGCACCACCGCGCCGCGCGATGGGCTCAGCGCGCCGGTGATGAGGCGGAACAGCGTCGTCTTCCCCCTGCCGTTCCGGCCGATGACGCCCCAGCGCTCACCCCGCGCGACGGTGAACGTGACGTCGTGCAGCAGCTCGGTACCGCCGAGCTCCACCGCGACCCCGGAGAGCGAGAGCTGCGTCATGCGCGGCGGCTCATCGCCTCAGCGTCCGACCCATGTGCGCCACGCCGCCTCGTCCGCGCCGATGCTCAGCTCCCGGCCGTAGCGCACCAGCGGCGCGCGCAGGAGCAGCGGCTCCTCGACCACGCGCTCCAGCCACCGCTCGTCGCTCAGCCGCGCGGCGCCGAGCCCCAGCTCGGCGAAGCGGAACGAGGAGCGGTCCACCAGCGCGGCGACCCCGAACTTCTGCGCGAAGCGGCGGAGCTCGCCGAGCGACGGGCCGCGCTCGGCGAAGTCCACGAAGTGGGTCCTGATGCGCCGCTCGGCGAAGAATCGAAGCGCCTTCCGCGTCCCGGCGCTCTTCTTCCCGCCGAACACCTGGGCTTCGTTGTCGTTCACGCGTCGAGCACCTCGACCACATCGCCGGCGCTGATCCGCCCGCGGCCGACGTGCGCCACGTTCTGGCCGAACTGCACGCCGCGCTCGCGCTCGCGATAGCCGGCGAGCGTACGCAACGGCTCCTTGCCTTTGATCGCGCTCTCCTGATCGACGGTCGGGATCATGCACCGCACGCACGGCTTGGCGACGACGCACTCGACGGCGCCGATGCGGATGCACCGCCACCCGTCCTCCGCGTGCGGCGCCGAGCCCGTGGTGACGAGATTGGGACGGAAGCGGTTCATGGGGACGGCGACATCGAGGCGGCGGTTGAGCGCATCGAGCGCTTCCTGGGAGATGAGGAGCAGCGGGAAGGCGTCGGCGAAGCTGACGCGGCCCGTGACGCCGGCGGCGTTAGGCTCGATCGGCCGCACCACGTCGTCCGGCATCCGCACGATGCGGCAGGCGCGGCCGAGATGCCGGCTGATCCACGCCGCGCTCTCGTCGCCCTGGTCGGCGCCGGCGCAATGGACGTCGAAGACCCGGACGGTGCGGCGCTCGCCGTCGGCGCCGGCGAGCGGAATGGCGAGCGGCGGGAGCGCCGGCGCGTCGAGCCGGAGCGCGTTCCCGTCGAGCGCGGTGCGGACCAGCGCGAGCCGCGGCGCCTCGCGCTGCGTCACCAGGTCGTTCGCCTCGTCCACCACCATCCAGCGGCGGTCGTGGACGAGGCCGAAGTCGTCCAGCTCCGCCGAGTCGAGGCGGATGCCGCGGGCTGACTTGAGCGGGTAGAGATAGATGTCCGCGAGGCGGGTCATGACCGCAGGTGCAGAAGGTGAGAGTGGATGCCCGAGGCGAGAGTCGAACTCGCATGGGGTTGCCCCCGACGGATTTTGAGTCCGTTGCGTCTGCCATTCCGCCACTCGGGCGCGCGGGTGGAACATCGTCGGCGCGGGGGAGCGGCGCAAGCGTTACTTTTCGCGCGCGGCCGGTGATGCCGCGCAGCCAGTCCCAGCGAGGAGAGCGCCCGTGGCCGTGCAGCCGTACCGCCCCTTCCATCCGTGGCACGACATCCCCACCGGCAGCAACCCGCCCGAGGCGGTGACCGCGGTCATCGAGATCCCCACCAACGATCGCAACAAGTACGAGCTGGACAAGACGCTCGGCGTCTTCCGGCTGGATCGCGTGCTGCACAGCGCGGTGCACTATCCCGGCGACTACGGCTTCTTGCCGCGCACCTTCGCCGACGACGGTGACCCGCTCGACATCCTCGTCCTCATGACCCAGCCGGTGTTCACCGGATGTCTGGTCGAGGTGCGGCCGGTCGGTCTCTTCCATCTGGTGGATCACGGCGTCCCCGACGAGAAGGTGCTCGCGGTGCACACCGGCGATCCGTTCGCCGCCGAGATCCGGGATCTCGAGGACGTGCGGCCGCACGCGCTCCGCGAGATCGAGCACTTTTTCAAGGTGTACAAGGATCTCGAGGGCTCGCACACGCAGACGCGCGGCTTCGAAGGTGCCGAGGCCGCGCGTCGCGCGATCGTCGAAGGGATGGAGAGCTACCGCCGGAAGTTCGCGCCCGCCGATTCGCCTACCTGAGCCGGCGCCGCATCGGCACGGCCGGCGCGCCGTCCGGCGCGTTCTGCCGCTGCTCCCGAATCTCCTGCATCCGCTGGAGCAGCCGCTCCCGCATCGCGAAGAACTGTGCTCGCTGCACCGGCGTCAGGAAGGTCAGCGCCTTCAGCTCCTCGCGATAACTCTCCGCCAGCCGGATCTTCGCGTCCACCAGATCGTCGGTCAGGCGGGAGACGCTGTCCTGGTCGGCGGCGACGCCGGGCCGCAGCTGCCCGGCGAGCGCGCGGCGGAGGTCCTGCTCGTGTCGCTGCATCTGCCGGCGGCGCTCCGCGAAGTCGGCGGTCGTCGTGCGGAGCTTGCCGACCTGGGCGTCGGTCAGCCCCAGCTCCTCCTGGACCCGCGCCGCGAGGCGGTCCTCGATCCGCTGTCGCAGCGTCGCAGCCTGGCCGCCGTCATCAGCCGCGGCAGTGGGCTGCTGCGCCCGGAGCGGGGCGGCGACCATGCACGTCGCGAGCAGCACGAGCGCGGGCAGCCAGCGGATCGGTCGCATTACCCCTCCAGGGAGCGCAGCACGCGCTCCAGCTCATCGTGGGTGAGATCGCCGGCGCCGCTCGGGTCCACCGTGCGGCCGGTGGAGAGCGGCAGGTCCATCCGGTCCAGCAGGTCCGTCAGCTCCGCCGTGCTCAGCCCGTCCAGCTCGGCGATGTCCAGGGTGAGCGTCGCCGCGGAGTCGGATGCGGTCGGGCGTCCGGTACTCGCCATCGGCACCGCGTTCGCGCCGCGGCCCGCCGGGGCGGCGTGCGGCCGGTGCAGCGTCACCCAGGCGGCGAGAACGACGCTCGCCGCGGCGGCGACACCGACCGCGCGGCGAACGATGCCGCTCCGGCGCCGCTCGGCGCACTTCGCCTCGGCCACGCGGTCGAGCACGGCGCGCGCGATCGCCGGCGGCTCCTGTCGCATGGTGAAGCCCGCGCCTAACGCGGCGGTCCGCCGGACGACGTCCCACTCGGCCGCGCAATCGGCGCAGTCGGACAGATGCGCGGCCTCGAGCGCGCTCCAGCCGGCGCCGGCCGCCACCTCCGGCATGCGATCCGACAGCCGCTCGCACGCGGTCATGATACCAGCTCCTTCAGCCGCTTCACGGCGTGATGATAATGCACGCGCGCGGCGCCGGGTGTCGTGCCCAGCGCCGCGGCGATCGTCTCATAGTCGCTGCCTTCCTGTACCCGCAGCAGGAAGACTTCCCGCTGGAGCCGCGGCAGCCGCGCCAGACCGTCGCGCAGCCGCTCCTCCGCCTCGCTGGCGGCGAGCTCGGCGTGAGGATCGGCGTGCATCGGAATGTCGCGGTCTTCGATTGAGAGCATCGTGCGTCCCTTGCGGCGGCGGTACGCGTCCTTGAGCAGGTTGCCGGCGATGGTGAAGGTCCAGCTCCGGAAGCTGGCCTCGCCGCGCCACCCGTCCAGACGGCGAAACGCCCGGAAGAGCGTTTCCTGCACCAGATCGTCCACGTCGGCGGGTGCGGCACCGGCACTATAGAGGAAGCGGCCCAGCGCGACCCCGTGGCGCCGGACCAGCTCGGTGGCGGCGGACTCGTCGCCCCCGCGGTACGCGGCGACGAGATCGGCGTCACTCTTCGCCTCCGCTTCCGTCGTCGCACGCATCCGAAGGCCCACAGACGGGATCGCTCGCAAGGTGTTAACCGGCCGGGAGAATTCGCCGGCGGAGCCGCAAGATCGGCGCCGGGCGCCCGTGACCGCGGCGGCGCGTATTCCACGTACCCCGGGGCGAACTATCTTAGGGGGCCCACGCACCATTTCCCGGCCCCTCCGGCGGAGGCCCCCTGCCCCGACCTCTCGCGATCGCGCACCGCGGCGCCTCGGGCTACGAGTACGAGAACTCCCGGGCGGCGTTCCGCCGGGCGGTCCTCCTCGACGCCGACGGCGTCGAGCTCGACGTGCACGCCAGCCGCGACGGCGCGATGGTGGTCTATCACGACGCGGTCCTGCCCGGCCTCGGGCGCATCGCCGAGCTGGAGCTGGACGACGTGCGTCGCCACCGGCTGCCCAACGGCGAGCGGGTTCCGCTCCTGGGTGAGGTGCTGGAGATCGTCGGCGGGCGCGAGGTGTGGGTCGAAGTGAAGAGCCTGGCGCCGGAGCACGACGCGGCGCTCCTCGCGCTGCTTGCCGCCGGGCCGGCTCCGACGCGGTACGCGGTGCACGGCTTCGACCACCGCATCATCCGGCGGTTGCGCGACCGCGCGCCGGCACTGCGCACCGGCGTCCTGCTCGCTGCGTACCTGCTCGACACCGTCGCCGAGATGCGCGCTGCCGGCGCCGATACCGTATGGCAGGAGTGGCAGCTGATCGACTCGGCGCTGCTCGACGCGGTGCATGGCGCCGGCGGATACGTCGTGGCCTGGACCGTCGACGCGCCGCGCGACCTCGCGCGACTCGCGCGGCTTGGCGTTGACGGGCTCTGCGGCAACTATCCCGACCGGCTGCGCGTAGCGGCTTCGGGGAATGGCCGGCGGGCACCGCCGGCACCCACCGAGTTCCCGGCGTGGGGCCGCTGAGGTCCCGCTGCATCCTTCCTCAACCGGAGCAGCAATGAAGCGATGGCTGACGGCCGCGCTGGCCATCGGCGCGGCGGCGTGCGGTTCGACGCGCTCGGGCCCGGGCACCGTGCCGGCGCCGCAGGCGGCGACCGACTCGGCACACGTCCCCTTTCCATCAACCTATCGCGCGCACCCCGACAGCGACGTCCTGCTTCGGAACGCGACGGTGCTCACCGCCGCGGGTCCGGAGCTGCCCGGCGCGTCGGTGCTGATCCGCGGCGGCAGGATCGCGGCGGTCGGACGCGACGTCACCGCACCTGCCGGCGTTCGCGTCATCGATGCGACCGGCAAGTTCATCACGCCCGGCATCATCGACACCCACAGTCACATCGGCGTGTACGCGGCGCCCGGCACCAGCGCGGAGTCCGACGGCAACGAAGCGACCAACCCGGTGACACCGGACGTGTGGGCCGAGCACTCGATCTGGCCGCAGGACCCGCAGATCCCGCTCGCGATCGCCGGCGGCATCACCGTCGCCGAAATCCTTCCGGGCTCGGCCAACCTGATCGGTGGGCGCTCCGCGACGATCCGGATGATTCCCGCGCGCACGGTGCAGGAGATGAAGTACCCCGGCGCGCCCTACGGACTCAAGATGGCGTGCGGCGAGAATCCGAAGCGGGTGTACGCGCGTCGCGGACCGTCCACCCGCATGGGCAGCATGGCGGGCTATCGCACCGCCTTCGCCCAGGCGGCCGAGTACCGCCGCCGGTGGGACAAGTGGAACGCCGATCACGACGGTGATCCGCCGTCGCGCGACCTGCGCATGGAATCGCTGGCCGACGTGCTGCGCGGGAAGATCCTGGTGCAGAACCACTGCTACCGCGCCGACGAGATGGCCAACATGATCGACCTCGGCCGCGAGTTCGGCTTCCGCATCCGCTCGTTTCATCACGCGGTCGAGGCGTACAAGATCGCCGACCTGCTGGCGCGCGACAGCGTGGCCGCCTCGGTGTGGTACGACTGGTGGGGCTTCAAGATGGAGTCGTTCGACGGAATCCCGGAGAACGCGGCGCTGCTGCAGAAGGCCGGCGTGCGCGTGGTGATCCACTCGGACGACGCCGACGGCATCCAGCGGCTGAATCAGGCGGCGGGTTCGGCGATGTACGCCGGCATCCACGCCGGCATTCCCGTCGCCCGCGAGCAGGCGATCCGCTGGCTCACCATCAACCCCGCGTGGGTGCTCGGCATCGACTCGAGCACCGGCTCGCTGGAGCCGGGGAAGCACGCCGACGTAGTCGTCTGGTCCGGCGATCCCTTCTCGATCTACAGCAAGGCGGAACTGGTGTTCAACGACGGCTGGCTGGTCTTCGACCGGAGCGATCCCAGGCGGCAACCGAGCACCGATTTCAATCTGGGGATCGCACCCCCCGGCATCGGGAGGTGAGCGCCATGACCGGCACACTGTCGCGCGCCGTCCGCGCACTCACGGCGCTGCTCGTCACCGCGGCGGCGGCGCAGGCCCAGACCGTTGCCATCACCGGCGGCACGGTCCACCCGGTGAGCGGTGCGGTCATCGAACACGGCACCGTGATCATCAAGGACGGCGTCATCACTGCCGTCGGCCGCGATGTCGCGATTCCCGATGGTGCCACCCGCATCGACGCCACCGGCAAGGTGGTGACGCCGGGCTTCTTCCACGCCGCGACGTCCATCGGTGTGCACCTGCTGGAGACCGGTGGGGAGCAGGAGGCGACCGAGGACGCCGACACCGGCGCGGTGAGTCCGTCGTTCGCCGTCGCCGAAGGGATCAACCCCGCGGCCATAGAGATCCCGGTCGTGCGGATGCAGGGCGTCACCACCGCGATCGTGCTGCCGGACGGCGACTTCCTGCCGGGCCAGGCCGCCGCCATTGATCTCGACGGAAGCGACCTCGCGCAGATCACGGTGCGTCCATCGGTCGCGATGGTGGCGAATCTCGGGCAGCGGGCCAAGCCCGCGAACGGCGGCAGCCGCGCCGGCACGCTCCAGCGGCTGCGCCAGCTGCTGCGTGACGCGCGAGAGTACGACGAGCGTCGCGCCGATTTCCGCCGCGCGCAGATCGAGCCGCTCGCGGCGCCCGCGGCCGAGCTCGAGGCGCTGCTCCCGGTGCTCCGCGGCGAGCTGCCGCTCTACGTGGCCGTCAATCGCCGGAGCGACATCGAGAGCGCGCTGCGGATCGCGCAGGAGTTCAAGCTGCACCTCGTGCTGCGCGGGGCGGCGGAAGGGTGGCAAGTCGCGGGGGAAATCGCGGCGGCGCAGGTGCCGGTGGTGGTCGAGCCGCTGCGCGACATCCCCGACCTGGAGGCGCCCGCGGTGCGGCTCGACAACGCCACGCTGCTCGCGGACGCCGGCGTGCACGTGACGCTGGCCCAGCCCGACGAAGCGCACTCGCGCGACCTCCGACTCGAAGCCGGCAACGCGGTACGCAACGGAATGAAGTGGGAGACGGCGCTGGCGGCGGTGACGCTGGAGCCGGCGCGGGCATTCGGATTGGGCGACCGCTACGGCTCGCTCGAGCCGGGAAAGGTGGCGGACGTCGTGGTCTGGTCGGGCGATCCGCTGGAGCTGTCCGGCGTGCCGGAGCACGTGCTGATCCGCGGACGGGATGTGCCGCTGGTCAGCCGGCAGACGGAGCTGCTCCAGCGCTATCGGGAGCTGCCGCCTGCCCGCTGACCGGTCGGGCCGGCGCGTCCGAGAGGGTCAGACGCCGGTGTGCGCCTGGCCCTCCGCCGTATCCGCCGTAACCGGCTCCGCCTCGGACTCGCTCGACGCGCCCGGCGGCTCGCAGCCCATCTCCTTTAGCCGCGCCTCCAGCGAGGCGATCTCCTGCTCCAGATCATCCAGCCGCAGCATGACGGCGTCGATGCGGCGCGGCTCGGACTGCCCGCCGCGCTCGCGACGGTAGACCAGCGTGCCGAGCTGGCGCGCGGCGACGTCGCGCTGGCGGCGGAGGCGGAGCAGCTCGATCTGCAGCTTGCCTTCGTCCAGCGCGGTCTGGGCCCGGCGCCCGAATGCTTCCAGCTCCTGATTCAGTCGATCGAACAGATTCGGCATACCCGCTCCGGCAGAGGATGACCGGAAGATAGCAACGAAAACGGGGCGCCGGATCGAATCCGGCGCCCCGCGGGTCCGCACGCGCTCAGCATCAGGACGCGGCGGCCGTCTCCATGACCGGCGGATAGACCGACACCTTCTGCCGGGTCTTGTCCTTGTTCTCGAACTTCACCACGCCGTCGACCAGCGCGAACAGCGTGTCGTCGGTGCCGCGGCCGACGTTGCGGCCGGGATGGAACCGGGTGCCGCGCTGGCGGACCAGGATGTTGCCCGCGCGCACCCGCTCGCCACCGAACTTCTTCACGCCGAGATACTGCGGATTGCTGGTGCGCCCGTTGCGGCTCGAGCCTACGCCCTTCTTGTGCGCCATGGGTCAGCCCACCTTCACGTCGGTGATGCGCACTTCGGTGAACTTCTGCCGGTGACCCGTCTTCCGGCGATAGTTCTTCCGGCGCTTGAACTTGAAGACGTAGATCTTGCGCTCCTTGCCGTTGCCCACGACCTCGGCCGTGACCGACGCGCCCTTCACCAGCGGCGTGCCCGCGTTGATGGCCGTGCCGTCAGACGAGAGCAGCACCTCATCGAAGGTGACCGTGCTGCCCGGCTCGGCGCTCATGAGCGGGAGGCGGACCGTCTTGCCTTTTTCGGCGCGGAACTGCTTGCCCAGCGCCCGGAAAATTGCGTACATGCTGAACCCGTGGTCGAAAGTCTGGCCAAAGAGCCCGGAACTATAAGCCGCGGCTCGACCTATCGCAACCCCGCCGAGGTCGCGGCTCAGGCCACCGCGTAGAGCTCGGTGACGTCCCGCCCCGCTGGCCGGCTCATCAGGCGGAACTCGTCGAGCCGCATCATCGGGTCGTCGCGCAGTTCGAGGTCGAGGCCGGTCGCCTTCTGCACGGTCTGGAGGAACTTGGGCTCCTCCTCCAGCAGATACAGCGCGACCTCCGGATGCACCCGGATGGCAAGCTGGCGTTCGCGCTCCTCATGTCCCGCGCGCTTGAGCGAGCGTTCCAGCCGCCGGGCCACGACTTCCGGCGTGAACACGCGGCCGGTGCCGGCGCAGGTCGGGCAGTCGGTGGTCATCGAGTGCCACAGCGACGGGCGCACCCGCTGCCGCGTCATCTCCACCAGGCCCAGCTCCGACACGGCGAACGCCTTGGTGCGCGCGCGGTCGCGGCCGAGATGGGTGCGGAGCTCCTGCAGCACCTTGTCGCGGTTGGAGCGGGTCTCCATGTCGATGAAGTCGCAGACGATGATGCCGCCGATGTCGCGCAGCCGGATCTGCCGCGCGATCTCGCGCGCCGCCTCGACGTTGGTGCGGAGGATCGTCTTCTCCGGATCCTTCTTGCCGGTGTAGCGGCCGGTGTTCACGTCGATCGAGACCAGTGCCTCGGTGGGCTGGATGACGAGATAGCCGCCGGTCGGCAGCTCCACCCGGGCCTTGAAGAGATCGCGGATCTCGTTTTCGATGTCGAACTTGTCGAAGAGCGGCGTCGGCTCGCTGTAGAAATGCACCCGGCTCATCAGCTCGGGGTCGATCGTCTGGAGGTACTGCTCCACCTCGTTGTACAGCTCCTTCGAGTCCACCCAGAGCGCGTCCACCTTGGCGCTGAAGAGATCGCGGATGATGCCGCGGGTGAGACTGGTCTCGCGCTGGAGCAGCGCCGGCGCGCGCCGGACGAAGGTCTTCTTGCGATTGACCTTCTTCCAGGTGGCGAGGAGCGAGTCGATCTCCCGCTTGAAGTGCTCTTCGGTGACCCCCTCCGCGACGGTCCGCACGATGACGCCGCCGGCGTCCTTCGGCAGCAGCGCCGTCACCAGCTCGCGCAGCTTGGCGCGCTGCTCCCGGCTCTCGATCTTCCGGCTGACCCCGACCTTCGACGCGAATGGCATGTAGACCAGGAAGCGACCGGCGAGCGAGATCTGCGCGGTGACCCGGCAGCCCTTGGTGCCGATCGGTTCCTTGGTCACCTGGACCGGCAGCGTCTGACCCTTCTTCAAGATGTCGGCGATGTTGGGAACCGCGCGGCGGGAGGGCTCGCGCTGGCGGGCTTCGGTGCGCGGTTCGGCCCGCTCGGTGGTGGCACCACCGCGGCCGCGGCGGCCGCGCCGGCCGCTGCGCTCGCCGTTCCGATCGTCGGCCGCGGCCTCGTCGCCCGCCTCTGCCGACGCGACGTCTACGTCGTCGTCGACGTCCTCGCCCGGCTCCTCGTCCTCATCGGGCTCGAGCAGGTCGGAGGCGTGGAGAAAGGCGCTCTTCTCCTGGCCGATGTCGACGAACGCCGCCTGAATGCCGGGGAGGACCGCGTCGACGCGGCCGAGATAGATGTCGCCGACGGAGCGCCGATGGTCCTGGCGATCCACCATGAGCTCGACGAGGCGATCGTCTTCGAGGATGGCCACGCGCGTCTCGCGCTGGCTGCCGTTGATGAGAATCTCGCGCTTCAAGCCGATTCCTCGGCCGCGCGTCCTGAACGGACGCCGGGCGGCGACGTGACGGGGCCGCCAGGAGGGCGGCCGATACGAGAAACGCGTCGGCCTGAATGTGCGTGGCGGACCGAAAACCCCGCCGCGCCGAGGAAGACGCGTTTTATGACCGGCTAATGATATGGCGGGAGGGGCTTTAGGGCAATCGCCCTAACCCGCGATGTCACCCAGGATGTGGCGGGCGATGACGATGCGCTGAATTTCGCTGGTGCCCTCGCCGATTTCGCACACCTTGGCGTCGCGCATCATGCGCTCGACCGGGTACTCCGTGGTGTAGCCGTAGCCGCCGAACACCTGCACCGCCTTGGTGGTCACCCGCATGGCCAGCTCGGAGCAGTAGAGCTTGGCCATGGCCGCTTCCTTCTTGAATGGACGGCCATTCTGCTTGAGCCACGCCGCATGGTACAGCAGATGGGTGCCGGCCTGGATTTCGAGCGCCATATCGGCGAGTTGGAAGTTGACACCCTGGAAGCTGCCGATCGGCTTGCCGAACTGCTTGCGCGCCCCCGCGTAGCGCAGCGCCTCCTCATACGCTCCTTCAGCGATGCCGAGCGATACCGCGGCGATCCCGATGCGGCCGGCGTCGAGTGTCTTGAGGAAATTGACGAAGCCGAGACCCAGCTCGCCGAGCACGTTCTCCTTCGGTACGATCGCGTCCTCGAAGATCAGCTCGCGGGTGTCGCTCGCCCGCCAGCCCATCTTCTCTTCCTTCTTGCCGGCGCGGACGCCCGGTGTCTTCGGAAGGTCGGCGCAGTGGCCGATGCCGAGCCGCCTGGCCTCGTCGAGGTCGGTGGTGTCCTTGGTGACGATGAAGCTGGTGATGCCGCGGCTTCCCTTGCCCGGCTCGGTGCGCGCGGTGACGGAAAAAATCTCGCCGACGCCGGCGTGGGTGATGAAGATCTTGGAGCCGTTCAGGACGTAGTGGTCGCCCTTGTCCACGGCGGTGGTCGCGGTGCCGCCCGCGTCGGAGCCGGCGCCGGGTTCGGTGAGTCCGAAGCCGCCGAGCACCTGGCCGCTGGCGAGCAGCGGCACGTAGCGGCGACGCTGCTCCTCGGTGCCGAACTCCACGATGGGCGAGGTGCCGAGGTTGGTGTGCGCGCTGACGGTGAGCGCGTGGCTCGCGTCCACCTTGGCCAGCTCGTGCAGCGTGATGTAGTAGGAGAGCTGGTCCATGCCGGCGCCGCCCAGCTCCTCGCTCCACGGCACCCCGAGGAGGCCGAGCTCGCCCATCTTCTTGACGTTGTCCCAGAGGAACGTCGAGCTGCGATCGAGCTCGCGGGCGACCGGGGCGACCTCCTGCGCCGCGAAGTCGCGCACCATCTCGCGTACCTGGTGGTGCTGCTCGGAGAAGTAGAGCGAATCGTCCATGGCGGCGTCCCGGCCGGTGAGTTCGGGCGGGAATATATACGGCGGTGCCGGGCCGGACACCCCGGACGCCTTCAATGCTCCGCGACCATGCGCATGCGGGAGCTGCGTCGCAGCGACGCGAAGATGCTCGGCCGGTCGCAGCGATCACAGCCGGTGCAGGTGACGTTGATCCGCTCGCCGAAGTACTCCAGCAGCGCGGCGCGACGACACTGTGAGCCGGTGGCGTAGCGCTCGACCGCGTCCACGCGGCCCTCGGCCGCGCGCCGGCGGCGATCGACCGGTGCCCAGTCCACCGCGCCGCGCTCGGGCCGGAGCTCGCGGCGGAGCCGGTCGGCGGAGGCGACCAGGCTCCTGGGCAGGCGCGAGGCGCGGCCCGGCTCGCTCCAGAGCGCCTCGAGGATGCGGCGCGGCGGAAAGGTGGCGGCGAGCTGGCGGCGGTGGATGCGCGCGTCGCCGGCGCGATGCAGCAAGAGGCAGCGCGACGGGAGACCGTCGCGCCCGGCGCGGCCCGCCTCCTGGTAGTACGACTCCAGCGTGGGCGGAAGCATCCAGTGGACGACGAGTCTGACATCGGGCTTGTCTATTCCCATGCCGAACGCGCTCGTTGCCACCACCACCTCTACGTCGCCGCCGAGGAACCGCTCCAGCGCGTAGGCGCGCCGCGCCGGGTCGAGTCCCGCGTGATACGGCGTCACCCGCCGTCCCCGGCGCGCCACCGCCGCCGCGACGACCTCGGCGAGACTCCGGGTCGGCACGTACACCAGCGCGAGCCGGCGGTCCGCGTCGAGCGCCGCGACCAGCGCGTTGAGCCGCCGGTGCCCGGCGCCGATGCGCTGCACCTCGAATCGGAGGTTGCCGCGATCGAACGAGGCGACGTGGCGCACCGAACGGGAGCCGACGCGGCAGCGGCCGAGCCGGAGACAGTGCTCGATGTCATCGCGCACGTCCGGCGTGGCGCTGCCGGTGAGCGCCATGCACTGCGGCCGACCGAGGCGCCAGCGCGCCGCGCCGAGGGCACGGAACGCGGGGCGGAAGTCGTGGCCCCACTCGGAGACGCAGTGGGCTTCGTCCACGGCGAGGAGCCGCGGCGCCACGCCGAGGGCGGTGAGCTCGCCGGGAAGCCGCTCGAGCCGCTCCGGTGCCACGTAGAGCAGCGAGAGCGAGCGATGGGCGATGAGGTCCAGCACCCGGCGCCGCTCGCCCTCCGGCTGCGCCGAGTTGAGCGCGGCGGCGGCGATGCCGCGGCGCACCGCGGCGGTCACCTGGTCCTGCATCAGGGAGATGAGAGGCGAGACGACGATAGTGAGCCCGCCGAGCGCCAGCGCCGGCACCTGGAAGCACGCCGACTTCCCCGCGCCGGTGGGGAGCACGGCGAGGACGTCGTGCCCGTGAAGCACCGAGGCGACCACGCGGCGTTGCGCCGGGCGGAAATCCGGATGACCGAAGCGATCGTGGAGGATGCGGCGGGCGTCGTCGAGCGTGGGCATGGGCCACGCTCGCGGCGTTGGGACGCGGAGGTGTGACCGGTCGAACGCCGCGGCGGGCGGAAAAACGAAACCGCCCCGCGGGTGCGGGGCGGCGTCGTGTTCCGAGCTGCGGGAGCTTAGTGGCTGCCGAGCTTGAAGCGAACGCCCGCGTCGACGTTGACGAAGTTCAAGTTCGCACCGCTGATGAAGATGTTGTGGAACCGGCCCTCGACGAAGAAGCCGACGTTGCTCTTCGACACCACGTCGAACCCGGCGCCGCCGTTGACACCGAACTTCGTGGTGGAACCGACTCCGGCCGGCACGTCGTTGCCCTTTTCCTTGGCGTTGTACGCGCCCACACCGCCGATGATGTACGGATGGAACATCGAGGATTCGGAGGTCTTGAACTTGTACACGACGTTACCGGTGCCGTAGATCAGCTGGTTCTTGATGTCGAGACCGGTGGCCTTGCTGCTGTTGCGCTGGAAGTTCCCGTCCACCTCGAAGCCGACGGGGATGTTCTGCGCCACCCACCCCAGGGACACCTGGCCGTTCCAGCCCGTCTTGAATGCATTCTTGAAATTGCTGTTCGTCGGGATCGAGACGCCACCGCCGAGCCCGAGCTCGACACCCTGCGCCTGTGCGGTCGAGACAGCCACGACCGATACCAGAGCCAGCGTTGCCACACCCTTCAACATTCCCATCATAATCCCGCGCCTCCTGTCCCGCCGTTGAGTGTTAGGCACTGTGCCTACAGCGCTGCCCTGCGGGCGACTGGCCGCGCAGGCTGCCGCATATGGTAGCAAGGTCCGGTCCCGAATCAAGGGGATGCGGTCGGGGGCGTTCAGCTATTGGACGATCCGGACCCGTTGCCCCCGCCCTCCGGGCCTTTGGGGCCCGTCGCATTATAGGAAGAGGCGCCCCCGGCGTGCGAACTTCTGCGGTCCCGGAAGCGAAGCGCGAGCGCGGCTGCCAGCACGACGATAGCGAGCCAGCGGGCCCACGGGCGTCCCGTGCCGATCGCGACCAGGGACAGAATGAGCCCGGCGACCGAGACAAAAAGTCGCAACCGGCTCATCGGGCCAGGAAAGTTGCGAGCGACTCACGGAAATCGCGGGTGGTGCGGGCGTGGGCATTGATCCGGGCGGCGAGCCCGATCCCGTCGGAAAAGCCGAGGCCGTCCAGTTCGTAGAAGAGCTGCTTGGTCAGGGCCAGCGCGGTCGGACTCCGGCTCGTGAGCGTCGCGAGGAGCGTGGCGGCGGCCGAGCCGAGCTCGGCCTCGTCCACCACGGTCGTCACGAGACCGAGCGTCCGAGCCTCGTCCGCCCCGACGAGGCGGCCGGTGGCGACCAGATCGAATGCGGCGCGCTCGCCGGCGAGGCGGCGGAGCACGGCCAGCACCATCGCCGGCACGAAGCCGCGCTGGATCTCGGGATAGCCGAACTGCGCGCCGCGCGCGGCGAGCACGATATCGCACGCGGTGGCGAGACCGGCGCCGCCGGCCAGCGCGCGGCCGTGCACCACGGCCACCACCGGGCGCGGCAGCGCGCGGATCCGGACGAACAGCTCGCCCAGCCGGAGGGCGTCGCGCTCGTTGTCCGCGGGAGACCGGTCGGCGGAGGCGAGGAGCTCGGCCAGGTCGGCGCCGGAGCAGAAGTCCTTGCCCGCGCCGCGCAGCGCCACGACCCGCACGGCAGGATCGGTATCGGCGCGGTCCAGCGCGGCGTGCAAGCACTCGATCAGCTCGGCGTCAAGTGCGTTGCGCTTGGCGGGACGGTTGAGCGTCAGGGTGAGCACGCCCTCGCTCAGCGTCTGCTGGAGCGGCTCGCTCATCGCGGACTCAGCGCGTCCATCGAGGGCTCATCGCTTCGCCGATGCCTTCGGCACCACGCGCCGTGCCAGCGCCGCCGGGACCGGAATCTCCATGCGGAGCAGTGCCGTGGAGTACACCTTGCCCTGCGCGTCGGTCTTGAGCGAGATGGTGCCGCCGCCGTCGAGCGCGCCGTGGAGGAGGAAGTTGAGCGCGCGCAGATTGGGCAGCTCGAACCGCTCGACGTCCGTCACCATGCCCTTGAAGTGCCGTTTCACCCGCGACACCGTGACTTCCTTCACCAGCAACGGATAGTACTCCGGCTCCAGCGCGATGAGGCCGACGTTGGCGGTGTTCCCCTTGTCGCCCGAGCGCGCGTGGGCGAGCCAGCGGAGCTGGACCGGACGACTCGCAGCGGCCGTGCTCATGCGGAGAGGATCTCCACCTCGACGTGCGGCTCGATCTGGCGTCGGTCCACCAGCGCCGGCCAGTAGGCGACGACCTCCTCCACCGCCGGCCGCCCACCCGCGAACCCGGTGACGCTCGGCGGGCCGGTCAGCACCAGCGGCGCGATTTCGCGGGTGAAGCGTTCGACCGGAGCCTTCTCCCGGGCGCGCACGCCGACGCGGAGCTGGACCTCCGGCGCGTCGGGATCGGGGGTGCCGGCAAGCGGGCCGTGGGTGGCGTTGACACCGACGTATTCGGTCAGGATCTGCTCGAACTCGAGGCCGAGATCGGCGAGCCGCTGCCGCAGGATCCGGTCGGCCGCCTTCGCCTTGTCGTACGCGTCGGGCCAAGCGTAGACCAGCGTGCCGACCGCCTTGTAGCCGTAGAAGTAGGCGATGCTCACCTTGAGCATCGGCGTCCGCGGGCCGCCCCGGACGCCGCTCACCTCGACCCGGTCCTTCCCTGCCTGCTTCAGGTGAATGCTGGTGAAGTCGGCGATCCCGTCGGGCGTGATGTAGGCGTGCGGGTCGCCCATCTCGTAGACCAGCTGCTCGCTCACCGAGGCGACGTTCACGACGCCGCCGGTGTCGGGATGCTTGGTGACGGTGAAGGTGCCGTCGGCCCGGGCTTCGACGATCGGGAAGCCGGGGTTGGCCATGCCCTTCACCTTGCGCCAGTCGCGCAGCAGGTTGCCGCCGCTGCACTGAGCGCCGCACTCGATGATGTGGCCGGCGATGGTGCCGGCGGCGATCCGGTCCCAGTCGTCCACCGCCCAGCCGAATTCGTGCACCAGCGGCCCGAGGGTGAGCCCGGTGTCGGTGACGCGGCCGGTCACGACAACGTCGGCGCCCCGGCCTAACGCTTCGGCGATCGGCGCCATGCCGATGTAGGCGTTGGCGCTGAGCACCCGGCTACGCACGTCGCTGAGCGGGCGGCCGGTCTCCATGTCGCGCAGCTCGTGGCCGGCGGTCAGCAGCTCGTCCAGGCGCGGAAGAATGTCGTCGCCCCGCACCAGGCCGACCTTCACCTTCCCCCGCAATCCGAGCCGGCGCGCGGCCTCGAGCACCGCCTCGGCGCAGGCACGCGGGTTCACCCCGCCGGCGTTGCTGGTCACCTTCACGCCGTGGCGCACGACGTCGGGAAGGATGCGCTCCATCAGCGGCGGGAAGTCGCGGGCGTAGCCGAGCCGCGCATCGCGCGACTTCTGCTTCTGCATGATGGACATGGTCACCTCGGCGAGGTAGTCCATCATCAGGTAGTCGATCGGGCCGCCCTGCACCTGGCGCACCGGGGCCTCGAGCCAGTCGCCCCAGAACCCCTGCCCCGCGGCGACCCGGACGAGTCGGCTCATTGCGGCGCCGTCGCGCCGGGCAACGTGAACTCGCGGGTGAAGAGCGCGTCGCCCGCTTGCACGATGAACGCCGCCAACGGCGCGAAGCCGGGCGCCGCGGCCCACGGCAGCGACGGCGACGTCAGGCGAATCGTGCTCTGCCGCCCGGGCGCGATCGCCGCGGGCGCGGCCGGCTCCATGGCGTGCACCGCGGAGTCGGCGTAGAGCCGGACGGACACCGTGGCTCGCCACGACTGATCGCCGGCCGGATCCGCCAGGCCGGGAAACAGCCCGAGCTCGGCCTCGATGGCGCCGTGATCCGCCGGGAGATCGGCGGAGAGCCGGCCCAGCGCGTAGTTCATCGGCTCCTGCGCGATCTGGCGGCCGGCGGCGTCGAACAGCGTCACACCGAAATCGGTGAAGCGCGCCCACTGCGCGGGATCCATCGCCACGTCCACCGTCACGCTCTTGACCCATGCGGGAATGCTCACCGGGATATGGTACGGCTCGGTGTTCTTCGGGGCGATTCGCTCGGTGCGCTCGATGCCGACCAGCAGCAGCGCCGAGGTGATGGTCGCCGGGAGGGCGGTCACGTTGGTGAGCGTCACGGCGGCGCTTCCCGGCGACACGCCGATGCGCACCGGGCTCCGCTGCACCGCGACCGTGGCACTCGTCGCCTTCGACGGCGGCGCCACGACGTCCACCTCGTAGTCGCCCGACACGGCGTCGCGCGCGTCGATGTGGAAGACGGCGGCGTTGTCGCCGTTCCCCGCCGCGCGACCCGGATCCTCGCGGTACGGCCGTCCGCCCGGCTCGTGCAGATACGCGAGCGACGCCTGCGCGATGCCGCTTTCGACCCGCACGTCGAACGGTCGTGCGGAGTCGGCGGGGATGAAGAAGCGGGCGACGCCGGCGACGGGCACGGTGCCGGTGCGGAGCGCGAGGTCTCCGACGGCGGGCTCCGGCACCACGTCGGTGACGACGAGGCGGAATGCGGGGCCCGCCAGCGTGTCCGCCGGCCAGCCGGTGACGACGCCGACCCGGACGCCGGACGTCCGCGGCGACTCGGGTCGGACGCCCAGCGCGACCACCGCGGGCCCGCCGCCGAGCGTCACCGATCGCGCCGTCGAGAGCCACGGTACGTCGCTCCGGAGCGTGTAGCTGCCGCTCGCACCGGACGCGGGGGTCAGCTCGAAGCGGCGCACGGTGTCGCGCGCGCCCGGGCCGATGGTGAGCTCCGCGGTCGCGCCGGCGCTCAGCGCGCGCACCCGCACCTGCGACACGGCGTGGTGGCCGCCGAGCCACTGCCATGCGCGCCCGACGTCAGGCACGCCGGTGCCCTGGTCGAGGTACGTGCTGCCCGCGAGCGGCTGCGCCGTGACCATCAGCGCCTGCTTGATGCTCGCGGCCTCGACCGGCTGCGACGACTGCCGCAGTGCCGAGACGAGCAGCGCGGCCAGCCCGGCCGCGTGGGGCGATGCCATGCTGGTGCCGGTTTCGATCTCCTTGCCGGTGTCCCAGCGCGGCACCGTGGAGTAGGCGATGCCGGGTGTGATGAGATCGGGCTTGGCCAGCTCCCCGCCGCGCGCGCTGAACGATGCCGGCGCGTCCACCGCCCCGGTGCCGCCGCTCGCGGCGACGATCGCGGCCGGAAAGAGCGCGCCGACCGAGATCGGGCGGCTGGCGCTGGCGGGGAAGCCGATGGTCGAGAGCCCGGGGCCGTCGTTGCCGGCGCTGATGGCGAAGACCACGTCGGGGTGCGCCGCGAGCACCGAGTCCACCATGGCGTCGATGCGCGCCTGCCCCGCCACTTCGTTGCCGACGCCGAAACTCATGTTCAGCACCAGCGGCAGCTTCCGCGCGGCGGCGAAGCGGATGGCATAGTCCATCGCGTGGAGCATGCTGCCGGTGGTCGTGACACCGCCCTGAGCGTCGTCGGCGATCTTGAGGCCGATGAGCTGCGCGCCGGGTGCGACCCCGTCGAAGCCCCGCACGCCGTAGATGTCATGACCCGCCGCGATGCCGGCGACGTGGCTGCCGTGCCCGCTGGTATCGAAGAAGAGGTCGAGCGCGGGCGCTCCCGCCGTGGCGCCGTCGGCGAGGTTGGCCGCGAGCGTGAGCGGCGACGGCCGGCCGGGCACCGCCCAGCCGAACGTCTCGCGGGCACGGAGGTAGTCGTGCACCGGCCGGTCGTTCGCCAGCGAGCCGTTGCCGTCGGCATCCACGAACAGCACCCAGCCGTCGCTTGCGCGCGCGACGACCAGCGGGAGCGTGTCGCTCGCGGCGCCGTCGCCGTTGAGGTCGGCGGCGGGCGCGTTGCCTAACGCGATTTCGCGGAGCGTGCCGCCGTAGAGCGGGCCGGTGCCGGCCAGCGCCGCGACGCGGCTCGCGCCGAGGAGCCGGTGCCCGTCCACGTCCAGGGTGTCGCCGCGCGGGGTGAGCCGGTGCAGCGCGATCCGGCCCTCGCCGGAGAAGTCGCGCGCGTCGAGCAGCTTGGGCGTGCCGGCCGAGGTCGTGCCGAATCCGGCGATACTCGGGTCGATGCCGCTGTCGAGAATGCCGATGAGAACGCCGCGTCCGTCCCACTGCGGGTGCGCCCGGAGAAACGCCGGGACGCCGGTGGGCTCGAGCGGCATCCAGCCGCGCTGGTACGCGACGGCCGGCGGCGCGACGCGCTCCGGTGTCTCGCCCGGCTCCGGCTCGGCCGCGGCGGTGTCCTTCCGCGTCACGCCGGGCGCCGGAGGCGTGGCGGGTGTCGCCGGCTTCGGCGTGGTCGGCGACGCCGGCGCGGGCCGGGTGGCCGGCGCCGGCGGAGTCGCCGGCGCAGCGCCCGTGCCGCAGGATGACAGTGCCGCGAGCGCGGCGCAGAGGGCCGCGAGCGGTGCGCGCGGGCGGCGCGCGCTAGCGGGTCGCCGCATCCAGCGGGGGCAGGACGAAGGGGCCGAGGTGCGGGCCGCCGTAGTTGGCGCCCATCCGCAGCAGAAAGGCGAGCGCATCACGCGTTTCCTCCGGAGTCACGATGGCATCCACGAAGCCGCGGGCGCCGGCGTACCGGGCGTCGAGCTGGCGTTCAAAGTCGGCGCGCATGGCATCGATCGACGCCTGCGCCTGAGGCGCTATGGGGCGCTTCTCGTTCCGGGCGCGGTCGATCTCCGGGCCGTGGACGGCCATGACGGCGCTCTCGCCTTCCATCACCGCCATGCGGCCGGTGGGCCACGAGAGGATGAAGTCGGGATCGAAGCCCTGCCCCGCCATCGCGTAGTAGCCCGCGCCCGAGGCGTGGTTCACCGTGAGCACGATCTTCGGCACGATCGCCGTCGCCATCGCTTCGACGAAGCGTGCGCCGGCGCGGATGATCCCCGAGTGCTCCGCCTCGGCGCCGACCATGAAGCCGCTCACGTCCTGCACGAAGAGAATCGGCAGGCGCTCGCGGTTGGCCGTGTCGATGAAGAACGCGACCTTCTCCGCGCTCTCGGTGTAGACGATGCCGCCGAAGCGGGGCCGCTCGCCCGGCGTGCCCTTGATGATGCCACGCTGATTGGCGATCACCGCGACCGGCCGCCCCTCGATGTGGGCGTGGCCGCAGAGCATTTCCTTCGCGACCTCGGGCTGGAACTCATCCAGTGCGCCGCCGTCGAGCACCGCGGCGAGCACGTGGCGCATGTCGTACGACATGCGATGGTCGTGCGGCAGGGTTTCGTACAGCTCCTCCGGCGGGCGGGCCGGCGGCAGCGGGTCGCGGAGCGCATGCCGCACGCCGCCGAATCGCGGCAGCCGGCCGACGTACTCGCGGATGCGCTCGAGGCATTCCTCGTCGTTCGTCGCGACGTAGTGTGCGACGGCGCTGACGCCGGTGTGGGTGCGCGCGCCGCCCAGCGTCTCGGCGTCGATCGTCTGACCGGTGGCGCCCTTCACCAGGTTCGGCCCGCCCAGCCCCATGAAGCTCGAGCCGTCGACCATGAAGATCACGTCGGAAAGCGCCGGGAGATACGCGCCGCCCGCGATGCAGCTCCCCATCACCCCGCTGATCTGCGGCACCTGGAGGAAGTGCCGCATGATCGAGCTGTAGTAGAAGATCCGCGCGGCGCCGTACTGGCCGGGGAAGACGCCCTCCTGGTACGGCAGGTTGACGCCGGCGCTGTCCACCAGATAGACGATCGGGATGCGCTGGCGCATCGCGATCTCCTGCGCGCGGAGAATCTTGGTGATCGTCTCCGGCCACCAGCTCCCCGCCTTCACCGTCGCGTCGTTGGCGACGACCACGACCTCGCGCCCGGCGACGACACCGACGCCGGTGATGACGCCGGCGGCCGGCGCCTGGCCGTCATAGCGGTCGTAGGCGACGAGGAGCCCGACCTCGATCCACGGCGTGCCGGGATCGAGCAACCGCGCGACGCGCTCCCGCGGGCTCAGCTTCCCCTGGTCGTGCATCCTCTTCACCCGCGCGGCCCCGCCGCCTTCGCGGAGCCGGGCCGCGAGGGCCAGATACTCGTCGGTGAGAAGCCGGAGCCGGCCGGGGCGTGGCGTCGAGGAAGGAGCGGTCACGGGTGCGCGGCGGTGAGAGTGGTCAGGCCTCGAGGTGCTCGACGGCCCACGACTCGATGTACTCGATGAGGTCGGCGGTCGGCGTGCCGGGGCCGAAGAGCCGGCCGACGCCCTGCTCCCGCAGCGCGTCCATGTCCTCGCGCGGAATGATGCCGCCGCCGGTGACGAGCACGTCGGGCCGGCCCTGATCCACCAGCAGCTGGCGCACGCGGGGGAAGAGCGTCATGTGCGCGCCGCTCAGGATCGAGAGTCCGACGACGTCCACATCCTCCTGCACCGCGGCGCGCGCGATCATCTCCGGCGTCTGGTGCAGTCCGGTGTAGATCACTTCCATCCCCGCGTCGCGCAGCGCGGCGGCGACCACCTTGGCGCCGCGGTCGTGGCCGTCGAGGCCCGGCTTGGCGACGAGCACCCGGATCGGCCGGCTCGGCGGCCGGCGGTCAGTGGCTGCTGCCATCACTGCGTCAGCCCTCCTCGGAAACGAGACCGCGCGCGACGAGATCGTCCACCAGCTCGGCGACGCTGCCATAGGTCCGGACGTCGGCGCCGCCGTGGGTGCGAAGCGGGTCCACCAGCACGACGTCCATGCCCGCGGCGCGCGCGCCGACCACGTCCACCTCATACAGGTCGCCGACGTAGAGTGCGTCGGCCGGCGCGACGCCGAGCCGCTGCAGTGCGAGGCGGAAGATCGCGGGGTCGGGCTTCTCGACGCCGACGAGCTGGGAGTCGAGAACGACGGCAAAGTAGTCGAGGAGGCCCGCCGCCCGAAGGGCTTCCTCGGCCCGACCGTCGCTGTTGCTCACCACCGCGAGCCGCACCCCGGCGTCGCGCAGCCGAGCCAGCGCGTGCGCCGTGCGCTCGTGCACGGCGCTCCAGAGGTGCTGCTCGAGGTGCAGCCGCAGCAGCTCATCCCGCACGCCGGGCAGCGACGGCTCCGGCGCGCCCGCGAGGAGGAAGAGTGCCTCGAGGTATTCGCTGGCACGCTCACGATCGGTGCCGGTCGAGCGCTCCAGCCGGCGCGCGGCCTCGCCCGCGCGCGCGGCGAGGGCATCCGCGGTGAGCGGATGGCCGATCGCCTCGCCCACCGCCGGCGCGAGGCGCTCGTAGTCGAGGAAGAGGAGAGTGTTGCCGGCGTCGAAGAGGACCGCGCGGAGCGTCACCGGAAGCGGAGCAGCGCGGCGAGACCGTCGATCCGGGCACGGGCGTCCTCGTCGTACACGACGTTGACGTTCACCGCCTGACGGAGCGCCTCCTCGATCGCGTCGTCGATGACGTCGAGCACCGGAATCGGCGCGCCCTCGCCGCGGCAATCCCGCGCCGTGAGCGCAAGACGCCCGCTGTCAGCGCAGCGGAAGCCGGGACCCGACGCGTCGGCGTGCACCAGCAGCGCGCGGACCTGCCCGCGGGTGAGCGCCGCCAGCGTGTCGGCGATGCCGTTCGTCGCCCAGCCGGTACCGACCGACTCGAGCACCTGGTCCACGATCCGCCGCTCCGACTCGCGCTCATGCTGCTCCCGTACGTCGAGCGCGAGCTGGTGCACCAGCGCCGGCGTCGCCTCCTTCGGCCCCAGCTTGCCGGTGCCCAGCAGGCGATCGGCGATGTAGCTGTGGAGAAACGGGCGGAGCGCGCCGGCCTCCGGACCGGTCGCGGCGATCACGATGCCGCGTGCCGGCGTCCGGCGGTCGAGATCGAACAACGTCCGCGCGACCGCGTCGTAGTGCCGCTGCTTCTCCTGCCGGATGCGATTGTTGTAGGTGTGCTCGCCCCAGCCGGGTCCGTCCTGGTCACCGCGGAAGCGGCTGCCGCGAGTGCTGTCGGCCCGGAGGCTGGGCAGCTCGCGCGCCTCGTACGCCGTGACCTCGAAGAACCGCGCCGCGGTGCGGTCGAGCACCACGGCGAGCAGGCGGCCGAACTCGTCCTCGGCGCTCGCCAGCTCGCGTACCAGCGGCGTGCGATCCACCGCGAGCCGCGAGCGATACACCAGCGGCAGCGGCACCGCCTCGAAGAGATCCACCGCCTCGCAGGCGAAGAGCGCCACGCCCTGCGTGGGGGGCAGGTTGCGCGGCTCGCGGAGAAACTCCTGCACCCGGCCGAGATCGCGCGCCACTTCCTCCTGCGCCTCGCGCTCGAGACCGAGTCGCGGCAGCGCATCGAGCGCGTCGCGCACCCGGTTCTTGACCTTGATGAAGTACTTGGTGCGGGCGCGGTCGCGGGGCTCGATCTTGAGGTAACAGCTCACCACGCGATGGTCGCCGGGCCGGACGCCGGTGAGGCGGCGGAGCTGGCTTTCGACCGGACCGGCGCCGCGACGGGCGCCGTTTGCTGCGGACCGGCGGGTGCCGGTCACGATGCTGCTAGAAGAAGACGGGCTCACGATAACTCCCGTAGATCTGTTCGAGAACGTGCCGGATTTCGAAGAGCGTGCAGTACGCGCGGGCGCAGTCGAGCATGGCGGGAATGATGTTGGCGTCGGCGCGCGCCGCGTCGGCCAGGGCGGCGAGGCGGCGCTCCACCAGCGCGGCGTCCCGCTCCGCGCGGAGCCGGGCGACGCCCTCGCGCTGCGAACGCTCGGCCGTATCGCTCACCTTGAGGATGTCGACTTCGTGCTCGCTCGTCTCCACGAATTCGTTCACCCCCACGACGATGCGGCGGCCCTGCTCCACCTCGGCCTGAAAGCGCGCCGAGCTGCTCGCGATCTGCCGCTGGAACCAGCCCGACTCGAGCGCATGCACCACGCCGCCCTGCGCCTCGATCTCGGCAAAGAGCCCCTCGGCCTCGCGCTCGAGCTGGTCGGTGAGCGCCTCGACGTAGTAGGAGCCGCCCAGCGGGTCGGCGACGTTGGCGACACCGGTTTCGTAGGCGAGCAGCTGCTGGGTGCGGAGCGCGATGCGCACCGACTCCTCGGTCGGGAGCGCCAGCGTCTCGTCGTAGGCATTGGTGTGGAGCGACTGCGTGCCGCCCAGCACCGCGGCGAGCGCCTGATAGCCGACGCGGGCGATGTTGTTGTGCGGCTGCTGCGCGGTGAGCGTGACGCCGGCGGTCTGGCAGTGGAAGCGCATCTTCCAGCTCCGCTCGTCCCGCGCGCCGTACTTCTCGCGCAGGCGCCGGGCCCAGATCCGCCGCGCGGCGCGGAGCTTGGCGATCTCCTCGAAGAAGTCGTTGTGCACGTCCCAGAAGAAGGAGAGGCGCGGCGCGAACCAGTCGATGTCGAGCCCGCGCGCGAGTCCGCGCTCGACATACTCGAACCCGTCCGCCAGCGTGAAGGCGAGCTCCTGCGCCGCGGTCGCACCCGCCTCGCGGATGTGATAACCGGAAATCGAGATCGTGTTCCACTGCGGCGCATGCTCCGACGCCCACTGGAAGAGGTCCACGATGATCTTGAGCGCGGGCTCCACCGGGAAGATCCAGGCGTGCTGCGCCATGTACTCCTTGAGGATGTCGTTCTGGATGGTGCCGCGCAGCTTTTCAGGCGAGACGCCCTGGCGCTCCGCCGCCGCGACGTAGAAGCAGAACAGCATCGCCGCCGGGCCGTTGATGGTCATCGACGTCGACACCTTGTCGAGCGGAATGCCGGCGAAGAGCTGCTCCATGTCGCGCGCGCTGGTGATGGCGACGCCGCACTTCCCGACCTCGCCCTCGGAGCGGGGGTGATCGGAGTCGTAGCCCATCAGCGTGGGAAAGTCGAACGCGACGGAGAGTCCGGTCTGGCCCCGCTCGAGCAGGAACTTGTAGCGGCGGTTGGTGTCCTCGGCGGTGCCGAAGCCGGCGAACTGGCGCATGGTCCAGAGCCGGCCGCGGTACATCGTCGGATGCACGCCGCGGGTGAACGGATAGACGCCGGGCAGCTCCGCCGGCTCGCCGCCGGGCGGCAGGTCGAGGGGCGTGTAGACCGGCTCGACGCTGCGGCCGGAGACCGAGGTGAAGTCCACCTCCTCCCGCAGCGGGAGCTTCGCGGCTCGGGCCCGCCACTCGGCGACCTCGGCGCGCAGGCGCTCCAGCTCGCGCTCCTGCTCCGCGAGTCGCGCGCGTGCGTCCGCCTCGGTGTCCGATGGTCCGACGTGCCACGTCGTCATACGCGCTCACCCGGTTTCAGGCCTTCGATGATCTCGCCCGCCAGCTCGTAGGGGCTGAGTCGTCCCGACGCCAGCTCGTCCAGCCGCTCGCGCACCTGCTGCTCCGCACCGGAGTCGCGCCAGAGCCACCGGCGGGCGGCGCGCTCCACCACTTCGCGGGTGCGCTCCAGCAACCGCGCACGCCGCCGCTCGGTCAGGGCACCGGTCCGCTCGAGCCAGGCGAAGTGCGCCTCCAGCGCCTCGATCAAGGGCTCGACGCCGTCGCCCCTGGCGGCCGCGGTGAGCACGACCGGATGCGGCCAGGCGCCAGCGTCCGCCGCGGCCGTCGCCGCGGCACGCGCGGGTCGTCGCGCGCCGGCGAAGCCATGGTGCGCCGGCATGTTGCGGAACGCGTTCCCGCGCCGGATGCCGAGCGTGATCTCGATCTCGTGGCGCAGCTTCTCGGCGCCGGGGCGGTCGGCCTTGTTGATCACGAAGACGTCGGCCGCTTCCATCACGCCGGACTTGAGGGTCTGGATGCCGTCGCCGCTCTCGGGCACGAGCACGAGGCAGGTGGTGTCGGCCATGCGGGCGACGTCGAGCTCCGACTGGCCTACGCCGACCGTCTCGATGATGATGCGGTCGAAGCCGGCGGCGTCGAGCAGGTCGGTGACTTCGCGCGTCGTCGTGGCCAGGCCGCCGAGCGAGCCGCGGGTCGCCATGCTGCGGATGTACACGCCGCTGTCGAGCGCGACCGACTCCATGCGGATCCGGTCGCCGAGGAGGGCGCCGCCGCTGAACGGGCTGGTGGGATCGACCGCGACGACCGCGACGGTGAGCCCGCGGGCGCGGAAGGCGCCGACGAGACGCTCGGTGAGGGTGCTCTTGCCCGCGCCCGGCGGCCCGGTGATGCCGATGCGCCACGCGCGGCCGAGCCGCGGGTGGATGGCGGCGAGGATGGCCTCGAACCCGGGCCGGCCGTTCTCGACGATGGAGATGGCGCGGGCGAGGGCCGTCGTCCCCCCGGCGACCAGCTCCGAAACCAGCGCGTCCACGTCCATGGGCGTAAGGTCGCCGGTCGCGGGGACGGAGGCAAGCGAATGCGTCACGCCCGCACCGGTCATCCCTCCGGGGGCTCGATGTGCATCTGGCGCCGCGCGGTACGGTTCACGATGAAGACGATCACGACGCCGAGCACCACGGCCACCAGCAGCAGCCGCTCGACGCTCTTCACGTGGCCGGCGAGCGCCTCCCAGCTGTCGCCCAGGAGCCAGCCGAGGGTGGCGAACACCGCCGAGCCGAGCACGCAGCCGAGCGCGTCGATCAGCACGAAGCGCTGCACCGGCAGGCCGTGCAGCCCCCAGAAGAGCATGCTGGCGTTCTTGGTGCCGTAGACGAAGCGGCAGACCAGCAGCTCCCACGCGCCGACCTTGCGGGTGAGCTTCTCGATGGTGCCGCGCACCCGCTCGTACAGGCGGCCGGCGCGGAACCGCTCGCCGCGCCAGCGGCCGACCGCGTACCAGATGCAGTCGGCGAGGAAGGCGCCCAGCGCGCCGGCGCCGATCGCCTCGGCCAGCGAGAAGTAGCCCTGGTGGGCCACGACGCCGGCGAGGATGAGTGTGAGATCGCCCTCCAGCATGGCGCCGATGACCACGGCGATGATGCCGTACTGGCTGATGAGCTGCTCGATGTGCATCCGCGCCTACGTCCCCATCAGCGTGCGGGCCCGCGCCAGCGCTTCGTCGATCGTCCCCACCAGATTGTCCTCCCCGACCTGCTCGATGACGCCGGCGCGCTCGAGCACGGTCATCGGTTGCGCGTGCACGCCGACCAGCACCAGCGCCGTTCCACCGGCGCGGAAGCGGCGCATCACGTCGAGCAGCGCCCGCAGTCCGGTCGAGTCCATCGCCGAGACGTGTCGCATCAGCAGCACGATGACCCTGGGCGCGCCGGCCACCGTGCCCAGCGTCTCCTTGAACTTCTCGGCCGCGCCGAAGAAGAACGGGCCGTCGATCGCGTAGAGCTGCACGCCGGCCGGGATGCGGTCGCGCCCCTCGCTGAACAGCGCGCCCGTACCCGCTTCAACCTCGGCGAACTCCCGGGTGAGCGCGGTGACGTTGCTGACCTCGGCCATGCGCTTCATGAACAGAAACGCGGCGAGCAGAATGCCGACCTCCACCGCGACCGTGAGGTCCACCAGCACGGTGAGGAAGAAGGTGAGCAGGAGCACGATGACGTCGCTGCGCGGCGCGCGGAGCTCGGAGCGAAAGGTCCGCCACTCGCTCATGTGATAGCTCACGACCACGAGAATCGCCGCGAGCGTCGCCATCGGCACCAGCGCCGCCCAGCGGCCGAAGAAGACGGTAATGAGCAGCAGCGTGAGCGCGTGGGTGATGCCGGCGATCGGCGTGCGGCCGCCGTTCTTCACGTTGGTGGCGGTGCGCGCGATGGCTCCGGTGGCGGGGATCCCGCCGAAGATCGGGCTCGCGATGTTGGCGACGCCCTGCGCCACCAGCTCCATGTTGGAGCGGTGCTTGCCGCCGATCATGCCATCGGCCACGACCGCCGAGAGCAGCGACTCGATCGCCGCGAGCAGGGCGATGGTGATCGCCGGCTGGATCAGGTCCCGCATGGTGCCCCACGCGAGATTGGGCAGATGCGGCGTGGGAAAGCCGGCGTGGATGGCACCGAAGCGGCTGCCGATCGTCTCCAGCGGCAGATGGGCGAGCTGCGCGAGCGCGGTGGTGGCGATCAGCGCGACGAACGGCCCGGGAATGCGCCGGTTGATCCGCGGCCACAGGCCGATGATGGCGAGCGACAGCGCCGCGATGCCGAACGCCCACGGGTTGAGCCTGTGGAAGTGCGCGGCGTAGGTCGTCCACTTGGACACGAAATCGGCCGGCACGGCGCCCATGTCGAGGCCGAGCAGATCCTTCACCTCGCCGGAGAAGATGACGACGGCGATGCCGGCGGTGAAACCGGTCGTCACCGGAAACGGAATGAACTTGATGGCGCCGCCGAGCTTGGCGACGCCGAGACCGATCAGGATGACGCCGGCCATGAGCGTGGCGACGGTGAGCCCGTCGATGCCGTAGCGCTGCACGATGCCGTACACGATGATGACGAACGCGCCGGTCGGCCCGCCGATCTGCACCCGCGAGCCCCCCAACGCCGAGATCACGAAGCCGGCGACCACCGCCGTGTAGAGGCCCTGCACCGGGGTCACGCCGCTGGCGATGCCGAACGCGATCGCGAGCGGCAGCGCCACGATGCCCACGATCACGCCGGCGATCAGGTCCGCCCCGAGCTGCGCGCGGGTGTAGCCCTTCAGCGTCGTCACCAGCTTGGGAACCAGCATCGCGTGGTCCTTTACCGGCCCGGCCACCGGCGGCGGAAGCGGAGCGGATTCTGGAACAGATGGCTCGGCAGCAGGAAGACCACGGTGAACATGCCGAAGGAGAAGAGCAGACCGAGGATCAGGATCTCCAGCCGGCGGCTTCCGATCCACACGATGGCGCTGATCACCGCGATGGTGAACGCGAGCAGCGCCAGCAGCCCGCGGCGCACCTGCTGCGCCATGAAGCGCTGCAGCTCCATGGTGTCGCGCGGGTGCCAGCGGATCCGGAAGTCTTCCCGCTCGATGCGCCGCAGCACCTCGCGCAGCGTGCGCACGGCGGCCGCGGCCTCCTGTCCCCAGTCCGCCAGTCGCGCCCGCGTCTCCTGGATGCCGCCGGGGACGCCGAGCGCACGGGCGGCGAAGCGCTGGATGGCCGGTCGTGCCACCGCGAGCGAGTTGAAGTCCGCGTCGTAGCGGTGGCCGATGCCCTCGGCGAGCACCGCCGCCCGGCCGAAGTACACCAGATCGCTGGGGAGAATGAGCGGCCACTCGTAGAATGTGCGGAGCACGTCCTCGACGAAGCGCTGGATCTGCCGGCCGCTCACGTCCTCCCTCAACGTGATCGCCATGAGCTGGCGCGCGGCGTCGCGCACCGTCCCGCGATCGACGTCGGGATCGAGGATGCCGAGGCCGTAGAAGCCGTTGATCAGCCCGTCCACGTCCTGCCGCGCGGCGGCGAGCACGGTGGTGATGAGCCGCTCCCGCATCTCCTGCTCGACCCGCAGCACCAGGCCGAAGTCGAGCAGCACCAGCCGGCCGGCGGCGTCCACCAGCAGGTTGCCGGGGTGCGGGTCGGCGTGAAAGACGCCGTCCACCAGCATCATCTTGAGGTACACGTCCACGATCGTGGTCATGATCGCCGTGAGCGTGAGTTCGCCGCTCGCGAGCCGGTCCTGGAGACGGTCGATCCGGTCGCCGCTCACGTACTCCAGCACCAGCACGCGACGGCGCGTCAGCTCCGCGAGCACGGCGGGCACGACCACGCGCGCATCGCCGGCGAAGTTGCGGCGCAGCGTCTCGGCGTTGCGACCTTCCTCGCGGAAGTCGAGCTCGTCGGCGATGCGCTTGGCGAACTCGCTCACGATGGCGGAGATCGCGCGCACCTGATGGCCGGGAAACAGCAGATTGAGGACGAAGAGCAGCCGGAACGAGATGTCGAGGTCCTGGCGCACCATCTCTTCGACGCCGGGCCGGAGCACCTTCACCACGACCGCGCGCCCGTGATACGAGGCCCGGTGCACCTGGCCGAGCGACGCCGCGGCGAGTGGCGCGGCGTCGAACTGGTCGAAGACGCTGCTCACGTCCTCGCCCAGCTCCTCGCGGATCACCTGCTCCGCCACGCCGGGGGCGAGCGGCGGCACCTGGTCGGTCAGCCTGGCGACGGCGGTGAGGTACGGCTCCGGCAGGATGTCGGCACGCGCGGCGAAAACCTGCGCCAGCTTGATGAACGTGGGGCCGAGGTCGGCGAGGGTCGCGACCAGCCGCTCGGCGCGGCGGCGGTGCTGCGCCTCGCTGCGGCGGACCCCGCGGCCGAAGAGGATGAAGCGCCGCCGGTCGCGGGCGAACGCGACGAGGAACGGGAACAGGCGCGCGAAGATGACCAGCGCGCGCATCAGCTCAGCAGCAGCACGCGGGCGAGGAGCAGGACGAGTCCGAAGCCGAACACGTCGGTGAACGTGGTGACGAAGATCGACGACGCGATCGCCGGATCCACCCTGACCCGGTGCAGCACCAGCGGAATCAGCGCACCCGACACGCCCGCGACGATGAGGTTGCCGATCATGGCCAGGCCGACGACGAGGCCGAGCATCGGCGTCCCGCCCACGGTGGCGAGCCCGACGAAGGCGACGACGGCGCCGTTCGCGATTCCATTGAGCAGCCCGACCAGCAGCTCCTTGCCGATGATGCGCCGCGCGTCGCCCGGCGCGACGTGGCCGAGTGCGAGCCGCCGCACCGTGACGGCGAGCGCCTGGGTGCCGGCGTTGCCCCCCATCCCCGCGACCACGCCGAGCCACGCCGCGATGAGCGGCAGCCGCACAACGACGCTCTGCTGGTGATCGATCACCGCCTTGGCCGCGAAGGCGGTGAGCAGGTTGATCAGCAGCCACGGGAGACGGCTCTTCACCGCCAGCCGCCAGTCGTCGCTCAGCTCCTCCTCGCCGCTGACGCCGCCGAAGCGGAGCAGATCCTCCGTCGCCTCCTCCTCGGCGACGTCGGTCACGTCGTCGAAGGTCACGCGGCCGAGCAGCCGGCCGCCCACGTCGACAACCGGCAGACTCGCCAGGTTGTACTTCGCCATCAGCCGCGCGACCGCTTCCTGGTCCAGCTCCGGCCGGACGCTGAACTCGGTCTCCTCGAGGAACTCGCGCACCGGGCGCGCCGGCGCGCTCGTCACCAGGCCCTTGAGCGGCAGCGTGCCGACCAGCACGTTGTTGGGGTCCACCACGAAGATCTGGTAGAAGTCTTCGACGTCGTCCGACTGGCGGCGGATCTCGTCGAGCGCCTGCGCCACGGTCGCGCTGTCGCGCACCTTGATCAGGTGCGACGTCATCAGCCCGCCGGCGCTCTCCTCGTCGTAGCGGAGCAGCCGCTCGACTTCGGCGCGGTCCTCCAGCCCGGCGAGGATCCGCCGCTGCGCTTCCGGCTCGAGCTCGCCGAGCAGGTCGGCCGCGTCGTCGTCCTCCAGCTCCTCGACGATCTCGGCGGCGCGCTCGGTGTCCAGCGCGGCGAGGGTGTCGCCGGCGTGCTCCTCGGCGGCCATCTCGACCAGCGCCTCGCCGGAGAGCGCGGGCGGCAGCGCGCGCACCGCCTCGACCCGCTCCTCTTCGTCCAGCGTCGCGAGCACGTCGGCGAGGTCGGCGGGCTCCAGCTCCCGCGCGCGGTCCACGAACGCGGGGAACTGGCCGGTGCGCACCAGGTCGGCCAGCTCCTCGACCGAGCTCTCTTCGGGAAGCGGCGGCGTGGTCACACGGGTCGGTCCGGCAGCACGGTGAGCGGCACCGGGCCGGGGCGCACCGCCATTCGCTCGATGCGGGTGGGCGACGCCTGCAGGACGTCGAACTCGAGGCCGGCGAGCGCGACGCGCTCGCCGACGTTGGGAATGCGGCCGAGCAGCTCAGCCAGCATGCCGACGGCGGTGGTCGCCTGGCCCGACGGCAGCGTCACCCCGAAGTGCGCCGCGATGGTGTCCGACGGCGTGGTCGCGTCGGCCTCGAGCAGCTCGACGCCGCTGAGCGCCGCGGGTACGGCGCCCTCATCGTGCTCGTCGAAGATCTCGCCCACCAGCTCCTCGAGCAGGTCCTCCAGCGACGCGATGCCGAGCGTGCCGCCGAACTCGTCGAGCACAATGGCGAGATGGCGGCGCTCGCGCTGCATGTCGAGCAGCAGGTCGCCGCAGCTGCGGCTGGCCGGCGCGACGGCCACCGGCCGCACCGGCAGCGGATCACCCGGACCGAGCTTGAACAGATCGAAGGCGTGCAGCATGCCGACGATCTCGTCGAGCGTGCCGCGATAGACCGGGATCCGGCTGTACCCGCTGCCGGCGAACACCGCGGCGATCTCCTCCAGCGGCGCGTCCTCGGCGATGGCGACGACGTCGGTACGCGGCGTCATGACCGCGCGCACCGGCCGCTGCGCAAAGGCGAGCACGCCGCCGACGGTGCGCAGCTCGTCGTCGGGCCCGACGCCGACGGCGGCGCCCTCGCGCCAGATGGACCGCAGCTCGTCGGGACGCCCGGAGCCGCGGGCCGGCAGCAGCACGCCGACCAGCGCCGACCACGGCCGGAGCACCGGCAGCACCCGCGCGGCGACGCTCTCAGCCCGACGTTGGCTGAACCAGCGCGGCACCAGGTACGCGCCGAAGAGCACCACCGGCACCGCGAGCAGCGCGATGACCGCGCCCGAGCGGATGGAGCTCGCACCGGCGAACACGGCGGGTACCGAGCCGCCGAGCAGCAGGATGCCGAGCGACGTGGTGGCGGACGCGGCGGTGAGATAGAAATCCACCTGGCGCAGCTCGTTGAGCGACGCATCCGCGCCGCGGAGCCGCCGCGACACCGCGCGGGCCAGCGCCGAGCGGCTCACGGTGACGAGCGCCGCGCCGGCGGTGGCGCCGAAAATCGAGAGCACGAGCCCGAGGATCACCACGCCCCAGATCACGGCTCGCGCTCCTCGCCCGCCGGCACCGGCACGCGGCGGACCACGATCCGCCGCACCCGGCGGCGTACGACCTGCTCGACCGTCAGGCGAACCGGCCCGAGCTCCAACTCCTCCCCGCTGCGCGGCACCCGTCCGAACTCGGCGAGCACGAGACCGCCGACGGTGCTCACGTCCTCCCGCCCGAACTCGTGGCCGAGCAGTGCTTCCAGCTCGGCGAGCGGCACGCCGCCCTGGACCCGCCACACGTCCTCGCCTAACGCCTGGACCGGCGCCACCTCGTCGGTGTCGTACTCGTCGCGGATCTCGCCGACCACCTGCTCCAGAATGTCCTCGAGGGTGACCAGCCCGGCGGTGCCGCCGAATTCGTCCACCACGACGGCGAGATGGCTGGGGCCGCGCTGGAAGTCGCGGAGCTGGCGGTCGAGCGTCTTGGCCTCGGGCACGAACGCGGCCGGCCGCACCAGCGTGGCCCAGTTCTCCTCGGCGCCGTCGCCGCCGTCGGTCGGACGCGAGCCGAGGATGTCCTTGGCGTAGATGACGCCGATGACGGCGTCGGGGTGGCCGTCGTAGACCAGGAGGCGCGCATGCTCCGAACGGAGCAGCGTCGCCATCACCTCGCCGCGGTCGCTCGCGGCGTCCACCGCGACGATGTCGATGCGCGGCGTCATCACCTCGGCGACGGTGGTGTCGGCCAGCGAGAAGACGCCGAGCAGCATGTCGCGCTGGGTGGCGCCGAGCGCGCGGCCGGACGCCGAGAGCTCGGCCGGCCGGGCCTGCGCGTCGGCCCAGGCGATGAAGCGGAGCAACGGGCGGAACGGCAGCAGCGTCGGCACCGCGGCACGACGCATCGGGCGCGGCAGCTCCGGCGCGATTTCGGCGAGGAGCCGCGGCAGCAAGTCGGCCACCACCCAGACGAAGCCGAGCGCGAGCACCAATCGCAGGAGCCCCGCCATGGGCGACCACGCCCACCAGGCCGCCGCGCCGGCGCTCGCGACGCCGGCGAGCACCAGCAGCGCGAGATGCGCGATGTGAAGACTGCGCGGGAGCGGAAGCGGGAGCGGCCGGCGCGAGGGCGGCGCCGAGCGGCGATCGGGCGCCGCGTCCGCCTCGGCGGCGAACGCGAGCCACGCCGCCCAGAGCGTGAAGATCGTCCCCGCCAGCGGGGCGATGAACAGCTGGAGCGCCGCCATCACGTGCACGTCGGGTCTCCGGCGCTCACGCGAGGAGGCGCACGTAGCGCTCCTGGCGCCGCCACATCGGCGAGCGGGTGCGCGCGTCGCTCTCGGGGTGGTCGTGGCCGAGCACGTGGAGCAAGCCGTGAATCACCAGCCGCACCAGCTCCTCACGGGGCCGGATGCCGTGCGCTCGCGCCTCGCGAGCGGCCACCTCGCGGCAGATGTAGATGTCGCCCGCGAGCCCGCCGTCCGGCCCGGGGAGCGCGAACGCCAGCACGTCCGTCGGGCGGTCGTGGCCCTTGTACTCGCGGTTGAGCCGCCGCATCGCCGCGGCGCCGAGAAAAGTGACGGAAAGGGAGACGTGCCCCCGCCGCCGCTCGCCCGCGAGCACCCCGCGCGCCACCCGGCGCACCGTGGCGGCCGGCAGCGGCAGCACGCGTCCCTGCACCCGCACGTCGGCGCCGCGCTGCGTCACCCGTTCTGGTCCTCGGCGTAGGCGAGGATGATCTCGCGCACCAGGCGGTGGCGCACGACGTCGCCCTCGTTCAGGTAGCAGAAGGCGATCCCCTCGATGCCCGGCAGGATGCGCTCGACCTGCACCAGCCCCGAGTCCTCCCGCTTCGGCAGGTCGATCTGGGTCTTGTCGCCCGTCACCACGGTCTTGCTGTTCACGCCGAGGCGGGTGAGGAACATCTTCATCTGCGCGCCGGTGGCGTTCTGCGCCTCGTCGAGGATGATGAACGCGTCGGCCAGCGTGCGGCCGCGCATGTAGGCCAGGGGCGCGATCTCGATGGTGCGGCTCTCCAGCGCGCGCTGCACCCGGTCGTGCGGCATCATGTCTTCCAGCGCGTCGTAGAGCGGGCGCAGATACGGGTCCACCTTCGCCTGGAGGTCGCCGGGCAGGAAGCCTAACGATTCGCCGGCCTCGACGGCGGGCCGCGCGAGGATGATGCGCTTGACCCGCTTCCGCGCCAGCGCCTCCACCGCCTTCGCCACCGCGAGATACGTCTTGCCGGTGCCGGCGGGGCCGATGCCGACGACGATGTCGTGCGCGCTGATCGCCTGGAGATAATCGCGCTGGCCCGGCGTCTTCGGCATGATGGCGCGGCGGAG
>JAICWE010000040.1 GCA_025934955.1 Gemmatimonadales bacterium | reverse complement strand
TGCAGGAGACGCTCGACCGGCCGCCGCCACCACGCCGCCTCCGGCCGGCGGGGCCGGGAACGAGCAGCCCCGCGACAGTGCAGCTGTCGGCGGGGCGGAAGCTTCTGAGTCATGGGCCTGGGAGGAGTTGAACCTCCGACCTCACGCTTATCAGGCGTGCGCTCTAACCACCTGAGCTACAGGCCCGTGGACCGGCCGCTGATCGGGCCGGCCGCGGAGGAGAAAACATAATCGGGCGGCCGCCCCGGTCAACGATCCTCTTCATCCTCGTCGAGGTCCTGCTCGAGGTCGTCGAGGTCCTCGTCGTCGAGATCGTCCTCGTCGTCGAGGTCCTCCTCGTCGTCGAGATCGTCGTCCTCGTCGTCCTCGTCGTCGAAGGTGAAGCCGTCGTCCTCGGCCTCTTCCTCGTCGTCACCGAACCGCCGACGCAGCTCCAGGGCCTCCACCGACGTTTCCCAGGCCAGCATTGATTCCTCCGCCAATCAGGGGTTGTGAAACCGCGCCGGACGCGGCCGTGGCTCTCGCCTACGACGCGTCCGCCACCCGGGCGGCCCGGGCGGCCTTCTTGCGATCGTTCGCCTGGAGCAGCCGCTTGCGCAGGCGGACGCTCTGCGGCGTGACCTCGATCAGCTCGTCCTCCTCGATGTACTCGAGCGCGTACTCGAGGGTGATCTGCCGGGGCGGCTCCAGGATGACGTTGTCGTCCGATGCCGTCGTCCGCATGTTGGTCAGCTTCTTTTCCTTGGTCACGTTCACGTCGAGGTCGCCGGGGCGCGAGTTCTCGCCGGCCAGCATCCCTTCGTACACCATGTCGCCGGGCTTGACGAACATCTGCGCCCGCTCCTGCAGGTTGCCCAGTGCGAACGCGACGACCAGGCCTTCGCGGTCGGCCACCAGCACGCCGCGCTTCCGGCCCGAGAGCGGTCCCGCCCACCCGCCGTACTCGAGAAACCGGTGATTCATCATGCCGGTGCCGCGGGTGTCGGTGAGGAACTCCGAGCGATAGCCGAAGAGGCCGCGTGCCGGAATGCGGAAGGTGAGCCGCACCATTCCCTGCCCCGGGTTCCGCATCTCGGTCATCTCGGCCCGCCGGGGCCCGAGCTTCTCCATGACCGCGCCCATGTACTCCTCGGCCACGTCGATGGTCAGCTCCTCGTACGGCTCCAGCCGCTCGCCGCCGGGACCTTCCTTGGTGATGACGCGCGGCCGGGACACCTGGAACTCGTAGCCCTCGCGCCGCATCGTCTCCATCAGAATGGAAAGGTGCAGCTCCCCGCGGCCGCTCACCGTGTGGGTGTCCGGCGTGTCGGTCGGCTCGACGCGAAGGGCCACGTTCCGCTCCAGCTCCTTGAACAAGCGGTCACGGAGCTGGCGGCTGGTGACGTATTTCCCTTCGCGCCCGGCGAACGGCCCGTTGCTCACGATGAAGTCCACCGAGATCGTCGGCTCCTCCACCGCGATGCCGGCGAGGCGCTCCGGCGTGTCCACCGCCGTGAACGTCTTGCCGATCTCGATTCCCTCGAAGCCGGAGAGCGCGACGATGTCGCCCGCGCCGGCCTCGTTCACCTCGACCCGGTGCAGGCCGTCGAAGGTGTAGAGCCTGGTGACGCGGCCCTGGTCCACCGACTCGCCTTCGCCGACCATGCCGGGCGTTCCCAGCGGCAGCAGCGCGACCTGGTCGCCCACCTTCACGTGTCCGCGCTCGATCCGCCCGATGGCGATGCGGCCGAGGAAGCTGGAGAAGTCGAGCGTGGAGACCAGCATCTGGAACGGGCCGTCGGGATCGCCCTGCGGCGCCGGCACGTGGTCGATGATGGCCTGAAACAGCGGCACCAGGTCGGGGCCGGGGTGCTCCAGCTCCGGCGTCGCGGTGCCCGCACGGCTGCTGGTATAAAGGAAAGGCGCGTCGAGCTGCTCGTGGGTGGCGTCGAGATCGATGAACAGCCCCAGGACCTCGTCGTGGACCCGGAGCGGCTCCGCGTCGCTGCGGTCGATCTTGTTGATGGCGACGATCGGCCGGAGGCCGAGCGCCAGCGCCTTGCGGGTGACGAAGCGGGTCTGCGGCATCGGGCCTTCGGCCGCGTCCACCAGGATCAGGACACCGTCCACCATGCGGAGGATGCGCTCGACCTCACCGCCGAAGTCGGCATGGCCCGGCGTGTCCACGATGTTGATCTTGGTCCCGTGCCAGGTGACCGCCGTGTTCTTGGCCAGGATGGTGATGCCGCGCTCGCGCTCGAGCGGGTTGGAATCCATCACCCGCTCCTCCACCTGCTGGTTGGCGCGGAACGCGCCCGCCTGGCGGAGCATCTGATCCACCAGCGTGGTCTTCCCGTGGTCAACGTGAGCGATGATGGCGATGTTGCGAATCAACGGACTTCCCGGTCAAAAGGCCTGTGCGGCCCACCTCCGGGCCTGAGCGGCGCATATATAGACACCGCCCGCGGTACCCGCAAGAGAGGACGAATCAGTGGGTGTGCCCGTGATGATGGTGCCCGTGCCCGTGATCGGGCGCGACGGCCTCGGGCATCTCCTCGCACTCGTCTCGCACCTCCAGCTGCACCGTGACGTGCCCGATGCCGAGACCGGCGAGCGCGGCGCGGATGCCTTCGAGCACCAGCGGGTGGTCCGCCAGCGCCGGCACCACCGCATGGCCGCTCATCGCCACCATGCCGCTGGTGACGGTCCACACGTGGAGGTCGTGCACCGCGCGCACGCCCGGCACCGCGAGGATGCGGCGCTGCACTTCGGCCAGCGAGACATGTCGCGGCACCGCTTCGAGCAGAACGTCCGTGCTCTCGCGGAGCAGCCGCCACGCGCCCACCAGGATGAGCAGCGCGAGCAGGACCGAGATGATCGGATCGGCCGGCAGCCAGCCGGTGAAGCGCACCACCGCCGCCGCCGCGAGGGCACCGGCCGAGCCGAGGAGATCGCCGAGGACGTGGAGGTAGGCGCCGCGGGCGTTGAGGTTGTCGCCGTGGCTCCCGTGCAGCAGGACGAGACTGACGCAGTTGAGCAGCAGCCCCGCCGCCGCGACCGCCATGAAGAGCCCGCTCTGGATCGGATGCGGCGCATTGAGCCGCGAGATCGCCTCGATCACGACCCACGCCGCGATGCCGAACAGCGCCGCGCCGTTGAGCAGCGCCGCGAGGATCTCCCAGCGGAGATAGCCGTACGTCTTGGTCTCACTCGCCGGGCGGCGCGCGATCCACGCGGTGAGCAGCGCCAGTCCCAGCGCGCCGACATCGGTGAGCGCATGGCCCGCGTCCGCCAGCAGCGCGAGCGACCCGCTCAGCCAGCCGCCGACCGCCTCGAGCACCAGGAACGCCGCCGTGATGCCGAGCACCCACGCCAGCCGGCGGGCGGGCAGCTCGCCGCCGCGGCGGCCCGGCGTCAGGTGGGCGCAGTCGGCGCGGATCGATGCCGCCATCAGCCGTTCCTCGCCCGCACCGCCGCCGCGTGGCCGAAGAGTCCCTCCGCCTCGGCGAGCGCCGTGAGCAGCGGCGCGTCGGCGGCGAGGCGCGAGGCGCTGTAGCGGACGAGACTGGTGCGCTTGACGAAGTCGTACACGCCGAGCGGCGAGGCGTAACGCGCGGTGCCGCCGGTGGGAAGAACGTGACTGGGGCCGGCGAGGTAGTCGCCGACCGGCTCCGGGGTCGCGTCGCCGAGGAAGATGGCGCCGGCATGCCGCACCGCCGACGCGATCCGCTCCGCGCCATCGGCCATGATCTCGAGGTGCTCTGGCGCGCGGAGGTTGACCACCTCGATGGCGTCGCGCATGTCGCCGCAAACCACGATCAGACCGTTCTGCTCGAGCGCGGCCCGCGCGATCGCCGCGCGCGGCGCACCGGTGAGCGCGGCCTCGAGGGCCGCCGGCAGCCGCTCCGCCAGCACGGACGATGTGGTGACGCACCAGGCGCACGCGTCTTCGTCGTGCTCCGCCTGCGCCAGCATGTCCGCCGCGACGTGTGCCGCATCGGCGGTGTCGTCGGCCAGCACGACGAGCTCGGTCGGTCCCGCGATCATGTCGATGCCCACCTGTCCCACCACCTGGCGCTTCGCCTCCGCGACCCAGCGGTTGCCGGGCCCCACGATCTTGTCCACCCGTGGCACCGTCTCGGTGCCGTACGCCAGCGCCGCCACCGCCTGCGCACCGCCGATCCGGAAGATGCGGGTGACGCCGCTCAGCGCGCAGGCGGCGAGCACCGTGTCGGTCACGCCGCCCGGCGGCACCACGGCGACGATCTCGCGCACGCCCGCCACCAGCGCCGGCACCGCGTTCATCACCACCGACGACGGATACGACGCCTTCCCGCCCGGCACGTAGAGCCCGACGCGATCGAGCGGGGTCACCTTCATCCCGATCTCGCTGCCGTCGTCCGTGGCCAGGCGGAAGCCGCACTCGTGCTGATGCTCGTGATAGCTCCGCACCCGCTCCGCCGCCGTGACCAGCGCCGCACGCAGCGCCGGCGCCATTCGGCCGAGCGCGGCCTGGCAGGCATCGAGGCTCACCTCCCACGCGGCGGGATCGAGGTCGACGCCGTCGAAGCGGACGGTAAAGTCGCGGATGGCGGCATCGCCCCGGGCGCGGACCTCGGCGACGATCCCGGCGACGGTGCTCCGGAGCGACTCGTCCGGGCCGGCGGCGTGCGGCAGGAACGGCGTCAGGCCGTCCAGCGGCGGGACCGGAAGCCGGCGGATCAGTCCCTCGTCCACCGGACCGTCCCCTCGCAGCGAGACATTTTGCCGACTACACTTACTCGATATGGACGAGACAACGTCAGGCACCTCGGTGGTGATCGGCCTCATCGTGGTCGTGCTGCTCGTACTCGCCAACGCCTATTTCGTGGCGACCGAGTTCGCGCTGGTGAGCTCGCGCAAGACGCGGCTGGACGAGATGATCCGGGCCGGGAATCGCAAAGCTACCCTCGCCCGGCGGGCCATTCAATCACTCGCGCGCTCGATCTCCGCGACGCAGCTCGGCATCACGCTGGCCTCGCTCGGCCTGGGCTGGGTCGGCGAGCCGGCCGTGGCACATCTGATCGAAGGCTGGTTCCGCGGCCTCCCGCCCAGCATCGCCGGGATCGCGACCCACACCATCGCGACCATCATCGCGTTCTCCGCGATCACCTACGTCACCATCATCCTCGGTGAGCTGGTGCCGAAGGCGTTCGCGCTGGTGTATCCGGAGCGGGTCGCCTCGTGGACCGCCGGCCCGCTGATCGCGTTCAGCTGGGTGATGGCCGGGCCGATCGCCGTGCTCAAGGGCACCTCCAACTGGCTGCTGAACCTCTGGGGCATCAATCCGCCGGGTGAGCAGGAGCGGCTCCACTCGCCCGAGGAGCTGAGGATGCTGGTGGAGCAGAGCGAAGAGGGCGGAAGTCTGCTGCAGGAGGACGCGCGGCTGCTCGAGGGCGTCTTCGAGTTCAGCGAGAAGACGGCGCAGGAGGTGATGACGCCGCGCACCCAGATGATCGCGCTGGACGATGAGCTGAGCGTCGGCCAGGCGGCCGACGAGGTAGCGGAGGCGCGGCGGTCGCGCTACCCGGTGTACCACGAGTCGCTCGACGACATCGTCGGCGTGGTGCACGCGAAGGATGTCCTCACGGCACTCCGCGCCAGCCCCGACGCCGTGGTGCGCACCATCATGCGGCCGCCGCTCTTCGTGCCCGGCACCCGCGAGGTGGAGGACGTGCTGGCCGACATGAAGCGGCTCAAGACCCATCTCGCCGTGGTGCTGGACGAGTACGGCGGCACCGCCGGGCTGGTGACCATGGAAGACCTGCTGGAGGAGATCGTCGGCCCGATCTACGACGAGCACGATCCGCTGCAGCGCCCGCCGGCCGCGGGCGGCACGGCGCTGCTCGATGGCGCGCTGCCGATCACCGAGTTCAACGCCGAGCACGACGCCAGTCTCGATGACACCGACTACACCACGCTGGGCGGCTACATCTTCGGCCAGCTCGGCCGGCTGCCGCGCCGGGGCGACCGCGTGAGCGCGGGGCCGTTCGTGTTCGAGGTGGTGGAGATGGAGGGGCGGCGGGTGAAGGCGGTGCGGCTGATCGAGCAGCCGCGTCCGCCGGAGGACGCAGAGGAGAAGACGGCGGACCGCGCCGGCGGCAACGAGTGATGCTGCGCGCCGGCATCGCGCCGATTCCGCCCGGCGCGCTCGACCTCACCGGCGACGCCGTGCGCCGTCGGCGCGCCCTCCAGCGGTCGGCGACGGCCGCCCTCGAAGCCGCCGGCTTCGCCGAGATCATCCCACCGACATTCGAGTACGAGGAAATCTTCCTCCGCGCCGGCGGCCCCGCCGTGGCCGAGCGGCTGATTCGCTTCCTCGATCTCGACGGCCGCACCCTCGCGCTGCGTTATGACTTCACGGCCAGCGTCGCCCGCGTCGCCGCGACGACGTTCGCCGACGCGCCGCGTCCGCTTCGGCTCTCCTACTCCGGCAAGGTCTACCGCCAGGAACCGGAGCGCGGCGCGCGGCCGCGGGAGATCCTGCAGGTCGGTGCCGAGCTGCTGGGTCAGGGCGATCTCGCGGCGGACGTGGAGATCGTGCGGCTCGCCGTAGCGCTGCTGAAGAGTGCCGGCGCGCGCGACTTCCAGCTCAACCTCGGCCACGTCGGCGCGCTGGCTGCGGCGCTCGCCGCGGTGGACGAACCGCTTCGGCCCGACGTGCGGCGCTGGATCGATCGGAAGGATCGCGGCTCGCTGGCGCACGCTCTGGCCGGTGCGGCGCCGGAGGCGAGAACGCTGCTGGTGCTGCCGTTCGTCATTGGGCGGCGGGCGGTGCTGGAGGAGGCGTGCCGCCATGCGCCGCCGGCCGCGGGGCCGGCGCTCGCGCATCTGCTCGCGCTCGATGCGGCGCTCACGGCGGAGGAGCGCGCCCATCTGGTCTACGATCTGGGCGAGGTGCGCGGGCTGGAGTACTACACCGGCATCCAGTTCGAGGTGTACGTCGCCGGCGCGGGACGCGCGGCCGGCGCGGGTGGCCGCTACGACGATCTCATGGGCCGCTTCGGCCACCCGATGCCGGCGATCGGCGTGGCACTCGATCTCGACGCGCTGGCGGAGCTCGGCGGATGAGCGGAACGACGAAGCTGCGCATCGCGCTCGCCAAGGGCCGCCTCCAGGACCAGGCCGCTGAGCGGTTCGCGCGGGCGGGCATCGCGCCCGCCGGCGACGCGGGCCGCAAGCTGCTGGTGCCGTCGAGCGACCCGCGCATCGAGTTTCTCTCGGTCAAGCCGGGCGACGTGCCGGTCTACGTCGAGTCCGGCGCCGCCGACCTCGGCGTCACCGGCACCGATGTGCTGCGCGAAAGCAACGCGGACGTGCTGGAGCCTCTCGAACTGGGTTTTGGATTCTGCCGGCTGGTGGTCGCGTCGCCGGCGGCGGCATCCTACCCGGCACTGCCCGGCGGCATCACCGCGCGGGTCGCGACCAAGTACCCCCGGCTCGCGCGGGCGCATTTCGCGAGCGCCGGCCGTCCGGTGGAGATCATCCACGTCGGCGGCTCCGTCGAGGTGGCGCCGCTGCTGGGGCTGGCGCACTGGATCGTGGATCTGGTGGACACCGGCCACACCCTGAAGGCCAACGGCCTGCTCGAGCGCGAGACGATCCTCGATTGCGGTGCCGTTCTCGTCGCCAACCGGGCGAGCCAGAAGCTCAAGCTCGATCTTCACCTCGAGCTGATGGCTCGGCTCGAGGCTTAGATCGGGGCAGCCGGACGGGAGGTCCGCTCGGCGAGCTCGACGGCCAGGCGCACGGCTTCGCGCATGCTGGACGGATCGGCCCGGCCCTGGCCGGCGATGTCGAGCGCGGTGCCGTGGTCGGGAGACGTGCGCGGGAACGGCAGGCCCAACGTCACGTTCACCGCCCGCCCGAACGCCGCCACCTTGATGGCGGTCATTCCCACGTCATGATACGGCGCGAGCACCGCGTCGAACTCGCCGCGCATGGCACGGACGAACACGGTGTCGGCCGGGATCGGCCCCGCGGCGCCGAGCTGGCGCGCGGCCGGCGCGAGGATGCGGTCCTCCTCGTCGCCGAAGAGCCCGGACTCGCCGGCGTGGGGATTGACGGCGCACACCGCCAGCCGCGGCGCCTCCAGTCCGAACCAATCGCGCAGCGCCTTCGACGTGGTGCGGCCGGTGCGGACGACCCGTTCGGTGGTGAGCAGCGCCGGCACATCGCGAAAGGCGACGTGGGTGGTGACCAGCACGACCCGGAGCGGGTGCTCCCCCGGCGCCGTGCCGCGCGCCGCGAGCATCATGGCGACGTCGGCGTGGGCCAGCGCCGCGAGCCACTCGGTATGTCCGGGATAGGGGAAGCCGGCGAGGTGCAGCGCGTGCTTGTGGGCCGGCGCGGTGACGATGGCGTCGACGTCGCCGCCGAGGGCCAGGCGGGCAGCGGTTTCGACCGCGTGGCCGGTGATGCGACCGGCCCGGACGGTGCGCGCGTGATCGGGACGTTCGCCGCTGCCGCCGTCCCAGCGTCCCACCGGGATGCGGTGCGCGGCCGGCAGCGCCGCGATCTGGTCCTCCGCGCCGACGAGCGTCACGTCGGCGCCGATCGGCTCCTCCAGCGCGGCGGCCACGATCTCCGGGCCGATGCCGCGCGGATCGCCGAGCGTGATGGCGATCCGGGGCCGCGTCAGCCCCTCACGTCCACGTACGTCGCCTGCCGCAGCCGGTCGAGGTAGCGCCGGATCGAGAGGTTCTCGCCCAGTCGCTCGCGCACCCGCTCGCGCACGTCCTCGTAGCGCATGTCGCCCTCGGGCACCCGGTCGGTCAGGCGCACCACCGCGAACTTCTTGCGGCCGTCGGCGCCGGGCACCTCGAACGGGCCGATGATCGCGTTGCTGTCGGCGCCGGCCGTCGCCTTGGCGTAGGGCTCGGGCAGCTTGTCCACCGGCGCGTCGGTCGCCTCGCGCTCCTCGCTGCCGTCGTGATACAGCCGCTGCAGCGAGTCGATCGGCGCGCCATTGCGCAGCGCATCGGCGACGCGGTTGGCGACGTGTTGGGCGCTGTCCACGCTGGCCTGCGACACTTCCGGCACGATCAGGATGTGCCGCGCCTGGACCTCGCCCGGCTGCACCCGCTGCACCTGGATGATGTGGTAGCCGAAGGGTGATTCGACCGGGTCGCTGATGGCGCCGGGCCTGAGCGCGAACGCGACCTTCTCGAACTCCGGCACCCAGGAGCCGCGGCGGCCCCAGCCGAGATCGCCGCCCTGGTCCTTGCTGCCGGGATCCTGGGAGAAGCGCTTCGCCGCGGTGGCGAAGTCGGCGCCCTTCCGCAGCTCCGCCACGATGGAATCGGCCAGCGCCTTGGCCCGTGCCTTGGCCGAGTCCGAGGCCTGCGGGGCCACGACCACCTGCTTGAACGAGATCGTCGCCGGCCGCTTGCCGAGCTGGCCCTTCTGCTGGTCGAAGAACGCGCGCATCTCGCCGTCGGTCGGTTGCACCGGCTTGAGCTTGCCGTCGTCCTTCAGCTTGCTGATCAGCTTGTTGCGGAAGAACTCGCGACGGGTCTGATCGGTGAGGAACCGGCGGTACTCCTCCGGCGTGCCGAAGCCCGCCTTCTTGAGCTCGGCGGTGAACTCGGGCTCGGAGTTGAACCGCCCGCGGATGCTGCGGATGCTCTGCTCGACGCCGTCCGCGACCTCCTGATCGGTGACCTTGATCGAGGTGTCGCGCTGCGCCTCCTGCACCAGCAGCTCATCGTCGATGATGTCCGAGACGATCTGCTTGCGCAGGGCCGCGCTGTCCGCCGGCGTCCGGGGCGCGGCCGACGACTGCTGCGAGATCTGGGTGAAGAGCTGCTCCTCGACCTGGGAGGCGAGGATCGGATGATTGCCGACGACCGCGACGACGCGATCAATCGGAACGTCGCCGCCGATCGGCGGGGCCGCCGGCGCCTGTGCCGCGAGCGGCGCGGCGCCGAGCCCGGCGAACATCGCCATGACCCCGGCGCGCGCCATGCGGCCGAACCCTGCGTGCGTCATGATCCTGCCAACCTCTCCGACCGGACGCTCACTTCTTTCCGGCGGCGTCCGGCTTCTTGATGGTGTCGGGCACCGCGCCGTTAGGCGCCGGCGCCGGTCCGGGCGCCGGCTGCATGCCCGGCGGCATCGCACCCGGCGGCAGCGCACCCGGCGGCATGGCGCCCGGCCGCGGGCCCTTGCCGTGCGCGGCGGAGTCGGCCGCCTGCTTGGCGCGGGCGAGGTCGAGCGCGCGGCTCACCCCCGCCTGATTGATACCCCAGTCGCTGCGCGAGCGCAGTACCGCGCCGAGCGTCGCCGGCAGCGGACGGAGCCGGCGCTTGCCCGCGATCAGGTCGTCGAAGTACTGCTCGACCTTGAGATTGGCGACCTTCATCCGGTCCGCGGTGCGCACCGTCGAATCGGAGAGGCCGGCGGCGTCGAGATCCATCTCGAGGCGCAGGGTGTCGAGCTGGCCGCGGTACCGCTCCAGCATCGTCTTCCACTCGTCCGGCGTCACCGTGATTCTGGCGGAGTCGGCCTCGCGCAGCAGCAGGACGTTGCTCGAGAGGATCTTCGCGAAGTTGGCAAGCGATGCCGTGTCCGCGGAGCGGAGCTGGCCGACGTACTGCGGCGGCAGCGCGCGGACCCAGCGGAGGAACTCCGCGACGGTGAGCCCGCCGCCGGTGAAGTCCGCGATCTTGCGGCTCGACTTCGCCTCGCCCTGCGGATCGTCCAGCGCGCCTTTCATCGCCTTGGGGGCGTCGGGGAGCACCTTGAGGTGCGCCTTGATCCCGAGGCTGTCCATGTAGAGGCTGTCGAGCTTCCCGCCGGCCGATTGCTGCAGCCAGGCGAGCAGCCGGGTGCGCGCGGCGTCGGCCGGCGGCCGGCGAATGATGTGGAACCCGAAGGGTGACTCGACGATGCCGCTGGTCTCGCCCGGCTTGAGCGCCCACGCCGTGCTGTCGAACGCCGCCACGAACGCGCCGCGGGGACTCGGCGGCAGATAGCCGCTGTCGCGCGCGCTGCCCGGGTCGCCGGAGTTGGCCGCGGCGAGCGCGCCGAAGTTGGCGCCCTGTTTCAGCTTCGCGACCAGCTCCTCGGCCTTCTTCCGCGCCGGCGCCTTCTCTTCCGGCGTCGAGTTGGGTCGCACCGGAATGAGGATGTGCTGGACCAGACGGACGCTGGTCCCGCCGTACACGCTGTCGGCCGAGGCGTTCGAGAAGTGGCTGCGGCGCGCCATCAGCGAGTCGTGCCAGTGGCTGCCACGCAGCTCGGCGAGCTCGGGCCACATCGCCGCCGCCGCGGTGGTCGAGTCGTTGATGACCGAGCGCGCCGCGATGGCCTGGGCAAAGAGCGAGTAGTCGATCCAGACGTTGGACACGAACTCGGCCGCCTCGCGATTGAGCTGGATACCCTTCCCGCCGGCCAGCATCGCGCCCAGCCGCTCCGCGGTCAGGTGCTGCGCGCCGGCGTGGGCCGCCTCGTCGGCGTGGGCGGTGAAGAGATCCTTGAACCCCGAGCAGCCGGCGAGGGCGAGCACGGAGACGAGCAGCAGCACACGACGCATTGGAACTCCGGTTGAAGACTGGACGGCCTCTACCGCTTAGAGGACCGCACGCAACGCCCGCACGAGCGCGGGGACCATCGCCTCGCCGCCGAGCCGCTCGAGCCGGAGCGAGAGCGGAACGGTGCGGCGCACTTCCGCGGCGAGCTGCACGTCGTCGAGCGCGGCGGTGAGCTTGGCCAGGCGCGGGGCGGCGCCGGCCCGGAAGGTGAGCCGGGCCTCGTCGCCGCGCACCAGGACGTGCTGCACTCCGAGCGCGGCCCCCATCACGCGGAGCCGCGCCTGGTCGAGCAGGGTCTCGGCCTCCGGCGGCAGCGGGCCGAACCGCTCGCGGATTTCGTCGCGAAGCGCATCAATGTCGCCAGACGACGCCCCTCGCGCCAGTCGCCGGTAGAGATCCAGCTTGGCGTCATCGTCCGCCACGAAGCTGTCGGGGAGGTGGGTCGGCCGGTCGAGTACGACGTCGGGCGGCGCGGGCTGCTCCACGCCGCCGTCGCCCCGCATCGCCCGCACCGTCTCCTCCAGCCAGCGCATGTACAGATCGAACCCCACGGCGTGCGCGTGCCCCGACTGCTCGGCGCCGAGCAGGTTGCCGGCGCCGCGGATCTCGAGGTCCTTGAGCGCGATCCGGTAGCCCGCGCCGAGATCGGTGTGATGCTCCAGCACTTTGAGCCGCTCCTCGGCGTCGGCGTCGATGGTGTCGGGCACCAGCAGGTAGCAATAGGCGCGACGGTGACTCCGGCCCACGCGGCCGCGGAGCTGGTAGAGCTGCGCCAGGCCGAAGCGATGCGCGTCGTGTACCACCATCGTGTTGGCGTTGGGCACGTCGAGGCCGGACTCGACGATCATCGTGGTCACCAGGATGTCCACCTCACCCGCGACGAAGCGCTGCATCACCGCCTCGAGCTGGTCGGCCGCCATCTGGCCGTGCGCCACGCCGACCCGCGCCCGCGGCGCCAGGTGGCGGACCCGCTCGGCGATGGTCTCGATCGTCTCGATCCGGTTGTGGACCATGAAGACCTGCCCGCCCCGGTCGATCTCCCGGGCGAACGCCTCCTCCAGGAGCGCGTCGTCCCACGGCTCGACGAAGGTGAGGATGGGCGAGCGATCGCGCGGCGCGGTCTCGATCAGGGTGAGATCGCGGAGTCCGGCGAGCGAGAGGTGCAGCGTCCGCGGAATCGGCGTCGCCGTCAGCGTGAGCACGTCCACCGCGAGCCGGAGCGCCTTGAGCCGCTCCTTGTGCTTGACGCCGAAGCGGTGCTCCTCGTCCACCACCAGCAGCCCGATGTCCTTGAAGACCACGTCCGGCGAGAGCAGGCGATGGGTGCCGATCACGATGTCGGTCTCGCCGGTCGCGAGCCGCGCGATCGCCTGCTTCTGCTCCCGGCCCGTGCGGAAGCGCGAGAGCACCTCGACCTTGATCGGGTAATCGGCCAGTCGCTCGGCGAAGGTGCGCCCGTGCTGCTCGGCGAGGATCGTCGTCGGCACCAGCACGGCGACTTGCCGCCCGCCCTGCACCGCCTTGAACGCCGCGCGCACCGCGACTTCGGTCTTCCCGTAGCCGACGTCGCCGACCAGCAGCCGGTCCATCGGCTTGGGCTGCTCCATGTCGCGCTTCACTTCCTCGGTGGCGCGCCGCTGGTCGGGCGTGTCCTCATAGAGGAAGGCGCTCTCCAGCTCGCGCTGCCACGTGGTGTCGGGCGGGAAGGCGTAGCCGGCGGAGACGGTGCGGCGGGCATAGAGGTCGAGCAGCTCGGCGGCCATCTTCTTGATCGCCTGCCGGGTCTTGTCGCGCACCCGCTGCCAGCTGGAGCCGCCAAGCCGGTGCAGCTTGGGCGGCGGGCGGTCGCCGTCTTCACCGCCGGCACGGTAGCGCTCGAGCTGGTCGAGCCGGTAGAGCGGCACGTTGAGCCGGTCGCCGCCCTCGTATTCGACGATCGCCACTTCCATGGTGCTCTCGGCGACGGTGATCGTCTCGATGCCGCGGTAGATCCCGATGCCGTGGTCGAGGTGGACGACGTAGTCGCCGAGGCTGAGCGTGCCCGTCGCCGCCGACGGCGCCGCCTGACGATAGCGCCGCGCCCGCCGGAGCCGGCGCGCCCGCCGGAAGATCTCGTGGTCGGTGAGGACGCGGAGCGTCGGCATGACGAAGCCGCCCTCCAGCGCGCCGATCGCGAGCGACGCACGCGCGCCGCGGAAGCCGTGTCCGCCGCGGGGCGAGGGATCGTCCAGCAGCTCCTCGAGCCGCTCGAGCTGGCCGTCGTTGTCGCAGAGGATCAGCGTCGGCGGACCGCCGCTCAGGAGCGCGCGGAGCCGCGGTAGGTCGCGGTCGATCCGCTCCGGCGGGAAGAAGCCCATCTGGTGCTCGGCCGGCTCGTCGCGGAGCGTCAGGCGGGGGAACGCCGCGAGCCGTCCGCGCCACTCCGCCGGCGGCTCGAAGATCGCGTCGCGGCTCGGCACTTCCTCGCCCAGCCGGCGGGCGACGTCGAGGTGATGCGCCGCCTCGCGCCACGCGCGCTCGATCTCCTCCGCGTCGGCGCCGGCGGTCTCCTCCAGGATGAGCGCGTCGGGCGGGAGCAGCTCGAGCAGCGTGCGGCGGGCCGATGCGCCGCCGCGCTCGGCGGGTGCGTCGGCCTCGTCGGTCGCCACCCGGCTCGTCACCGGCAGCACCGTCACCTCGCGCAGCTCCTCCAGCGAGCGCTGTGTCGTCAGGTCGAAGAACCGGATCGAGCTCACCTCGTCGCCCCACCACTCGACCCGTGCGGCGCCCGCCATACCGAAACCGTACACGTCGAGGATGCCGCCGCGCACGCTGAACTCGGCGACTTCGGTGACGGTGCTGACGCGGTGGTAGCCCATCGCCTCGAGCTGCGCGGAGACGTGGCGGGGTGCCGCTTCCGCTCCGACGGCGAGCCGGAGCCGCGCGCGCTCCAGCGCCGCCGGCACCAGCGTCCGCTCCGCCGTGGCGCGGGCGGTGGTGACCAGGATCCGCACCCGTCCGGCGAGCAGCGCCTCGATGGTCTCGATCCGCTCGCCCGCGATCTCGTAGTGCGGTTCGTCCTCGCCTAACGCCTCGCGCTGGGGATACAGCAACGCCGGCGCGCCGGTGAGGAGCGCCAGGTCGGAGAGCCAGCGCTCCGCGTCGCCCGGGGCGGGCGCCACCACGACCAGCAGCCGCTGCGGCAGCGCGCGCGCGAGCCACGCGGTGAGGACCGCGCCGCTGGAGCCCGGCAGGCCGCCCAGCCGGAGCGTGGCATCGCGTCCGGGCAGGCGTTCGAGCAGGTCGCGCGCGGTCGGTGCCCGCTCGAACGCGTCGAGGATGAGTTCGAGCGTCACGCCGCGGCCCCGCCCCGCCGCCACGCGCTCGCCACCACGACCTCGGCCAGACCCAGCAGCAAGGCCGCGAGGAGGAGCGCACCGCGCAGGTCACCCCGCGCGAGCGACGCAAAGGCGTCGTCGCCGCCCCGGTCCAGCGCCACGACCCGCGCTCCGCGCCAGAGCCGGCGGACGGTGCCGTCATCGGCGCGGCGGAGTCGCGACTCCCGCGGGTCCACGTTCACGCTGAGCGCGCCGACCGTGTCGCCGGCGGCGGTCAGATAGTACGTGCCCACGGCGGCCGGCCGGAACGCCGCGCCGCCCTCGACCTGCCAGCTCCGGTCGCCGGCGCGGACCGTGGTCACCAGATCGGGCAGCAGCACCGGCTCGCCCGGCGCGCCGGAGAGCAGTGCCACGTCGCCCCGCGCGATCCGGTTGAGCAGCGCGTCCATGAACGGCATGAAGCGGGCGGAGAGCGGCAGCGACGTCCACTCCGGCTCGAGCCGGCTGCCCAGCAGCACCACACCGCCGCTCCGCACCAGCCACGGCTGCCCGTTGATGGTCGCGAGCACGCCGGTGCGTCCGCTCCCGCCGCTCACCAGCGGATAGCGCCGCAGCACGCGCTCGCGTCCCACCAGCGCGCCGCTGTCGGTCTGCTCCGCCGCCTCGACCGGCTGGCCGAAGCTCCAGCCGACCCCGCGCCGCGCCAGCTCGCGGTTGAGTGCGCCGACGTGAGCGGGGTCCGGCGGCGGCAGTACGATGGACGCCCCGCGGGGCGCCAGCGTCCCCAGCGTGATCTCGCTGCCGCTCGCGAGCCGCCCGTTCCCGCGGAGCACGTCGCACGCGGCCGCGGCGAAGCGGCCCGCCGCGCTGCAATCGGCGCGCGCGAGGGGCGCCACCCGCACGCTCGCGGTGCGCCGGTCGTCGAGGCGAAGCTCATCTCCCTCGACCGCGGCGTCGATCTGCCACCAGCCCGCCGCCACGCCCGGCAGGGCGACCGTCACGGCGGCGCCGGTGGCGCCTAACGCCTGCCGCTGGCGCCCGCCGAGCGTCACGGTCATCGGCACCGCGGCGCCGGAGTCGCCGGCGAGCACGACGTTGACCCGACCGCCGTCGGTGCTCCACGGCTGCGGCCCCACGTCGAGCGACGCGATGCCGACGTTGCGGACCGCCGGCGCATCGGGCCGGGCGACGACGAGCGGCACCGGCACCGAGGCCGGCGAGAGCGCCGAGGCCTGGAGATCCGAGAGCAGCAGCACCTGGCCGGGCCGGCGGTCGGTCGAGAGCACCTCGACGGCCGCGCCGAGCGCGGCGCCCAGATCCAGCCGGCGCGGCGAGACACCGAGCGATCCGATCAGCGTCGCCAGCTCGGCCCCGTCGCCCCGGCGCGGCACGCCGTCGGCCGTGACGAGCCAGAGCGCGTCGCTCGGCGTGGCGCGGTCGAGTGCGGCGCGCGCCGCGCTCTTGAGCCGCGCGAGCAGCGGCGTGCCGCCGACAATCGCGCCGCTGCTCGCGCTGTTGTCGAGCACCACGACCAGCGCGCTCGGCGCGTGGCCCGGGACCCCGCGGAGCGGCGCGGTCGGACCCGCGGCCGCGAGCACGAGTGACGCGACCATGCCGGTGCGCAGCAGCAGCAGCAGCAGGTTCTGCAGCTTGAGCCGGCGCTGGTGCTCGCGGGTGGTGTCGACCAGGTAGCGGACGGCGGGGAAGACGACGGTGGGAGGCTCGCGCCGCGCGAGCAGGTGGAGCAGAACCGGCACGCCCGCCGCCGCAAGGCCGGCGAGCACCCACGGATGGAGAAATCCGATCATCGCACGCGCTCCCGGCGCGGTGGCGCGAGGGCGGCGCGCAGCACGTGACCGTAGGGCGTGTCGGTGGTGATGCGGTGATAGCCGATCCCGTTCCGGCGACAGGCCAGCCGCCAGCCGGCGACGGCATCCTCCACGGTGCGCGCGTAGGCGCCGGCCCAGTCGCGCGGTCGGAGCATCACCGACGCATGTGTCTCCGGATCCTCGAAGCGCGCCTCCGCCGGCCCGTGCAGCGTCACCTCCGCCGGGTCCATCACGTGGAGCACCAGCACCTGATGGCCGCGATGGCGGAGGAAGCGGAGCACGGTGAGCGCCAGATCGCGGTCGAGCAGGAGATCGGACACGAAGACGACCAGGCCGCGCCGGCGGAGCTGGCTCACCACCCGGCGGAGCGCCGGCTCCGCCGCCGTCCCCTGCCCCGGCGTCATCGATCCCAGCGTGCGCAGGAGCTCCGGCCAGTGGCTCGGCCGGGAGCGCGGCGGCGTGACGCTGCGCACCTCGTCGTCGAAGACGATGAGCCCGGTGGCGTCGCGCTGGCGGAGGAGAACGAGCGAGAGGGCGGCGATGAGCCGCTGGGCGTAGGCGAGCTTCGGCAGCGTCGTGTCGGGGTTGCCGGTCCACGCCATCGAGCGGCTGGCGTCGCACACGACCATGGCGCGGAGGTTGGTCTCTTCCTCATACTGCTTCACGTACAGTCGATCATTGCGGCCGAGTATCTTCCAGTCCACGTAGCGCAGCTCGTCGCCCGGCTGGTACATCCGGTGCTCGGCGAACTCGACGGAGAACCCGCGGCGGGGCGAGCGGTGCAGCCCGGCGAGAAAGCCCTCGACCACGCCCTGCGTCACCAGCTCGAGACCTCCCAGCCGGGAGACCTCGAGCGGATCGAGCAGATCGAGGCGCGCACGGCCGGCGGTCGATTCGGAACGGATCATTCAGAGGGTATCGTATCCGGGGCGAAGAGACAGGGTCAAGGACGGCGCGTGCCGGCGAGCGCGGGTGGCACACTACCTGCTCTGCCGGCGCCGCTACGCGCTCGGTCTCCTGGAGGGTTCATGCGTTGCCTGCCCATCGCGCTCGTCCTCGCCGCCTTCATGGCGACGGCGCTCGCTGCCCAGCAGCCGAGCGGCAAGGAGCGGCCGCCGGCGGAACGACAGCCGCCGCCCAGGCAGCCGGAGCACAAGGGCGACAGCGGCGGGAAGAAGACCGAGCCGGAAAAGCCGCGCGAGAGCGGACACCAGCCGGCCGAGCGCCCGCGCACCACCGGCGAGCCGCAGCTTCGCCGCCACAAGCCCTCGTAATCCGGTCCGCTCTTCCGCTCGCACTCCTCATCGCGGCGGCGCCGTTCGTGGCGCCGCCGCTCCGCGCTCAATCGCCCGCGCCGGCGCGAGCCGCCGCCGCGCGGACCATCACCGCCGCCGACGTCCGCCGGCGCATCGGGATCATCGCCGACGACTCGATGCTCGGCCGCGACACGCCGAGCCGCGGGCTCGAGCTCACGGCCGCGTACATCGCGGGCGAGTTCCGCCGGCTCGGGCTTCGGCCGGCGGGCGACGGCGGCGACTATATCCAGCGCTATCCGATCGAGCGGCGGCAACTGCTCACCGATTCGTCCCGCGTCGTCATCCGCGAGCACGGTGAGACGCGGCTGGCCGTTTCGTTCGCGAACGGCGCCGTCCGGTTCAGCGGCGCCGTGCCCGACCGGCCGATCCGGGGCCCGCTGCTGGTCCTCGATGGTCCGATCGAGCCGGACCGGATCACACCGGCGGCGTTCCGGAACCGGATCGTGGTGCTGCCCGTGAATCTCGCGAGCATGCCGGCGAGCGTGAATCCGGCGATCGCCGCCATGCACGACGCCGGCGCGCTCGCCGTCGTCGCCGTGATCGCCCCCGACTCGGTGGAGCTGGCGCGGCTCGCGGCGCGAACCCGCGCCCCGCGCACCGCCCGACCCGGCGCCGAGCCGGAAAGCCTGCCCGTCGTCGGCGTGCTCCAGGCGAAGGCGAGCGCCCGGCTCCCTCCCGCGGCGGCGCTGGAGGCGCCCGAGGGCTGGGAGGCCGAGCTCACTCTGCGCGACACCGTGCTCCAGCGCGCCTCCGCGCCTAACGTCGCCGGCATTCTCGAGGGAACCGACCGGGCGCTCGCCGCGCAGTACGTCGTCTACTCGGCGCACATGGATCACATCGGGATCACCCATGGCGCGGCCGACAGCATCAACAACGGCGCCGACGACGACGCATCGGGCACCGCCGGCGTGCTGGAGCTGGCGGAAGCCTTCGCGCAGCCCGGCGCGCGGCCGCGCCGCTCGATCATCTTCCTCGCGGTGAGCGGCGAGGAAAAGGGGCTGTGGGGGAGCAACTGGTTCACCGCGCATCCGCCGGTGCCGCTCGCCGCGATGGCGGCGGATCTCAACCTCGATATGATCGGCCGCAACTGGAGGGACACGGTCGCCGTCGTCGGTCTCGAGCACTCCGACCTCGCGCGCCGGCTCCGGCGCACCGAGGCGGCGCACCCGGAGTTGCGAATGCACGCGATCCCCGACCCCTGGCCCGAGGAACACATCTTCTTCCGCTCCGATCACTACAACTTTGCGCGGCGCGGCGTGCCGATCCTGTTCTTCACCAGCGGCCTGCACCAGGACTACCATCGCCCCAGCGACTCGGCCGACAAGATCGAGAACGACAAGGAAGCGCGGCTGCTGCGGCTGCTGTTCTGGCTCGGCGCCGACGTGGGCGACGATCCCGCGCGGCCGAAGTGGAATCCGGAGAGCTACCGGACGATCGTGGGGAGGTGAGGATGGAGCCGGCGCGGAGCCGGCACGGCGTCACTCGCGCGGCGGCAGCTCGCTCTCCGGCGCCGAGGCGGGCTCGGCATCCTGCGCGGCGGTGTTGGCGCGGTCCAGCTTGCGCTGCTGCTTCTCTTCCCGCTTCCGCTGCTTGTTCAATTCCTTCTGACGCTTCTCGTAGCCGAAGTTCCGCTTGGGCACCAGGCGCTCTCCCGTGGGTACCGCGGAAGCCGGCTGGGTGGCGAAGTGCCGACCACGGGCGCCGCGGGCATGCCCCAAGGTAGTGGCACCTCGCCAACGGCGCATTACACTTCGGCCGGACCTGACCTCATCTGGAGACCCCATGCGCCGTAATTCCGGGCCCGAGAGCGTACCCGCTCCGGCCAACGACGTCCTGGCCGAGCGCCTGCTGCGGGCGCGTACCGTCATCATCAGCGGCGAGATCACCCAGAAGCTGGCCGCCAGCGTCGCGAGCCAGCTGCTGGCGCTCTCCGCCGATTCCGATGCGGATATCACGATCTTCGTCAACTCGCAGGGCGGCCACGTCGAGGCCGGCGACACGATTCACGATCTCGTGCGCTTCATCCGGCCGAAGATCCGGATGATCGGTACCGGCTGGGTGGCGAGCGCCGGCGCGCTGATCTACGTCGCCGCGGCGCGGGAGCAGCGCTTCTGCCTCCCCAACACCCGCTTCCTGCTGCACCAGCCGGCCGGCGGCAGCGGCGGCACCGCGAGCGACATCGACATCGAGGCGCGCGAGATCATCCGGATGCGCGACCGCCTCAACCGCATCTTCGCGCGGGAGACCGGCCAGCCGCTCGAGCGGATCGAGGAGGACACCCACCGGAACTTCTGGCTCAGCGCCGAAGCGGCGCTGCGCTACGGGCTGGTCGGCCGCATCGTCGAGCGGGCGGCCGAGCTGGACGCGTAGCGATTCCTCGACCATCCATGTCCGATACCGCCAACCCGCTGGCCGACTTCGACGCCTTCCGCTCGCGGATGAACGACGTCATCCTCGGTGCCGGCAATCTCACGATCAACCGCTTCTTTGCGCTCGACGGCCGGGCCTACGAGGCGGGCGCGCTCGGGACCAGGACGAAGGAGATGCTCGGGCTGGTCTCGAGCCTGGTACTCCGCTGCGACGACTGCATCACCTATCACGTCGTGCGCTGCCACGAGGAAGGCGTGACGCGGGAGGAGTTCCTGGAGGTCTTCTCGGTCGGCCTGGTGGTGGGCGGGAGCATCGTGATCCCCCACCTCCGCCGCGCCATGGCGCGGCTGGAGGAGCTCGCGGCCCGCTGACGCGCCGATTCGGTGGCGCGCTCAGGTCCCGCCGGATCCGATGAGCTGGACGATCGGAGCGCGTGCCGCATGCCGCGCCGGCGGCAACCCGGCAAGCAGCACGCAGCTCACCAGCAGCGCCGCGAACTTCGCGATGACGGACGGCGCCCACGGCGCCGCGCCGGTCAGGAACGTCGGCAGGATGCCCCACACCGGCGGCCCGAACCAGAGCGCCACGGCGACGCCGGCCGCGCCGACCGCCATCGCGCGGAGCAGCACGAAGCCGAGCACCTGCCACCGCCGCGCACCCACCGCGCGCCGCACGCCCAGCTCCGCGGCGAGCGAGCGGACCCACAGGTGCATCAGCGCCGCCGCGCCGAGCGTCGCGATCAGCAGCATCGCCCAGCCTTCCCATGCCAGCCATTGCCCGAACCAGCGGAGCGGCCGCGCCTCATCCGCGCGGAGTGACGACTCGCTGCGCCACCCGCCGCGGATCGGTCCGCCGAGCGTCGCTTCGAGTGCCGGTCGGACCGACTCGGCCGTGTCGACGCCGGGCGGTGCCCGGACCAGCAGATCGACCGACGGCGGCGGATACTGGAGCACGCTCAGGTACACGGCGTAGCTCGGCTCCGACGCGCCGCCGAGCCCGGCAGGCGACGAATCCTCCACGATGCCGACGACGGTGGACCACTCGGAGCCGGCGCCCGCCACCTTGATCCGCCGCCCGATGGCCGCGCCGTCCTGGAACTCGCGCGTGGCGAGGCTCCGGCTCACGACGGCCACGCGCGGCGCGCCCCAGCGATCGTCCCCCGTGATCCCGCGCCCCGCGACGATGCCGACGCGCATGAGCCGGAAGGTGTCGGCGCTGAGGAACTGGTACGTGGCCGGCTTGACCCGCCACGGAACGAACAGGCCGCCTTCGCTGCACGCGCCGCAGTCGGTCGTCACTTCACTCACCGGCCCGAGGCCGAGCAGCGTGCCCGGCGCGGTGAGACTCACCGAACCCGGCGCCGCCCGCTCCGCCAGGCGCGCGAGCAGCGCGCGATACGTCTCGGCCCGCGCCGCGGCGGTCGTATCCGCCGGCGTGAGCGTGAGCACCGAGCCGTCCGGCGCGGTCGGCGGCGCGGCGGACCAGCGCGCGGCCTGCCGGGCCACCAGCGTGCCGCCGGTCAGCGCGATGAGACTGAGGCCGAGCTGAATCGCGGCGGGCGCGAGCGGGGTCGGCTGCGCCGAGTCCATCTGCGCGATGCGGCGGCGCGGAAAGGCGACAGGGAGCAGCACACTGCCGGCGACGGCGACGACGAGCGCGAACACGGCGATGCCTCCGATCGCGCCGCCGTGCACCGCCGCTCGGATGCTGCCGGGCCAGCTGCCGGATGCCTCCCGCCACAGCACCGCGCCGGCCGCTGCGCCGATCGCGAGCCCGATCAGCGCGAGTCCTCCACCCTCCAGCAGTGCGGCGGCGACCAGGGTCCGGTGGCCCGCGCCGACGGCGCGTCGCACCGACAGCTCCGCCGCGCGCTCCGACTCGCGCGTGGCCGAGAGCGCCGCGATGGTCACGATGCCGACGGCGAGCGTGGCGGCAGCGAGGGCGAGCAGCATGATCGACAGCGTGTCCACCGCGCCTTGCCGAGTTGCCGCGACCGACCGCGCGGCGGCGTCGAGCACCGGCTCCGTTCCGCCGAGCGGCGCGGGCTGCAGGCGGAGGCCCACGCCCGCAGCGGACGCATCGGCGAGCAACATGACCGGCCCCGCCGCCGCGAGCGCCAGCGCCGCCGCGGCGGCCAGCAGCACGGCGGCGCGCCGGTAGTCGTGCAGCGCCTGGCGGGCGGAGACGAGCGCCGCGCGGACGATGATGCCGAGTGGTTGGTGAGTCATGGGCCCGGTCCGGCGACGAAGGGACACCGGTCAAATAGCGTTCGTCCGCGAACGCCGGTCAAGCGACCGCGGCGCGGCAGTGCCCGCTACCGCCGGGTCAGCAGCACGCCGCCGATGATCAGCGCCGCGCCGACCGCCTGGAGCGGCACCGGCACCTCGCCGAGCAGGAGCCACGCGGACGCGACGGCGAAGATCGGCGTCACGCACATGAACACCACCGTGCGGCTCGGCCCCGCCACCTGAACACTCCGATTCCACAGCAGGTAGGCGACGACCAGCGACAGCAGCGTCGAGTACGCGAGCGCGGCCCAGCCCGGTGCCGCGACCGCGCTCCAGTCGGTGTGCACGATCTGCGGCAACCCGACCAGCACCAGCCCGGGCATGCCCGCGATGGTCGTCACCGTCGTGACCCGCAGCGGTGACACCCCCGCCGGCAGCATGCGGAGTCCGAGCGTATACGCGGACCAGCAGGCCAGCGCGGCCAGCGTGAGCAGATCGCCCGGCAGCGTCTCGTGCGAGAAACCCGCGCCGCGCGCCGCGACCACGAGCACGACGCCCGCCGTCGCGATCCCGATCCCCGCGCCGATGCGGCGGGTGATCCGCTCGAGACCGAGGATCCCGGCGCAGACGGCGACGACCGTCGGCATCGAGGCGAGGATCAGCGCGCTGTTGGACGCCGTCGTGCGGTCGAGTCCCTCGATGAAGCCGATCTGGTACAGCGTGTTGCCCACGATGCCGAGCAGGATGAGCCGCGGCAGGGCGCCGGGCGGAAGCGGCGTGTCGCCCTCGATGCGGCGGCGGAGGGGCACCAGGAGCGCGCTGGCGAAAGCGAACCGGATCCCGGTGAACGCCAGCGGCGGGAGATAGCGGAACGCGCCCTTGGTCACGCTGAAGTTGAGGCCCCAGATCAGCGTGACGAGGAGCATCTCGAGGTCCGACGAGCGGCGGCGGTTCGGCACGCAGCAAGCTAATCAGAGCCGGAAGCGCGCCCGCCGGAGCGGGGGGCCGCGCGTGTATATTCTTGCGCCATGTCCCAGGCCCGCATTCGCAATTTCTGCATCGTCGCGCACATCGACCACGGCAAGTCCACCCTCGCCGACCGCCTCATCGAGGCGACCGGCGCGGTGGCCAAGCGCCAGATGCGCGACCAGCTCCTGGACACCATGGACCTGGAGCGCGAGCGCGGGATCACCATCAAGCTGAACGCCGTGCGGATGACCTACGGCGCGCGCGACGGGCGGGAGTACGAGCTCAATCTGATCGACACCCCGGGCCACGTGGACTTCACCTACGAGGTTTCCCGCTCGCTCGCCGCGTGCGAGGGCGCCATCCTCGTCGTGGACGCATCGCAGGGGATCCAGGCCCAGACACTTTCCAACCTCTTCCTCGCGATGGACGCCGGGCTCGAGATCATCCCGGTGCTCAACAAGATTGACCTCCCCGGCGCCGAGCCGGAGCGGCGCGCCAGGGAGATCATGGATCTGATCGGCGCGAAGCGCGAGGAGATCCTCGCCGTCTCCGCCAAGGAAGGCACCGGCATTCCCGACCTGCTGGAGGCGATCGTCGCGCGGGTGCCGCCGCCGCACGGGCAGGAAGAGGCGCCGCTTCGCGCGCTGATCTTCGACTCGTACTACGACCGCTATCGCGGCGCCATTCCCAGCGTGCGGGTGGTGGACGGCGCCCTGCGCGACGGCATGCAGATCGCGTTCGGCGCGCACCCGGACGAGGTGTACCGGGTCGAGGAAGTCGGCTATCTCCAGCTCGGCCAGCGCCGCGCCGACCTGCTCGAGGCGGGCGAGGTCGGCTACGTGGTCGCGAGTCTGCGCGAGGTGCGCGACGCCCGCGTCGGCGACACCGTCCTCGACGCCGCCGACCGCGCGACCGAGCTGCTCCCGGGCTATCGCGACGTCAAGTCCATGGTGTTCGCCGGCGTCTATCCCACCGACTCGGAACAGTACGAGGGCCTGCGCGACGCGCTGGAGAAGCTCCGGCTCAACGACGCGTCGCTGCACTACGAGCCGGAGGCCTCCACCGCGCTCGGCTTCGGTTTCCGTTGCGGCTTCCTCGGGCTGCTCCACATGGAGATCGTGCAGGAGCGGTTGGAGCGCGAGTTCAACCTCGACCTGATCACCACGGTGCCGACAGTGGAGTACCACGTCTATCGCACCGACGGCACCGTGCTCCTGCTGGAGAACCCGACCAATCTCCCCGATCCGGCGGAGATCGCGCGGATCGAGGAGCCGTACGTGAAGGCGCGCATCATGGCGCCCGCCGAGTACATCGGCGGCATCATGAAGCTGGGGCAGGACCGCCGCGGCATCTACAACGGCATGCACTACCTCGACACCGCCCGCGTCGAGTTCGATTTCGAGTTTCCCCTCGGCGAGATCGTGCTGGACTTCTACGACCGGCTCAAGTCCATCAGCCGCGGCTACGCCTCGCTCGATTACGAGGTGGCCGACTTCCGCGAGAGCGATCTGGTCAAGCTGGACATGCTGCTCAACGGCGACCAGATCGACGCCTTCAGCGTGATCATCCACAAGGACAAGGCGTACGACTACGGCCGCAAGGTGGCGGAGAAGCTCAAGGAGCTGATCCCGCGGCAGCTATACCAGGTCGCGATCCAGGCGGCGGTGGGCCAGAAGATCATCGCGCGCGAGACCATCAGCGCCTTCCGCAAGGACGTGCTGGCCAAGTGCTACGGTGGCGACATCACCCGTAAGCGCAAGCTCCTCGAGAAGCAGAAGGAGGGGAAGAAGCGCATGAAGCAGATCGGCGCGGTGGAGATCCCGCAGGAGGCGTTCCTGGCGGTGCTGCAGGTGGACTCCTGAGCGTGCTCGGCCGCCGCCGCTCGGGTGGAGTCGTGATCCAGGCCGCGTACATGGGCGACGTGGTGCTCACCACGTCGCTGCTCGCGGTGCTGGCCGAGCGGCACGGGCCGGTGGACGTGGTGACGACGCCGTCGTCAGCGCCGCTGCTCGAGCCGCATCCGGCGGTGCGCGCCGTCATCCGCTACGACAAGCGCGGCGCCGACGCCGGCTGGCGCGGCGTGCGCCGCGTCGCGGCGCAGCTTCGGGCCCGGCGCTATGCCGCCGCGTATCTCCCGCACCGCTCCTGGCGCGCGGCGTCGCTCGCCTTTGCGGCGCGGGTGCCGGAGCGGGTCGGCTTCAGCGACAGTCCGGCCGCGACGCTTTATACCCGGAAGGTCACGCGTCCGATGCTCGGTCACGAGAGCGCGCGCATCGCCGCCCTCGCCGGCGTTGAGGGCGATGGGCCGGCCCCCCCGGCGGCTCCGCCGCCCATCCTTGGCCTCAACAAGGTGGACCGACTCGAGGCCGAGCGGTGGCTCACGGCGCACGGCGTGACCGGCCCGTACGTCGGTATCGCGCCGGGCTCGATCTGGGGCGCCAAGCGCTGGCCGCACTTCCCCGCCCTCGCCGCGGCGCTCGACCGGACGGTCGTCGTGATCGGCGGCGGCAGCGACGCCGCGTTAGGCGACGCGGTCACCGCCGCAGCCCCGGATCGGGTGCGGAGTGCCGCGGGCGGCGTCGGGCCGCGGGTCAGCGCCGCGCTCATCGAGCGAGCCGAGGCGCTCGTCACCAACGAAGCCGCGGCGCTCCATCTGGCGACCGCCGTCGGCACGCCGGTGGTGGCGCTCTTCGGTCCCACGGTGCCGGGCTACGGCTTCGGCCCGATCGGTCCGCTCGACCTGACGCTCGGCGTGGACGAGCTGCTCTGCCGGCCCTGCGCGCCTAGCGGACATCAGGCGGTGTGCCCGCTGGATCACCACCGGTGCCTGGAGGGGCTGAGCGTGACCACCGTCGCGGACGCGCTCGAGTCGGTCGTAGCGCGCGCGCGGGAGCGGCGCCGGGAGGGGGCGACGTGCAGTACGTGATCGGGATCGACATCGGCGGGACCAACCTCGTCGTGGGCAGCGTGGCGCGCGACGGCTCGGCACTCGTCGCCGAGATGAGCGAGCCGACCCAGGCCGAGTCGGGCGCCGCGGACGTGATCGACCGGCTCGTGGCCCTGACCCGCCGCGTCATCGAGGCGACCCGCCGCGAAGATCCCGCCGCCGAGTTCCTCGGCATCGGCGTCGGCGCGCCCGGACCGCTGGACACGAAGAGCGGCATCGTGCTGCTCACGCCGAATCTCGGCTGGGTCAACCTCCCGCTCCGCCAGCTGCTGCACGACCGGCTCGGCCTCCCCGCCGCGCTCGACAACGACGCCAACTGCGCGGTGCTCGGCGAATGGTGGCGCGGCGCGGCGCGGGGCACCCGCAACGCGATCGGCGTGACCATCGGCACCGGCATCGGCGGCGGGCTGATCCTCGAGGGCAAGCTCTACCACGGCGCCTCCGATTGCGCCGGCGAGATCGGCCACGCGACGATCGACCCCGAGGGCCGCCGCTGCAAGTGCGGGAACTACGGCTGCCTCGAGGCGTACGCGTCGGGGCCCAACATCGCGCTGCGCGCGGTCGAGGAGCTCCAGGCCGGCGCCGAGTCGCGTCTCCCCGAGTACGTCGGCGGCGATCTGAGCCGGGTGACGGCGCAGACGGTGTACACCGCCGCCGCGGCCGGCGACGTGCTCGCCGGGGACGTCGTCGCCGAGACCGCGCGCTATCTCGGCGCCGGAGTCGCCAACCTCGTCAACATCTTCAACCCGGAAGTCGTCGCGGTGGTCGGCGGCGTCACGCTCGCCGGCGACCTGCTGTTCACACCGCTCCGTCGCGAGGTGGCGCGGCGCGCGTTCAAGCCGGCCGTGGCGGTGTGCCGCATCCTTCCCGGCGAGCTGATCGGGACCGCCGGCGTGTACGGCGCGGCCCGGGTGTTCCTCGATCAGCAGGGGATCGCGTGACGCTGGGCGGCAGGCCGCGTCGGGATCCGGGGTCGGCTCAGGCCTCCGTGCTCCGCGCGGGAGCAGGCGGACCTGCGCGCCGCTGCACGCACCGCGGGGCGCACGGCCCGGCGGACACGAACTAGCGACATGCCCAGAATCGGCGTGATCGGCTCGATGGTCTGGGACGTGATCCACGGTCGCGATCCCGGCGCGCGTCCCGCCGAGGAGTGGGGCGGCATTGCGTATGCGCTCGCCGGCATGGATGCGAGTCTGCCTGACGATTGGCAGATCGTCCCGCTCATCAAGGTCGGCCGCGACCTCGCGAGCGAGGCCGCCCGGTTTCTCGGGACACTCCGGCGTCTGGCACGAGGCGCCCGATGCGTCGAGGTGCCGGTCCCCAACAACCGCGTCGTGCTGCACTATCAGAGCGCCGAGCGGCGCTGCGAGCGGATGAGCGGCGGAGTGCCGGCGTGGACCTGGGCCGAGCTCGGCCCCATGGTGCGGGATCTCGATGCGCTCTACGTGAACTTCATCTCCGGCTTCGAGCTGTGCCTCGGCACCGCGGAGGCGCTCCGGCGCGGCTTCCGCGGCCCCATCTACGCCGATCTGCACAGTCTCTTTCTCGGCATGCAGCACGACGGGATGCGGGTGCTCCGTCCCCTTCCCGACGCGCCGTCGTGGTTCGGCTGCTTCGACACGATCCAGATGAACGAGGACGAGATGCGCCAGCTCTCGCCGGACCCGCTCGCGCTCGCCGCCGACGCCATCGGGGCCGGCGTGTCACTGCTGGTGGTGACGCTCGGCGCGCGCGGCGCGGCCTACGTCGCCGCGCCCGGCGTGGACGGCGGGGGGGCGGTGCGCACCGCGCTGGTGCCGGCGCCGTCGGTCGACGTGCTCGATCCCACCGGCTGCGGTGACGTCTTCGGCGCGGCGCTCTGCGCCCGGCGGCTCGCGGCCGACGCGGTCGAACCCGCCCTCCGCCACGCCAACGCGATGGCCGCGCGCAACGCCGGCTTCCGCGGCGCCGGCGGACTTGGCCGCCACCTGCGGGGCGAGCTGCTGACGGCGGATGCCGGCGGCCCCCGGTGACGCGCGTCGTCGAGGTACCGGCCACCTTCGACGATCGGAGCTTCGACCAGTTCGCCGCCGCGATCGGCGAGTGGCCGCCCGAGGGACGGCTCCTGATCGACGCGCGCGCCGCGCAGTGGGCCGCGCCGTACGGGCTGATCGGCCTCCTCACCGCCGGCCAGGCGCTCGCCGAGCTGCGGCTGGAGCGGCCGCTCTTCACCGTTCCCGCCAGCGACGAGGTCCGGAGCTACTGGAGCCGCATCGGATTCTTCCAGCACGCAGCCGAGCTGTTCGAGATCCACGGCCGGGTGCCCAAGGCGCGCGCGGAGGGGCCGAGTGAAGTGCTGGTCCCGATCACGCCGATCCGCGCCATGGACGACGTGATCGAGATCGTGGGCGGCATCCAGGAGAATGCCGCGCGCATCCTCAACAAGGAGCTCGGCATCGAGGCGAAGGCGACGATGGGATTCGGTATGGCGCTTTCGGAGTCGTGCCAGAATATTGTGGAGCATGCGGGCACGGGCGGTTGGGTGGCGGTGCAGGCGTACACCTACCGGCGCCGGCTGGGGCGGCGGGTGGTGACGATCGCGGTGAGCGATGCCGGCGTCGGGTTCCGCCGTTCACTGGAGGCGGCGCAGGCCAAGCGCTACGGCGAGCGCTGGCGCGATGCCGCCGCGCTCGAGGCGGGTCTCATCCACAACGTGAGCCGCTTCCGCGATCCCGGCCGCGGTCAGGGACTCGCCGGAATCAAGCGCTATCTCGCCCGATGGGACGGCAAGATCAGCATCCGGAGCGGCACGGCACGGCTCGCCATCGTACCGCCATGGGACGACGACGTGCCGCTGGTGGAGCATCTCCCGTTCTTCCCGGGGGCTCAGGTGCAGGTGGTCATTCCCGCGCAGGACGCCGAGGCTCGATGATTCAGACGATCCGGCTCGATCGTGTCCTGCGCGAGGCCGTCGCCACGCCGTACCGCAACCTCGTCACCCGCCCCACCGGCGCGCTCGTGCGCCGCTGCATCGAAGCCACCCTCGCCGGCACCGGCTGCCGCACCGTGCTCCTCGATTTCTCCGCCGTCGAGCTGCTCGACCTGAGCTGCGCCGACGAAATCGTCGCCAAGCTCCTGCTCGCCGCCGACGCCGCGCCGTCGCAGTACGTCGTGCTCGCGGGACTGCACGACCACCAGCGCGAGGCCATCGAGCACGTCCTCACCCACCACGGCCTGGCGGTGCTCGCCGTCTGCCCGGACGAGGGGATCTCGGTGCTCGGACGCGTACCGGACGACGCGAGAGCGGCGCTGGGATGGCTCACCGATCGGGCGGGCGACGGCGGCGACGCCGATGCGCTCGCCGCCGCGCTCGGCTGGGACGCCCAGCGCGCGCGCTGGGCACTCGACACGCTCGCGGCGCAGCGCCTGGTGCGGCATGAAGCCGGCGCGTTCCTTCCGCTGCGCGTTGCATGAGTCTCCGCTCCGCATGACCATCCGCTCGTGAACGGCCGCGCGTGAGCCGCCGCCGCTTCGGGCCGTCCACCATCGCCATCCACGGGCAGCCGCACCGGCGGGCCGACTGGTCGCCCGTCGTGCCGCCGATCGTCCAGAGCGCCACCTTCGTCAACCCGGTCGGGAGCGACGAAGAGGTGATCTACAGTCGCTACGGCAACAATCCCGCGCAGCTCGCGCTGGCCGCGAAGTACGCGCTGCTCGAGGGGGCGGAGGACGCCATCTTCGTCGCCAGCGGCATGGCGGCGACGACGCTGGCGCACCTCGCGGTGCTCCGCCCCGGCGACCATCTCGTGTCCAGCAGCTGGATCTACGGCGGCACCCAGCAGCTGTTCGACGAGGAGCTGACCAAGTTCGGCATCGCGGTGACCTACGTGGACCCGGAGCAGCCGCGCGGCTGGCGCCGCGCCATGCGGAAGCACACCCGCGCCATCTTCGTGGAGACCCCGACCAACCCGCTGCTCCGCGTCGTGGACCTGACGCTGATCGCGCAGATCGCGCGCGACGCCGGCGTGGCGCTCCTGGTGGACGCGACGTTCGCCAGCCCCCTGAACTTCCGCCCGCTGGAGCACGGCGCCGACGTCGTCATCACCAGCGCGACGAAGTACCTCAACGGCCATAGCGACGTCATCGCGGGCGCCGTCGCCGGCAGCGCGCCGATCATCGAGGAAGTGACCCGTCTGGCCCGGACGTGGGGCGCGCCGATCGACCCGCACGCCGCATGGCTGGTGGACCGCGGGTTGCGCACGCTCGCGGTGCGGATGGCGCGGCACAACGTCAACGGCCTCGCCGTGGCGCAGTGGGCCGCCGGGCATCCGGCCTTTGCGCGGGTGCACTATCCGGGACTG